>JBMFWT010000013.1:0-55226 GCA_049964975.1 Acidiphilium sp.
GGCGTTGAAGCGGGCGGTCAGATCGGCTGAGACGGCGACCACCAGGCTGAGTTTGGCTTCGGCGGTGGAGGCGACGGCGGCGATGCCCGAGCCGATTGATTTCAGAATCGAGTCGGCGATCGATTTAAGCTCACGGGGGGCGACATCGCCCAGATCGCGGGCGGCGAGTTTCACGCCAGCGATGTCTTCGATGGCGGCATCGGGGCCGCCGGTCGCGAGTTTGCGTTGCAGGTCGCTGAGCTGGCGCTCCAGGCGCTTGCGCTCATCGAGCAGGGCGGTGATGCGGGTGGGCAGTTCGGACGGTAGGGCCTTGAGCAGATGGGCCGCTTGCGCCAGCGTATCGGCGTCCGCCTCGATGGCGGCGAGGGCCGCTTCGCCGGTGACGGCTTCGATCCGGCGGATGCCGGCGGCCACGCCGGCTTCAGCGAGAATGCGAAAGGCACCGATATCGCCGGTGCGGCGGACATGGGTGCCACCGCATAGTTCGATTGAGTAGGCCGATTTACCATCATCGCCCTCACCCATCGACACCACGCGCACTTCATCGCCGTATTTTTCGCCGAACAGGGCCATGGCACCGCGCTTGACCGCTTCTTCGGGGGTCATCAGGCGGGTTTCCACCGGGGCGTTTTCGCGGATACGGGCATTTACCGCCCGTTCGACGGCGCGCAACTCAGCATCGGTCACCGGCCTCGGTTGGGAGATGTCAAAGCGCAGCCGATCTGGCGCGTTCAGGCTGCCTTTTTGGGTGACATGCGGGCCGAGCGCGCGGCGCAGCGCCTCATGCAGCAAATGGGTCGCGGAGTGATGGGCGCGAATGGCGGTGCGGCGCTGATGGTCAAGCTCGGCGTGGACGGTTTGCCGCACGGACAGGCTGCCCGCCTCGATATGGCCAAGATGCACAATCAGATCGCCAAGTTTTTTTTGGGTGTCGCGCACAACAACGCGTGTGGTGCCTGCGGTCAATATGCCGGTATCGCCGACTTGGCCGCCACTTTCCGCGTAAAACGGGGTTTGATTGAGAATGATCGCGACGTCTTGACCGGCGGTTGCGGCGGGGACGGACGCGCCATCGACCACGAGCGCGAGGATGCTGGCATCGCTCGCTTCGCTATGATAGCCGAGAAATTCGGTGGCGCCGATTTGATCACGTAGATCATACCAAAGCTGTTCGTTGGCAGCATCGCCACTGCCGGCCCAGGCGGCGCGGGCGCGGGATTTTTGCTCGGCCATGGCGGTGTCAAAGCCCGCGCGATCCAGAGTGCGGCCTTGTTCGCGCAGGGCATCTTCGGTCAAATCGAGTGGGAAGCCGAACGTGTCATAAAGTTTGAAGGCGACGGCGCCGGGCAAGGGCGTGCCGGTGCCCAGGCGCGCCACCTCGTCATCGAGCAGGGACAGGCCGCGCTCTAACATGACGGCGAATTTTTGTTCTTCGAGCTTGAGGGTTTCGATGATCAGCGCTTCGGCGCGCGGCAATTCGGGGTAGGCGACGCCCATTTGCCGGGTCAAAGCGGGCACCAGCCGGTAGATGAACGGCTCGCGCATGCCAAGACGATGGGCGTGACGCATGGCGCGGCGCATAATCCGGCGCAGCACGTAGCCGCGCCCTTCATTCGAGGGCAAGACGCCATCGGCGATGATGAAGGCGGTGCTGCGCAAATGATCGGCGATGACGCGATGGCTGATTTTATGCGGCCCATCGGGATCGGTGTTTGACGCTTCGGCGGAGGCGATGATCAGGGCGCGCAGGGTATCGGTATCATAATTATCATGTTTGCCCTGCAAAATTGCGGCGAAACGCTCAAGGCCCATGCCGGTATCAATCGAGGGGCGTGGCAATGGTGTGAGGGTTTTCGATGCGTCTTCGACATATTGCATGAAGACGAGGTTCCAGATTTCAATGAACCGATCACCATCTTCATCCGGGCTGCCGGGTGGGCCGCCGGGGACGCTGGGGCCATGATCGTAGAAAATTTCCGAGCACGGGCCGCACGGGCCGGTTTCGCCCATGCGCCAGAAATTATCGTCGGTTTTGATGCGAATAATCCGCTCATCGGGCAGGCCGGCAATTTTATGCCAGAGGGCGGCGGCGTCATGATCGTCGTGAAAAACCGTGACCAGCAGGCGGTTTTTGGCCAAGCCGAAATCGCGGGTCAGCAGGGTCCAGGCATGGGTGATCGCTTGTTCTTTGAAATAATCGCCGAAGGAAAAATTGCCGAGCATTTCGAAAAATGTGTGATGCCGCGCGGTGTAGCCGACATTGTCCAGATCGTTATGTTTGCCGCCGGCGCGCACGCATTTTTGCGCGGAGGTGGCGCGCAGATAGGGGCGTTTTTCCTGACCGGTGAACACGTTCTTGAACGGCACCATGCCCGAATTAACGAACAGCAGCGAGGGATCGTTGCGCGGCACCAAGGGGGCGCTGGGCACGGGCTCATGGCCATTGCGGGTGAAATAATCGAGGAAGGTTGCGCGGATATCGTTACTGGAGGTCATGGAGCGGTATGAAGTCCCTGAAGGCTGCGGTTGCGCAAGGCATACCGCAGCAATCCGGACCTGTCATCCCACCCGATTGCGCCGGCGCGTTGTGCGGCGCGCTTATTCGGCGGCTTCGGCGGCCTCATTATCCGAGGGCGCGACCATCATGGCTTTTTCCACCACGGCGGCCTGGTCGCGAATGCGCGCTTCGATGGCGGCGGCGATATCGGGGTGATCACGCAGGAATTGCTTGGCGTTTTCGCGCCCTTGGCCGACGCGTTGGCTGTCATAGCTGAACCAGGCGCCGGATTTCTCGACGATGCCGGCTTTCACGCCGAGATCGATCAGTTCGCCAACTTTGGAAATGCCCTCGCCATACATGATGTCGAATTCGACCTGGCGGAATGGCGGGGCGAGCTTGTTTTTCACCACCTTGACCCGCGTTTGGTTGCCGGTGACTTCCTCGCGGTCTTTGATGGCGCCGATGCGGCGGATTTCCATGCGCACCGAGGCGTAGAATTTCAGGGCATTGCCCCCGGTGGTGGTTTCCGGATTGCCAAACATCACGCCGATTTTCAGACGAATTTGGTTGAGGAAAATCATCATGGTTTTGCTGCGCGAGATGGAGCCGGTGAGTTTGCGCAGCGCCTGGCTCATCAGGCGGGCATGCAGGCCGACATGGCTATCGCCCATTTCGCCTTCGAGTTCGGCGCGGGGCACCAAGGCGGCGACACTATCGATCACCAGCACATCGATGGCGCCGGAGCGGACCAGCGTATCGGCGATTTCCAGCCCTTGCTCGCCGGTATCTGGTTGAGAAATCAGCAAATTATCGACATCAACGCCGAGCTTGCGGGCGTAGATCGGGTCGAGCGCGTGCTCGGCATCGATGAAGGCGCAAGTGCCGCCGCGTTTTTGCGCTTCGGCAATGGCGTGCAGGGCCAGCGTGGTTTTGCCTGAGGATTCCGGCCCGTAAATTTCAATCACGCGGCCACGCGGAAAGCCGCCAATGCCCAAGGCGAGGTCCAGGCCCAGCGACCCGGAGGGCACCACGTCGATCTCCTCATTGCCGGGGCGCGCGCCCATGCGCATGATCGAGCCTTTGCCGAAAGCGCGCTCGATTTGGGAGAGAGCGGCGTCCAGAGCCTTGTTTTTTTCCATCGAAATTTCCTTTGCGGAGCGGCGCGTTACAACTTTAAGGCGAAGTAGCTATAGGGCATTCGCGATGAGGCGTCGAGGCACCAGCATGACGAAATGGGACGAGTGGGCGAATCGAGGCGCGTGGCCCTGATGAGAGTTACCATTGCATGGAGAGAACAGAACGGCAACACCATTGGAAAGGATTTGTTAAGAATTTGTTCTTGTTGTGTTCACTTTTCTCGTGTTCATTTTTCTCGTGTTCATTTTTCCGGCGCATCCAGCCAGCCACGCTCGGCGACCAGCGTTTCGATGCGGCGCATGGCCTCGGGCATCGGCACGCCTTGCGCCCGCCACGAGGCGCGCAGGGCGCGCAGCTCCACCAGCCGCTCCGCCCAGCGACCATCAAACATGGCTTCGAGCCGCCGTCGGATCAGGCCGGCGAGGCCCGGCGCGGCGCCGCCGGTTGAGATGGTTACGAGCAGATCACCCCGGCGAATTTCGGCCACCGAATGAAAATCGCAAAAGGCTGACACATCCTCGATATTGACCAGCAAATGGCGGGCGCGCGCTTGTTCGGCGAGCAGTTCGGCTTTCGCAGCCTCCAGATCGACAATCCATAGCCCGTGCAGGGCCGCGAGATCCGCTGGGTCAGGTAGGCGTGGCCGCCAATGCTCTCCTGCCGCCGTTTGCAGAGCCGGGAGAGGCTCATCGGCAAACAGGAGCAAATCAGTCGCACCGGCGGCTTGCAGCGCGTTGAACCGGCGCAAAGCGAGCGCGCCATTGCCGCAAACCGCGAGACGGACGCAGCGTGGATCGAGGGCGATCGGGATCATCGATCAACCAAGGCGCACGAGCAGCAAGATTGCGGCGGCGGCCATGACGATCCAGGTGATCAGCGCGGCGGGGGCGCGAAACAGATATTGTTGCAGCGAATTTTCGCGCGCGACCATGCCGACCGGATGCATCAGGCGCACGATGGTGAGCGGCAAGAGCAGAAATGTGATGGTGAGGCCCCCTGCCCCACGTGCTTCGAGCAAGGCGCAGAGGATGAGAATGATCGGTACATATTCGCTGAAATTGGCATGGGCGCGGATGCGGCGTTGCAGCGTGTCATGGCCGCCATCGCCATGGATGACTTTGAGTTTGCCGCGCCCGGCCACCACCCAAAAGGAGAGGCCGAGATAGATCAAGGCCAAAATCGCCGCGTAGAAGGCGGTAACTGCCGGGAAAACCATTTTTGCTCCTTCAGAGGGCGAGTGCTGCTTTGGCTTGGGTGACAACGGTGCCGAGCGCGCCTGGTTTGAACGGCGATTGCAATTTGGCCGCCGCGACGAGGCCGCCAAACGATGCGGACCCCCCAAGACCGCAGAGCGAGACGTAATTATCGAAGCTGCCGCGATAATCTTTTTCGGATTCGACCCAAAATTGCAAAGCGCAGCATTGCGCGAGGGTGTAATCGATATAGTAGAATGGCGCACTATAGATATGCGGCTGGCCCTGCCAGCGCGCCCCTTTGGCGGGGTAGGCGAGATCGCCCCAATCGCGCCAGGGCATGTAGAGTTTTTCGAGCTTTTTCCACATCGCGTGACGCTCGGCTGGTGTGGCGGTGGGATTGGCATAAATCTCGTGCTGGAAGTGATCGACGCAGACCCCGTATGGCAAAAATTCGAGGGCGCCGATCAAATGCATGCGCCGATAGCGCGCGGTTTCATCGCCTAACAAGGGGGCGAGATGCGGGTAGGCCAAAAACTCCAGGCTCATCGAGTGGATTTCCGCCGATTCCATGGTCGGCCAAAGATAATCGAGCGCCGGTTGGTGGCGGCTTTGATAATTCTGGAACGCATGGCCCATTTCATGGGTGAAGACGTTGATGTCGTGATGCGTGCCATTAAAATTGGCGAAAATGTAGGGCATGCCCACTGAGGGGAATGAGGTGCAGAAGCCACCGCCGCGCTTGGTCGGGCGATTTTGCAAATCCAGAAAGCCGCCTTCGTTCATTTGCTGATAGAAAGCTGCGATTCGGCCATCCATCGCGGTGAACATGTCTTGGGCCTTGGAAACCAGCGTGTCATGATCGCCCTGCGGCTTGGGGTTGCCTGCGGGATCGATGATCGCTTCGTCCCAGGCATAGAGATGATCAAGGCCATTATCGCGGCGGCGCTGATCGACAATTTGGGCGACCAGCGGCACCACATGGGTGAGCACTTCGGCGCGGTAGGTCGCGACCTCGGCGGGGCCGTAATCGAGGCGGCCCATCCGCCGATAGGCCAAAGCGATAAAATTATCATCGCCCAGCGCGCGCGCCATTTTATCGCGCAATTTGACCAGGCGATCATAAATATCATCGAGCTGATCGGCGTTTTGTTCAAAAAATGTCCAGCGCGCCTGCGCGGCGCGATGGCGGATCGTCCGGTCCAGGCTTTCGCCATAGGGGGTCAAGCCGGCGAGATTGAGAATTTGGCCGTCAAATTCGATTTTCGCCGAGGCCAGCAAGGCGGTATAATCGCTGGTGAGTTTGGCCTCCTGCTCCAGATCATCGGCAATGATCGGGTCGAAGGTGGTGACGTCGTTGCGCCAAATATCGAGCGCGTGCCGGCCATAGAGGGCGATGATCGGGGCCGGATCCAGCGCTAACAGGCGCTGCTTGATTTTGGTATCATGACCGGTGATCACCGGGCCGAGCGCGTCAGCATAGTCGCGGTCAGCTTTGGCTTGGGCGTTGGCGGTATCTTGGGAGAAACGCAGCTCGACCATGGCTGACCAACTGCCAATATCGCGGCGGATTTGCTCCCAGGCCGCTAACGCTTCGCCCAGCGCGCCGCGATCAAGCATGGTGTGGAGCTTGGCATAATCGGCCTCCAGGCTTTCGGCGCTTGGGGTGGTGGTGGTGATGCTGGTAAATTTCATCGGTCGATCCCTGTTATTCAGTCAAAAGTCCTAAAGCCTGCCGCTCGAACAGGCGCCGATAGATGCCGCCCGGATGGGCGGTCAAGGCGTCATGCGTGCCCTCTTCCACGATTGAACCTTGGTCGAAAACCAAGATTCGGTCCAGGGCGCGCACGGTGGAGAGGCGGTGCGCGACGACAATCACCGTGCGACCGGTCATCAGCCGCTCGACCGCCTGCTGGATCAACGCTTCGGATTCGGAATCGAGACTTGCCGTCGCTTCGTCCAAAATCAAGATCGGCGCATCGGCCAAAAAGGCCCGGGCGATGGCCACGCGCTGGCGCTCGCCGCCCGATAATTTGACGCCGCGCTCGCCCACCAGCGTCCGATAGCCGCGCGGCAGGCGTTGGATGAAGTCATGGGCGTTGGCCAGCATTGCGGCTTGCTCGATTTCGGCAATGCTGGCATCGGGGCGGCCATAGGCGATGTTCTCGGCGAGGCTGCGGTGAAACAGGATTGGCTCCTGCGCGACGATCGAGATGGCGCTGCGCAGGCTTTGCTGGGTGACCTGTGCAATATTCTGCCCGTCGATCAGGATGCGTCCGCCGGTGACGTCATGCAGGCGCTGGATCAGCTTGACGAAGCTGGTTTTGCCGGAGCCGGAATGGCCCACCAGCCCGACGCGCTCACCGGGGGCGATCCGCACCGACAAATTACGAAACAGCGGTCGAACATGCGCACCATAGGCAAAATCCACATGGTCGAACGTGATGGCGCCCTGGATGATCCGGGCGGGTTGCGCGCCGGGCTGATCGGCGATGGCGAAAGGTTGCGCTTCCATGCGCACCATATCCTCCATCTCGTTCACGGTGCGTTGGATGTTGGCGATGTGATAGCCCATATCGCGCAGATAGCCGAGCACGATCAAATAGGCGGTGATCACGGTGGCGACTTCGCCGGCGCTGGCCTGGTGCCGCCACCAGAGATCGAGCGCTAGTCCGATGATCGCGATGCGCAGCACCAAGAGCGCGGTGCTTTGGCCGGTGCCGACATTATTGCCACGCATCCAATAGCGCCGGGTGCGGCGCTGCCATTTGCGCACCACTTGGGTTAGTTTTTCATCCTCCCGCGTTTCGGCGGCGAAGCCTTTGACGACGGCGTTGCAGGACACGGCATCGGCCAGGGCTGCGCCCATCGCGGTGTCGCAGCGATTAGAGAGTTGCGAGGCGGGCGAGACATAGCGCGTCTGCAGCAGCATGGTGGCGGTGACATACATCATCGCGCCGCCGGCGATCAGCAGACCCATGGCCAGGGAGCGCACGCCGAGCATGATCGAGGTGCCGATCAGCACCGAGGCGGCGGGTAACAGCGCGATCAAGACCGTGTCATTCAGCAGATCGGTTGCCCAGATGCCCCGGGTGATTTTACGCACGATGGCGCCGGCGAAATTATTGGCGTGCCAATCGGCGGCGAAGCGCTGCACGCGATAGAAGGATTCGCGCGCCATGTCCCCCATCATCGCCAAGGTGAGCATGACGATGGCGCGAAAGCCGATAAAGCGCAGCACGGTTTGCGCAGCGCCCAAGGCAGCAATGATCGCGAGCGCTTGCTCCGCCTGGGCCAGCCCGTGCGCGTTGCGCTGCGCTACGGCATTGATCAAATTGCCCGCATAGACCGGCATGAACACATCGGTCAGTGTTGCCAAAATCATCGCGGTTGCGGTGATTGTGACCCAAACCGGGTGTCGCAGCCAGCGCCGACCAACAAAGCCGAAGACGGCCCGAAACGGCGAGTTCATCGCCTGATCGCGTGAAGACATTTTTGCTTCGCTCCGCTTGCGCGGAAACGTCCTTAAGAAAACGGGAAATTTAGGAATTCATGCCATCAGGGACGATGGCGGCGGCGGGCTAAGCTAACGGGAAGTTCGCTCGCACACACAAACGATGCCCTGATCGCCAACAAGAGGCGGAACGGTCATATTATCCATCAACGCCTCCTGGGTTTAAAATTGGCAAGGATCGGATTCAGAGCGCGCACCACTATCATCGGGCGATAAGCTTGTCTAGCTTATTTTGACTGCAGCATTTTGTTTTACGTTCATTTTATTTATTGAATAAAACGATCAAAAAATCGGCGAGAAAATCAATAAACAGGGTGTTTGATCTGTCCGCCGCGCATCGGGGTGGCGACGCCGGTGGTGCTGGGGAGCGAAAGCGGCAGGCCGCGCGCAACGCGGATGGCCAAAAAGCCGAAACATTGCGCTTCGAGCGCATCGCCATCCCAGCCAACGGCTTCGACCGGGTCCACCGGCACCGCGAAGCGCGTCTGTAAGGCTTGCATGATCGCGCGGTTATGCCTGCCACCGCCGGTTACCAGCACGCGTCGCAAACCGGGCGGCATCGGGGCCGCTTTAATGGCGGCGGCGGTAAAGGCGGCCAGGGTGGCCGCGCCATCGGCGGGCGACAGGCCCATGAGGGCTTGGTCAATCGGCGCGGAAAAATCCAGCCGGTCCAGCGATTTGGGCGCAGGGCGGGCGAAATACGGGTCGGCCATCAGGGCCGCCAGGCGATCCTCGGCCACGGTGCCGCTGAGTGCCATTGCGCCGTCACGGTCGAACGGCGCGCCGGTATGGTGATGCAGCCAATCATCCAGCGGCCCATTGCCGGGTCCGGTATCGCAGGCCAAGATCGCGCCATCGGCCCCGAGCCAGGTGATGTTGGCGACGCCGCCGATATTGACGATCATCAGCGGTTTTTCGAGCGGAGCGGCCAGGGCTTGATGGAACAGCGGCACCAGGGGCGCCCCCTCGCCGCCTGCCGCGACATCGGCGCTGCGAAAATCATACGCGACCGGCAAGCGGGTTTTATGCGCGAGCAGTGCTGCATCGCCGATTTGCCAGGTTCGGCGCTGCTGCGGGTTATGCAGGATCGTTTGCCCGTGAAAGCCGATTATGTCGGCGCCGCGTGCGAGCAGCACGGCGGCTTCGGCATGGCGCTCGGCGATGATCGCGGCCAGCGCCTTGATTTCGGGGTCATCATGCGGGCGCGTGGCAGCGGCGCTGAGCACGGCGCGCAGGCGGGTGCGGAGCGGGTCTTCGTAAAACAAGGTTGCTTTCGGGCCGAGGGCGAAAATCTGTTCGCCATCAGTTTCGATCCAGGCGGCATCCACCCCATCGAGCGAGGTGCCGCTCATCAAGCCGATGGCCCGCCGCATCGTGACGCCGTCTGTTGTATGCCCTGACATGGTCACTGTTTGGCGCTATGCGCAAATCAGGGCAAGATGCGGGGCGTTTTGGGGGAGAGATAACGATGGAACCGACGGACCTGCTACGGGCCTTGTTTGATGCAGCGGTTGCGGCGGCAGGTGGCGAGCGGGTGTTGCCATTTTTACCGACACCGCCGCGTGGGCGAACATTGGTGGTGGCTGCGGGCAAGGCGGGTGCGGCGATGGCGCAGGTAGTGGCGCAGCATTGGCCGGCGGCGGCGGCGTTATCGGGCTTTGCCGTGGTGCCTTATGGCCATGGGATTGGGCCGATCCCGCGTATCGCGACGATTGAGGCGGCGCATCCGGTGCCGGATCAGGCTTGTATGGAAGCCGGGGTGCAGATTTTAGCCGCGGCACGCTTGCTGGGGGCCGATGATTTGTTGCTGTGCTTGATGTCGGGCGGGGCATCCTCGTTATTGACCGTGCCGGCGGCTTCGTTGAGCCTTGAGGATAAGCGGGCGATCAATCGGGGCTTGTTGCGCTCGGGGGCGGATATTCGCACGATGAATGCGGTGCGCAAACATCTTTCCGCGATCAAAGGCGGGCGATTGGCGGTGGCCGCCGCCCCTGCTTGTCTGGTCACGCTCGCGATTTCGGATATTCCGGGAGATGATATCGCGGTGATTGGTTCCGGGCCGACTTGCCCTGATCCGAGCACCAGCGCCGAGGCGCTCGCCGCACTCACACGCTATCAAATTGCAATGCCGCCCGCCGTTATCGCGCATTTGGCCGACCCTGCCTCCGAAACGCCGAAGCCGGGCGACCCGATTTTTGCGCGGTCGAGCACGGCGTTGGTCGCGACACCAGCCGATGCGCTGGCGGCGGCGGCGGCGCTGGCGCGCTCGATGGGGGTGGTGCCGATTATCCTTGGCGATGCGATTGAGGGAGAATCAGCGGCGATTGGCGCGCAGATGGCGGCGCAAGCTTTGGATTATGCGCGATCATCGACTGACCGACCCTGCGTGCTGCTCTCGGGTGGCGAAACCACCGTGACGCTCTCGGCGCAGCCGAACCCACAGGCGCGGGGCGGGCGCAATGGTGAGTTTTTGCTTGCACTGGCGATTGCGCTGGGCGGCGATCAGCGGATTTACGCGCTGGCTTGCGACACCGATGGAATCGACGGGTCTGAGACCAATGCCGGCGCCATCATAACGCCCACCAGCCTGACGCGCTTGGCCGCGCAAGGGATGCACCCCGAGGCGCTGTTGGCAGCGCACGCCTCCTATACCGCGTTTGCGGCGTTGGGCGATTTGATTGTGACGGGGCCAACCCGCACCAATGTCAATGATTTCCGGGCGATTTTGATCGTTTGATGGGGGATGGGGGCTGGTAGCGGCGGGCGGATTTGAACCACCGACCAAGGGATTATGATTCCCCTGCTCTACCACTGAGCTACGCCGCCGGAAAGAAACTTAATGATGACGCGGGATACAGGCCCGGTTGGATGAAGTCAACGTGTGCGGTCAGCGGGTTGGCGTGGGCGGGGTTGTTGAATAATCATAGAAGCCGCGACCGGATTTGCGGCCGAGCCAGCCGGCGGCCACATAGTTCACCAGCAGCGGACAGGGGCGATATTTATCCTCCCCGAGCCCTTCATGGAGCACGCGCATCACTTCCAGCACGATATCCAAGCCCACGAAATCGGCGAGGGTCAGCGGGCCCATCGGGTGTGCGGCGCCGAGTTTCATCCCCTGATCGATCGAGGTGATGGTGCCGATCCCTTCATGGAGGGCAAAAATCGCCTCGTTGATCATCGGCACCAAAATGCGGTTGACGATGAAACCGGAAAAATCCTGCGCCATGATCGTGGTTTTGCCCATGCGCTGGGCCAGGGCTTCGACCACGCCGAGGGTGGCCGGGCTGGTCGCCAAGCCGCTGATGATTTCAACCAGCTTCATCATCGGCACCGGGTTGAAAAAATGCATGCCGACGAAACGATCGGCGATGCCGGTGGCATGACCTAGTTTGGTGATTGAGATCGACGACGTATTGGAGGCCAAAATCGCGTGGGGTGCCAGATGCGGTAGGATTTGCGCATAGACCGCGCGCTTGATGTCCTCGCGCTCGGGCACCGCTTCGATCACGATGTCACATTGGCTGAGCGCGTCATGGGTGGTGGCGGCTTTAACCCGCGCCAGCGCGGCTTGCTCGGCAGCTTGATCGATCGTGCCCTTCTGCACTTGCCGTTCGAGATTTTTGGCCATCGTCGCAAGGCTTTTATCAAGCACCGCCTGCGCGGTATCCACCAGCACGACATTCAAGCCTGACAGCGCCGCGACATGGGCGATGCCATTGCCCATCGCCCCGGCGCCGAGCACGCCAACGGTGTTGAGGGTCATATCAGCCAAGTTCCTTCTCCATTTCGGGCAGAATGGTGAAGAGATCACCAACCAAGCCGTAATCGGCGATTTGGAAAATCGGTGCTTCTTCGTCTTTGTTGATGGCGACGATGACTTTGGAATCTTTCATGCCCGCGAGATGCTGAATCGCGCCGGAAATACCCACCGCAATATACAAATCAGGGGCCACGATTTTCCCGGTCTGGCCGACCTGATAATCGTTCGGCACGAAGCCGGCATCCACCGCCGCGCGCGAGGCCCCAACGGCGGCGTGGAGCTTATCGGCGACCGGATCGAGCAATTTGGTAAAATTCTCACCATTTTGCATGCCGCGCCCGCCGGAAATCACGATTTTCGCGGCGGTCAATTCCGGGCGCTCGCTCTTGGAGAGTTCGGCGCTGACGAAGCGCGACGTCGAGCTGCTCGCCGTCGCATCGATGGTTTCAATCGGCGCGGCACCGCTCGTGACGGGCGCGGGATCGAAGCTGGCGGCGCGCACGGTGATCACTTTTTTACTGTCGGATGATTTGACCGTGGCCATCGCATTACCGGCATAGATCGGGCGGACGAAATGATCCGCATCGATCACGGCGGCGATATCGCTGATCGGCTGCACATCGAGCAAGGCGGCCAAGCGTGGCATCACGTTTTTGCCAATCGCGGTCGAGGCCGCGAGAATATGGCTGTAATCAGGGGCCAGGCGGCGCAGCAAATCCGCGAGCGGTTCGGCGAGCGCGTGGGCGTAGCCGGGGCCATCCGCCACCAGCACCTTGGCCACGCCGGCAACGCTGGCTGTTGCTTGGGCCGCTTGGCCGACATTTTCACCAGCGACCAAGGCATGCACGGTGCCGAGCTGCGCCGCCGCCGCGATGGCACTGCGGGCCGGTTGCTTGATGCTGACGCCATCATGATCGATCAGAACCAGAATTTGCGACATCTCAAATCACCTTCGCTTCGTTACGCAGTTTCTCGATGAGTTCCTGCACGGTTTTGACCTTGATACCGGCCTGGCGCTTGGGCGGTTCAACCACTTTCAGCGTGGTCAGGCGCGGCGTGGGATCAACCCCGAGATCAGCGGGCTTGATCGTTTCGATCGGCTTTTTGCGCGCCTTCATGATGTTGGGCAGTGACGCATAGCGCGGCTCGTTCAAGCGCAAATCGGTGGTGATGATGGCGGGCAGATTGAGCGAGAGCGTTTCCAAACCACCATCAATTTCGCGAACCACGGTGGCTTGATCGCCCTCAATCGTCAATTTGCTAGCGAATGTGCCTTGCGGCCAGCCGAGCAGGGCGGCGAGCATTTGGCCGGTGGCGTTCATATCATCGTCAATCGCCTGCTTGCCCATAATAACCAATTGCGGCTGTTCGCGGTCAATCAGCGCCTTGAGCAATTTGGCAACGGCGAGCGGTTGCAGCTCGATATCGGTTTCCACCAGAATGCCACGATCAGCCCCCATTGCCAGCGCGGTGCGCAGCGTTTCCTGGCAGGCGGACGCACCCATCGAGACCGCGATGATCTCGCTGACCGTACCTTTTTCCTTCAGGCGCACCGCCTCCTCGACGGCGATTTCATCAAACGGGTTCATCGACATTTTGACGCCAGCCAGCTCGACGCCGGAATTGTCCGATTTGACCCGGATTTTCACATTGTAGTCAACAACGCGTTTGACAGGAACCAGCAATTTCATGGGACTACCGTTGGTTGGTTGATGAGCGTGTACCGTGGGAATGGGGATGGTCTATTGAAGGGCAAGAGGCAAGTCAATGCTTACGGATGTTTACTGACGTTTACGGAAGGGGTTGGCGGTTCCGCGTTAAAAACCCGGCCTAGCACGCCGGGCGTGAGGGCGGCGAGCGGATTGACGCTGAAGGATGGTTTGGCAAACGGGCCACTCAACGCATAATGCGCGGCAAACAAGCCGCCGCCTTTGGCGGGCCGAAATAGCTTGCCGAGCAGCGGGATTTTACCGGGGAGCGTGTTCAACGCATAGGCCGGGATGATTGTGCCATCGATGTCGTAATTTTTATCAGCCAGATCGATCTGCCCCGCCGCTGTCAGGCCGAGCGAGCCGGAAAAGGCCCGGCCACGGGCCACAATCAGCACGCCCTTCGCCAAGCGCAACCGCGCGACCAGGCGGGTGAAGGCAAGGCCGGGGCCGGATGTTGCATCGCCAAGGCCATAGACGGTCATGCCTTGCAGGACTTTTCCCATGATCGGCGCATGCGGGATGCGAAATGCGGTCAGGCTGGCCCGGCCATCCAACCCTTTCGCCCCCCATTGCCCGATGAGGCTGAGATCACCACCCACAATGAGATGCCCGACGCCGAGGCTCGCGAGCAGAGCGCCGGTATGCGACGCGGTGAGGCGCACATTGAGCACGGCACCCGCCCGCCGGAGATCAAGCATGGTGTTGCTCGGAGTGGCCGTCGCGGTCAGCGCATCAAGACCGGTGCCGGTGCCAAAAGCGTTGATCTGAACGGCATTCAACGCGGGCGCCGGGGCTGGTGCGAGGCGGATTTGGTCAAATTGCGCGTTCACATGCCAGAGCGCGCCGGTCTTGCTGTCCGAGGCTGCGCTTTTGCCAGACGCTCCGATTGTGCCAGAGGGTGCGCTTTGGCCCGTAGATGTGCCTTTGGCCGTGCGCGTGCTCTGCCCGATCGCCTGGGTTAAATCGAGCGCCTGGCCCCGCAGGCGGATCTGCCACGGCATCCCGGCATGCAAAGGCGGGGTGAGTTGGCCATGGGCGCGGGTCGCGCCGATCCGCAGGCGTTGAAGATGCAGTGATCCGCCCTCGGCGGTGGCATCAATCCGCAAGGATGGCGCTTGGGCGCTGAGGCGGGTGATCCGCAGCGGGTGATGGGCTGGAAACGCAAGGCCAAGCAACGCGGCGGCGGGCTGATTGGTCCTTTTGTGCCAACCGAGGGCCGGAATAGCCAAGCTGGGCTGGGTCAAATCCAGCGTCAGCGCCAGCGCACCCGCCCCGGCTTTGGTTTGATAGGCGAGCGCCAGCGGCGCCGTGCCGTGCCGCCAATAGCCGGCGGGGAAGCCAAGTTTTTGCGCGGAAACCCGGTTCAAGGCGGAATGCGCCTGCAACCGGAAGGTGCCCGCAGGCAAATTCATCCGCGCGGTAAACCGTGTCGGCGCTTGCGCGACCAAGCCGGTGCCGTGCAGCGCCAGATGGTGCAAATCCACATCAAGATGCGCAGCCCCCTGCTGGATCGGCAGCCCGGCAATGGGCGCCCAATCCACACCACTCAGATCAACCGAGGCGGTCAGGGCAACATCGCTAAGCTTCAACGGCTTGACCAGCGGCAAGCCGGCTTTGATCGCCGCGGTGAACTGGCCGGTGGCGCCGGTAAAAGCCACGGCGCGGCGGGCGAGCGAGAGCGGCGGCTGATCGAGCGCAGGGATGGCCGATGCGAGCGGGCCGGCCAGATCAGCCGTAATGGTGGCCAACTGGCGCGGTTGGGTCAGTCCGGTGATCAGCATTGTACCGTGGAGCGCCGCACCGGCCAGTTGGCCCGATTGCGCGCGGATGGTGATTTGATCGGGATTGTCGATATGAAGCGTGCCGCGCAAATCGGTGATCGGCGCCGCCCCGGTAAACCAATCGAGCGTCAGGGCATGGGCGGTGAATCCGCCCTCAAATTGGGTGATCCGCACGGTCGGCGCAAGTTCAAACCCCAAAGTCACCGTGCCTTGGCTCGCTTGCCCGGCGGGTATCCGATTCTGCACGAACAGCCGCACATTCGGGATGAAATGTTTCGGCCAATAGGCGAGCAAGGAAGGTGCTGCGGCATGATCCACCGCCAAATGCAGCGCCCCCGCCTCGGTGCCGGTCAAAGCGAGGTGACCCGTGCCGGTGACAATCGGCGCTACGCCACCCCGTGCTGCGAGCATAATATGCGCGCTCGTCAAGCGGAGCGATCCGCCCGCCAAGCGCGCCGCGAGCGTGCCGGACGCGATGGGGATGGCGCTGCCATCAAGGGTGATGCTCCCCGCGCCGAGCGAAACGCGGGCCATGACCGGCGATGCGCGGCGCTGCGGGCCGATGGGCCAGCGCAACGAGATTGAAACCGGCAGGTTGAACCGCGCCAAGGGCGCATCATCCGGCATCAGCTGCGCGAGATTGACCGGTGCGAGCATGGCGGTCACCTGACCCCGCCCCTCGCGCGCAGCAACCGCGATCTGCACGCGCGCTTGGGTGGTGCCATGGGTAAAAATCGCCACCGCGCTGCCGGAAACCTGACCATGGGCGGTGCGAGTCACTTGCAGGTTCGCGCCACTGGCGGCCAGCGCGATTGGGTCTTGGCCCGCGCCGATTTGGATCGTCGCATTTTCGATTTTGATCCGGCGCAGGGCCGATAAATCGAGCGCATGGCGGGAGGAGGCAGCGGCGACGGGCGGGGCAGCGGCGATAGGCTGGGCGGCGGCGGTCGGGCGGCTGGTGTAGGTTTTGGCGTTGGGTTTGGTATTGGGTAGGGCCAAAGACGGGGCGCGCAGGCTGACGCGGGTGCGCCGGGCGATAATGTCGATCGGGGCGATGCGTCCGCGCAGGAGCGCAAGCGGGCTGAGCGTCACCCGCAAATGCGAAATCGTGCCATGGGTGCTGCCGCCGGGGGCACGCAGCGTGATGGTGGAGAGCCGCAAATCGAGCGGTGCGCCGCCCCGATGAAACCCCTCCCACGCCAAAGCCGCGCGCGCGATGGTGATTTTCGTGCCGGGCAGAGCCGCCGAGACGGCGTTCGCGATGCGCCCCGCGAGGAGCGGAATGGCGACCGGCCCGCGCGATAATCGCCAGGATGCCGCGCCAAAGGCCAGCAACATGACCAGCAAAAACGTCCCCACACTGCGCGCTGTGTGATGCGACACCGCGCCCATGACCTGCCCGGCTTGACGCAGACGCTTGCTCATCGAAGGATCAGACGATGAAACGCATCACGGACGCGGCGCGTGCCTTCCCCGAACCCAGCGATCCGGCAGGTGCCACGCGCTTGATCGAGGCATTTGCTGGCCTTGGCCAAAAGGCGCGGCTGTTCGCCCATAGCCGGCGCGGCGCGGCGGCGCTGGCCGCCCTTGGTGGCAACGCCCCGTATCTCGCGATGCTGGCCCTGCGCGAGCCGGATATTATGCTCCGCCTGCTGGGGCCAGGCAGCCTCAAGCGGGGCCTCAGTGCCGGGGCCGATGCGGTGATGGCGCAGGAAATCGCCGCCTTGGCCCGCCTCGATCCGGGGGCCGCGCGACCGCTGATCGCGGCGAATTTGCGCAAAGCCAAGCGCCGCGCGGGGTTGGCGATTGCCCTCGCTGACCTGACCGGCACATGGCGCGTTGAAACCGTCACGCGCGCCTTGTCCGACCTTGCGGACGCCGCCGTATCGGCGGCCGTGCGGCATTTGCTGCACGCGCTGCATCAACGTGGCGTGATCGCCCTGCCCTACCCCGATGATCCGGCGCGCGGCTGCTGCTTCGTGGTGCTCGCGATGGGCAAGCTCGGCGCCCGCGAACTGAATTACTCCAGCGATATCGACCTCGTCCTTCTGTTTGACCCTTCGGCTCCCGTTTACCGGGATGACGCGCAATCCGCTATGGCCCGGCTCGCCCGCGATTTGGTGCCGCTGCTCGCCGAACCCGACGCCAATGGCCGGGTGTTTCGCGTGGATTTGCGGCTGCGCCCGGACCCCGCCGCGACACCGCCGGTCATTTCGGTTGCCGCAGCGCTGACTTATTACGAAAGCCACGGGCGCACCTGGGAGCGTGCGGCCTATATCAAGGCGCGCCCGATGGCTGGCGATCATGCGTTTGGCGCCGCATTTTTAGAACAAATTCGCCCGTTCGTGTGGCGCCGACATCTCGATTTCGCCGCCATCGCGGAGATTCACGCGATGAAACGGCGAATCGATCAGCGCCATGATGATCGCGCCGGGGTGGTTTTGGGGCGCGATGTGAAGCTCGGGCGCGGCGGGATTCGCGAGATTGAGTTCATCGCGCAGACCTTGGAATTGGTCTGGGGCGGGCGCGAGCCAGCTTTGCGCATCCCTGGCACCTGCGCCGCCCTGCGCGCGCTCGCCGCGTCCGGGCATTTGCCCGCCGATATTGCGCGCCTGTTGCGCGGGGCCTATCGGCGCCTGCGTCAGATCGAGCATCGGCTGCAAATGATCGAGGATCGGCAAACCCACAGCCTGCCGACCAGCGCAACCGGCATGGCGGATTTTGCCCGGTTCATGGGCATGGACGCGCCCGCTTTTACCCATGGGCTGAACCAGTTAATGGAGCGGGTGCATGGTGCCTTCGCCGAATTTTTTGACGCGGGCGATGATGCGCCCCCCAGCGATCCGCTCAATCCGGGCGAAGCCGGCGCCGTGCCGCCCGCCTTCGCCGCAGCCCTGACCCGCCATGGCTTTAGCGATGCCCGCCATGTCGCGGAGCGGCTGCGCGCCTGGCATGATGGCAGCATCCCCGCGCTGCGGGCCGAGCGGGCGCGAACCCTGCTTGATCGGATTTTGCCCCGGCTGATCACCGCACTCGGCGACCAGCCCGATCCCGATTTGGCCTTCCGCCGCTTCGATCACATGCTGAGCGCGCAGCGCGCCGGGGTGCAGCTTTTATCCCTGTTTCAGCATAACCCTGCCTTGCTCGATCGCCTCGCGATGGTGTTGGGTGCCGCACCGTCCTTATCCGATCATTTGGCCGATCATCCCGGCGCGCTTGATGCACTGCTGAGCGCCGAAGAGCGCACCCGCGATTTTGCCCCCTTATTGCGCCGACAATTGAGCGATGCGCGTGACCTTGAAGATCATTTGACCATTCTGCGCCGCTTTGTCCGGCGCGAGGAATTCCAGCTTTCGGTGGCCACACTCGAAGGTCGCATCGATATCGATCAATCGGGCGTGATGCGCGCTGAATTGGCGCGTTTGGTGTTAGGCGCGTTGCTCGCCGCGATCATGGCGGAGCATCAAAGGCGGTTCGGCAAAGTGCCCAAGGGCCGGTTTGGCATCGTCGCGCTCGGGCGGGCCGGCGCGCAGGAAATGATGCCGGGTTCGGATTTGGATTTGATGCTGATTTACGACCACCCGCCCGACGCCATGGGTCGCGGTTTGGATGCGGGCCGCTATTTCACCCGTCTGGCGCAATCATTGGTCACGGCGCTGACCGCCTCGGGCGCGGATGGGCCGATTTATCCGGTGGATATGCGGCTGCGCCCCTCCGGCAATAAAGGCCCGGTCGCCGTCTCGCTCGGTGCCTTTCGCAGCTATCATGCCGAACAATCCTGGACCTGGGAGCGGCTTGCCCTAACCCGCGCCAGGGTCTTGGCCGCAACAAGGGGGTTCGCACCGGTGTTAGCCGACGCTATCCGCACCGCGCTTTCGCGCCCGGAGCCGAGCGCCATCATCCGCGCCGACACCACCGCGATGCGCGCCCGGCTCGCGCGCGATGCGCCGGCCCGTGATGGGTTTGATTTGAAGCATCGCGCCGGTGGGATGATGGAGCTGGGCTTCATTGTGGAGGCATTGCAACTGATCCACGGACCAAAGCGGCCCGAATTGTTCGCAACGCGCACCGCCGTCGCGGTGCGCCATCTGGCCGAGGCACGGATATTGCCCTGCACGGCGGCGGATCAATTGATCGCGGCTGATCATTTGTTTAGAAGCGTTCAAGCGATGTTGCGTTTGACCGGCTTGACCAGCCCTTCCGAGACCAGCCCGCGCGCCGCACGCGAGCGGCTATTGGCGGTCTTGGGTGAGCCTGATACCACGACGTTAGTTTCGACGCTTGATCGGCACGCGCAAGCGGTTCGGCTGTTATTTACCCGTTATCTTGGCGATATAACCAAAGGAGATCCAGAATGAGTATTGAAATCGGTGACAAGGTTCCAGCTTTTGACTTGCCCGCCACGGCGGGTCGCCGCGTCAGTGCTGCCACACTGAAGGGGCATCCGTATGTGGTCTATTTTTATCCGAAAGCGGATACACCCGGCTGCACCAAAGAAGCTTGCGGTTTTGAAGAAGCCCTGGCCGCTTTAGGTCACACCGGCTTGACGGTGATTGGCGTTTCTAAAGACAAAATGCCCGCTTTGGAGAAGTTTGCCGAAAAATATAGCCTCAAATTTCCGCTCGCCTCTGATATTGAGGGCCATGTTGTTGAAGCCTTTGGCGCGTGGGTGGAAAAATCGATGTATGGCCGGAAATATATGGGCATCGATCGTTCGACATTTCTGATCGGCAAAGATGGCCGCATCGCCCAAATTTGGCGCAACGTCAAAGTGCCCGGCCACGCCGCTGCGGTGATCGAGGCTGCAAAGGCTTTGGGTTAAGCTTGTTGCGCCTCTACTTGCGCTGCGAGCGGATGATGGCAGGCAACCTCACGGCCATCGTCTAACATCCGCCGCACCGGCTTGACCGCACGGCATTCATCCGTTGCCCAGGCGCAGCGCGGATGAAACGCGCAGCCACTGGGCGGATTGGCCGGGTTAGGGGGATCGCCCGCGAGGCGTATGCGGTTGCGATGGGTGAGTGCCGGATCGGCCACCGGCACCGCATCAAGCAGGGCGCGGGTGTAGGGATGAGCCGGATTGCCAAATACCGAGGCCACCGGGCCGATTTCGACAATGCCACCCAAATACATCACCGCCACGCGATCCGCGATTTGGCGGACCACACCAAGATCATGGGCGATAAACAAATAGGCCAATCCACGATCACGCTGCAAATCAGCGAGCAAATTAACAATTTGTGCCTGCACCGACACATCGAGTGCGGAGACCGGTTCATCGGCAATAATCAGCTTGGGATCAAGCGCCAAGGCGCGGGCAATGCCGATGCGCTGACGTTGGCCGCCTGAAAATTCATGGGGAAAGCGCGATAGCGCTTCAGGGCCGAGGCCGACATCGCTCAGCAGGCTCGCGACCCGGGCGGTCATGGACGCTGCGTTGCCGCGATGATGCACATGCAAAGGCTCTGCGATGATTTCACCAACCCGGCGTCGCGGATTAAGCGAGGCATAGGGGTCTTGGAAAATCATTTGCAAACCAGCGCGGATCGGTCGTAACGCACGCCCGCCGAGCCGGGTGATGTTGACCCCATCGAAGGTGACGGTGCCGCCGGTGACGTTGTAGAGCCGGGCAATGCAGCGGCCCAGCGTGGATTTGCCGCACCCCGACTCTCCCACCAGCCCCAAAGCTTCGCCAGGCGCGATATCCAATGACACGCCATTCACGGCGCGCACCACGCGCTTGCCGGCAAAGCCGTGGCGGGATGTATAATGTTTGGTTAGATCACGCACCTCTAACAAATTGCTCATGGGGTCAGGCGCTCCTGGCGCAGGCTCGCTCGTTCCTGGTCATCGATGATGCAGGCAACCGGATGTGATCCGGCGCGCAAAGGCGGCTTCGCTGTTTCACAGCCTGCGCGCACAAAGCGACAACGCGGCGCAAAAGCGCAGCCCGGAGGCCGATTATCGAGCGCTGGCGGCAATCCGGGAATGGCTGCAAGCCGTTGACGCGGCCCATCGAGCACCGGCATGGAACCAAGCAAACCCCAACTATACGGATGGGCGGGATCAGCGAATAAATCCGCCGTGCTCGCTTGCTCGATAATCCGCCCTGAATACATCACCGCCACGCGATCAGCGACCTCGGCAACGACGCCGAGATTATGGGTAATCAGAACGATCGAGGAGCCAAATTTCACCCGCAATTCACGGATCAAATCGAGGATTTGCGCCTGCACCGTGACATCAAGCGCCGTGGTCGGCTCATCGGCCAGCAGCAAGGCCGGGTCACAGGAAAGCGCCATCGCAATCACCGCGCGCTGGCGCTGACCGCCGGAGAGCTCATGCGGATAGCGCCGGAAGGTTTGGCGCGGATCAGGAATGCCGACCGCATCGAGCAAATCGAGCATGCGCTGATGCGCAACCGAGGCACTAACTGCGCGATGCTGGCGAATTTGCTCGATAATCTGCGCGCCGATGGTGTGCACCGGGGTAAGTGCTGTCATCGGGTCTTGGAAAATCATCGCGATTTTATTGCCCCGGATCCCACGCATCACCGGCGCCGGGGCGCCAACCAATTCTTGATCGCCAAAACGGATCGAGCCGGCGATTATGACGTTGGGATCACCGATTAGATTGAGGATCGATAAAATTGTCAGGCTTTTGCCCGACCCTGATTCACCGACAATGCCAAAAATCTGTTGCGGCAACACATCAAAACTAACGCCATCCACCGCGCGGATCACACCGCCACGAGTGCGAAACGACACGCTGAGATCACGCACGCTGAGCAGGGCTTGTGGATCACTCATTTATCGAGCCTGCCGCGCACGCGGGTCGATCACGGCGTAGAGAATATCCACCACCGCATTGGACATCACCACGAATACCGATGCATAAATCACGGTCGCTAAAATCATTGGCAAATCCAAAGTTTCCAACGCTTGATAGGTGAGATACCCAATCCCTTGCAGCCCAAAAACCACCTCGGTCAGCAAAGCTCCGCCGCCGACCAGGGCGCCGAAATCAAGACCGAACAATGTGACAATGCCGATCATGGCTGAACGCAGCGCGTGATGGATCAACACCTGCCGTTCGGACAGGCCCTTGGCCCGGGCGGTGCGGATATAATCTTCCTGCATCGTCTCGATCAGTGCTGCGCGCAGCACCCGCGCATAGAGACCGATATATAAAATCGCTAGTGTAAACCAAGGGATAATCAGCGCCTTGAACCAGCCGAGCGGTGAGGTGCTGAACGGCACATAGCCGAGTGGCGGCACCCAGGAAAACAGCCAGCTATGGTGAAACCGGCCCTGGGTGATCAGATTAGCCATGGTCGCGACCCAGAATACCGGCATGGAAATGCCAATCAAGGACAGGATCATTAATAGCCGGTCGATGAACGTATCGCGGAACGCCGCCGCGAGCAGGCCGATAATCACGGAAAAGCCAATCCAAATTACCGCCGCCCCGGTTACCAAGGACAAGGTAATCGGGGCAGCCCGAAACACTTGTGGAACGACTTTTTCGCCGAGATTGACAAAGGAGGTCAGATTTTGGGTGATGAACAGCTTTTTCATCATCAGCCCATACTGCACCGGCAGCGGCTTGTTCAGGCCAAATTGCCGCTCGACCCGCGCGATGGTTTGCGGTGAGGCATTGCGACCGGCGATGCGCGCCGCCGGGTTGGCACCCGGTGTGGCAAAGAAGATCAAAAACACCAACACCGAAATGCCGAATAACACGGCAATCATATGGATCAGACGGCGAATAATGGCACTGAGCATGATTAGAGCCTCAATTTCGCGCGCGGATCGAGCGCATCGCGCAACCCATCACCGAGAATATTCAACGCGATCACGGTGATAACGATCAGCAAACCCGGCGCAATCGCGACGATCGGGCGGGTATAGATCAGGCTTTCACCATCATGGATAATCGTGCCCCAACTTGCCGCCGGGGCCTGCACCCCGATAGACAAGAACGACAAGGCGGCTTCGGTCAGCAGATTGAGCGCGATGATCAGCGGCGCAAACACAATAATCGTTGAAATGACGTTCGGCACAATATCCCGCCAAACAATGCGCCACGGCGAGGCCCCGATGCCGATGGCAGCGAGCACAAATTCGCTTTGCCGGAGCGTCATTACCGTGGCGCGAATGGGCCGCGCGACATAGGGCACGTAGATGATGCCGATAATGGTAATTGGCAGCGCCAGGCTCGATGCATCAAGACGCAGAGGCCCGATATCGAGCCCATGGGCGATCAGCACCACCGAGAGTGAAATGGCCAGCAAGAATACCGGAAAAGCCCATAACGCATCGAGCGCCCAGGTGATGGCGGCATCGATAAAGCCACCGAAAAACCCGGCGATGATGCCGGTGAGACCAGCCAGGACCAACGTGACGATGGCGGCGATGCTTGAAATCAGCAGAGAGTTTTGGCCGCCATACAGCAAGCGCGCCGCAACATCGCGCCCTTGTTGATCCGCACCCAGCATATAAGGGCCAAAACGCCAACTCGGGCCAATCGGCTCAATGCCCAATTTCAACGGATTATCGGCAGGTCCAAGCACCTCGACCTTTTGACCATGGCGCAGCACCGTGCCTGACAAGTTCGATTGGAACGGGTCGGTATGAGAAACATGCTGCGCATACCAAGGCGCACTCAAACAGCACAGCACAATCAACACCAGCACCAGCACCGAAATCATCGCCGAGCGATTGCGCACCAATTTGCGCAGGGCCAACGCCCAATAGCCTTGGGCCGGACGCTGCTTCACCTCGGTCATGCTGGTGCTCATGGTTGGACTTTGGGTTTGATCTGGGCCAGTTGCGGCAGAAAGAAATATTCGCCGCTGAATTGGAAATTTCGCAAGCGGGCGGAGACAAAATCAAGCCGCTCGAACGAAAATAAATTGACCGCAGCGGCGCGGCGGGTGATTTGATGATCGATATGGCCCCAAAGCAGGTTGGCTTGGTTTGGATGCTTCAAGGAAACCCGCTCAGCTTTGGCCATCTCGGCATCAATGGCCGGATCGCAGAAACCCGAAATATTGATCGAGCTATCCGAGCCGCGATGAAAAGAGTTGCACGAATAGAGCACATTCAAGAAATCGGACGGCGCAGGATAATCCTGCGCCCAATCGGTGATTGAAATTTGCACGTGATTATTGGTATTTTGGATATAGGTAAAATCGATATTTGGCGAAATCGCTTTGACGCTGGCTTTAAAGCCAAGCCGGTTCAACACATCCTGCGTATAGACGCCGATTTGTCGATAAGGCGCTTGCAGCGAGGTGATGACAGTCACTTTCTGACCGATCATCCCTGATTTTTTCATATAGTGCCGTGCCAGCCGCCAGTCGGGCGCGGTCCAATTTTTGCCTGGATTTTTGGTAAAAGGACAATACGGGCTGTAGCCCGGCATTTTCGGCGGCAAGGTCACACAGGTCGGAATGGCAAGCCGATTGCCACCGGCAAGTTTAACCGCCGATTCACGGTTCATCGCATATTCAACCGCAAGACGCGCATCCTTATTGTTAAACGGCGGAATATTGACATTCATCGGCACATAAACCGTCCAATTGGTCGGCGTGATATGCACTTGCTTGGTGTATTTGGTCGCAATCTCGTTCAGGCGGTCAGCCGGCACATCCTCAAACATCCAGTCATACTGGCCATTCTCAATGGCGGTGACTTGCGATTCCGCTGACAAGCCAAAGCGATAGGTAATAACGTTGGGAAACCCCTTGGGCTGCGCCAAAACGCTCCATTGATGGAAATACGGGTTGCGCACCATCACCAAGCCGGTCGATGGGTCGTAGGATTTAACCATGTAAGCCCCGGTGCCGGGGATTGGGGTTGTGCCCATATTATGATCGGGCGTGTTCACCGGCAAAATGGCGGCAAAAGCCAGCGCCAATTGATCAAGAAACTCAGCATCAGGATGGCGGAGATGAAAAATGATGCTGTTGGTTGCAGGATCAGCGACGAGCCCTTGCAATTTGCAGCTATGCGGGTGCGCAAGGCAGCGGCGACCCCCAACAATCACATCATACCACGTGCCGGCGTTGGGGCTGTTGACCTTGAACAGGCGGCGAAACGAATGCACCACCGCAGCGGTGGTCACCGTCTCGCCATTCGAGAATTTTATCCCGGTGCGCAGCGTAAATTGATAGGTCAGGCCGTGATCGGTCGGCACCGGCACGGCGGTCGCCAAATCAGGAACGATGGTCACTGATTGCGGCCCGCCGGTTTTGGCAAAAGTGACCAAGCCATCATAGAGCATTTGAAAGAGCTGCGCGTAGCGAAGCGTATAATTCACCTGCGGATCAAACGTGCCTGAGGCGGAAACGGTAACCATACGCAACGTGCCGCCATAGCCCGCCGGTGCCGCCTGCGCGGTGGCCATGCTGGCGAGCAGCAAAGCTAAAACCAGAAAGCGTTTGATCACTGCTGCAAAAACCCAACGATTTTTTCAGCCTCGGTGACAATCGGGTCCGCAATCGCGGCGGCGCGGTCTGCACCGTTGCGTAAAATCCGGTCGATTTCGCCAGCATCTTGTTCGATCCGCTGCGTCGCCTCAGCAATCGGGCGGACCACGCTTTCGACCAATTCGGTCAAGCTCTCCTTGAACGGACCAAAGCCTTTGCCCTCATGGCTGCGCAGCACCTCGGCCACCGTTTGATCCGCCAATGTCGCATAAATACCAACCAGATTTTGCGCTTCAGGCCGCTGCGCCAAGCCCTCTTCCGAACCGGGCAACGGCTCAGGGTCGGTTTTCGCACGGCGGATTTTTTGCGCAATCGTATCCGCATTGTCGGTCAGATTGATCCGGCTTTGATCGGATGGATCGGATTTGGACATTTTCTTTTGCCCGTCGCGCAGGCTCATAATCCGCGCACTCGCCTTCATGATCCGGGGCGTGATGGTCGGGAAGAATTCCACCCCGTAATCATGATTGAATTTCTGCGCGATGTCGTTCGCCAGTTCGAGATGCTGGCTTTGATCATCGCCCACCGGCACTTCGGTGGCATGATAGGCCAAAATATCGGCAGCCATCAGGTTGGGATAGACAAACAAGCCGGTGGACACCGCTTCACGATCTTTGCCCGCCTTGTCTTTGAATTGTGTCATTCGGTTCAGCCAGCCAAAGCGCGCCACACAATTGAAAATCCACGCGAGTCGCGCATGGGCATGCACGGCCGATTGGTTGAACAAAATGCTCCGCGCCGGGTCAATCCCGCAGGCGATCAGCAAGGCGGCATTGGTGCGGGTTTGCGCGCGCAACGCGCCCGGATCAACCCAGACCGTGAGCGCATGCAAATCGACCAGGCAATAAATACTCTCATTGCCATTTTGCAGCGCCACCCAGTTGCGAATGGCGCCAAGATAATTGCCCAGATGGGCGATGCCGGTGGGTTGGATGCCTGAAAATATGCGTGCCATAGGCTGTATTCGCTCAGTCAACCCTGCGCGGTCAAGATTGGATCAGGCGGGTTTTGCCGGGCGGCGGAGCATTTCGCGCAGCTCGCGCGGGTAAAATGCGCCGAGCGCCATGCCACACAGGCCAAAACTGATCGCGCCGCTCGCCACCAATAAAGTCAGGAGCAACAGCTTGGGCATGGTGCCGGTGAGCACCGCGTTGAGCAGCCCTAAAATCACCGCCATCGCCCCGCACGCCATAACAATGCGCCAACTCCGGCTGCGCAAGCGTTGATCGATCTTGAAATCACCCTTGCGCGACAGGAAATATGCCAACAGCGCAAAATTGACCCAAGCGGCGATACTGGTGGACAAAGCGATTCCCACCTGCTGCAGCGGGTGCATCAACGCCAGATTAAAGCCAAGATTGACCGCCACCGCGATCAACCCGATCCAAACCGGGGTCTTGGTATCGCCACGCGCAAAAAATCCGGGCGACAATAATTTGACCAGCACAAAGGCCGGCAGACCCGCCGCATAGGCCGCGAGCGCCCCGGCACTGCGCACCGCATCGCTCGCCGTATAAGCCCCATGATCGAACAAGCCGCGCATAATCGGCAAACCAATCACCGCAAGCGCCGTCGCGGCGGGCAAGGTCAGCACCGCGCCAACCTCAATCGCACGGTTCAAGCTTGACCGCGCGGCCTCAGGCTCATTCCGGCGAAAATGCCGGGTCAGGGCGGGCAATAAAGTAGTGGACAGCGCCACGCCAATCACGCCGAGCGGCAATTGATTGACCCGATCCGCGTAATAAAGCACCGAAACCGTGCCGTTGGGCAGCAATGACGCGATAATCGTATCCACCGTCAGGTTGAGCTGGGTCACCCCAGCGCCAATCAAGCCCGGACCAAGACGCCGCAGCACGATGCGCGCCCCCGGCGTCAGGCGCGGCCAGCGCAGCCGGATTGCGCCACCCGCCCGCACCAGCGCGCGCGCCAGCAACACAAGCTGCACAATCCCGGCCAAGGCCACGCCATAGGCCAAGTCCTGCGCAACGGGCCCACCCCAGAAGCGCTGGACCAGCAAAGCGCCAATCAGGCAGAGATTGAACAGAATCGGCGCCGCAGCGGCAGCGGTAAACCGGCCCCGCGCATTCAGAATCCCGCCGAACAAGGCGCAGAGGCAAATCAGCCAGAGATAGGGGAAGGTGATCCGTGACAGGCGAACCGCGAGCTGAAATTTCGCCGGCTCCGCGCGAAAACCAGGGGCCAGCCCATCGAGCAGCCAGGGCATCAAGGCCAAACCCAGTAGCATCAAACCGAGGAGAAAAATCGTTAAAATTGAGCCGACTTCTTCAGCCAGCGCCGTCGCGGCTTGATCCCCCTCGCCGGTCAGGCGGCTGGTATAGGCTGGCACGAAAGCCGCCGAGAACGCCCCCTCGCCAAACAGCCGGCGAAACAAATTGGGCAGGCGTAAGGCCACGAAAAACGCGTCAGCCGCCGGCCCCGCACCCAGCAAGGCCGCAATCATGATATCGCGCACAAAGCCCAGCATGCGGCTGCCGAGCGTCCAAAAGCCAATGGTCAGGGCGTTGCGAATCATCCGGCCTCCTGTAGCGCCGGTGCGCGGTCGCGGCGAGTCCGCCGGTTAAAGCGCTGCAATATCCGGGGCGGCTGCTTTGCGCTCGCTATAGCGATCGACCAGATAATCAGCCCGATCGCGCAGCAGCCAGGTAAAGCGCAGCAATTCCTCCATCACATCGACCACACGATCATAATAAGCCGAAGGCAGCATGCGCCCGTCCGCATCAAATTGCTCATACGCCTTGGCCACGCTGGATTGATTGGGTATCACCACCATGCGCATCCAGCGGCCCAGCAAACGCAAGGTGTTAACCGCATTGAAACTCTGCGAGCCGCCGGAAACCTGCATCACCGCGAGCACCCGGCCTTGGGTGGGCCGCACCGCGCCGATTTCCAGCGGGATCCAATCGATCTGATTTTTCATGACACCGGTAATGGCGCCATGCACCTCCGGGCTGCACCAAACCTGCGCCTCCGACCACAACGATAAGGCCCGCAATTCCTGCACTTTCGGATGATCGGGCGGCACGGCATTCGCGACCGGCAGGTCATGCGGGTCGAATATTTTAACCTCAGCCCCCATCAAATCGAGCAGCCGCGCCGCCTCCTCGCACAGCAGGCGCGAATAAGAGCGTTCGCGCAGCGAGCCATAAAGCAGCAGCACGCGTGGCTTATGCGTTGCACGCTGCGGTGGCTCAAGCCGCGCCAAGTCAGGCGCATGGAGCAAGTCAGGTCTCAAGGCGGGGAAATCATCCATGCAATCATTTACCAAGGATCGGTAGCCATAATGCAAGCGCTGCGAGCGTGACCAGCAGCACCGGCGGGGTGATCAGCAAGCCAATGCGCATATACTGACCCCAACTGATATTGGTGCCTTTTTGTGAGAGCACATGCAGCCAGAGCAAGGTCGCAAGGCTGCCAATCGGAGTGAATTTCGGGCCGAGATCGCAGCCAATCACATTGGCATACACCATGGCGTCATGAATTTGCGGCGAAACTTGGGGCAATTGATTGATCGCCAGCGCACCCACCAGCACGCTCGGCATGTTATTCATGATCGAGGAGAGAATCGCCGCGAGAAATCCCGTGCCGATTGAGGCGGCCCAAATGCCATGGCGGGCAAATAGCCGCAGCGCATCGGCAATATAAAGTGTCAGCCCTGCATTGCGCAGACCATACACCACCAAATACATCCCCAGGCTGAAAATCACCACCTGCCACGGTGCGCCGCGCAGCACCTGACCAATCGGGATAATCCGCGCACCACCGCCCAAGGTCCGTGCAGCCAGGAGCAGTAAAATCGCAGCCCCGATAATGGTCACGAACGAGACCGGCACACCGAGCGGCGCTGAGACGAAATAGGCCAGGAGCAAAACCAGCAGCACCGGCCAAGCGGCACGAAACACCAGCCGATCACGGATTGCCGAATCAGGCGCTTGCAAGACGGCAACATCGTAGCGCCGATCGACGGTGCGGCGGTACAAAATCCCCAGCACCGCGAGGGTTGCGAGCAGCGACACCCCATCAATCGGCAGCATCACCGCCGCGTAGCGATTGAAGCTGATCCCAAAGAAATTTGCACTCACAATATTCACCAGATTGGAAATCACCAATGGCAGGCTGGTAGTGTCCGCGACAAAACCGGTTGCAATAATGAACGCGAGCGAAGCTCGCGGCGGAAAATCCAGACTGAGCAGAATCGCCATCACAATCGGGGTGAGCAGCAAGGCCGCGCCATCATTGGCGAAAAACGCCGCAATCGCCGCCCCCAGCAGCACGATCAAGGGCAGCAACAACCGGCCCCTGCCCCGCCCCCAGCGCGCCACATGCAATGCCGCCCAGCGAAATAGGCCGGCTTCATCGAGCAGCAGCGAAATAATAATCAGCGCCACGAAGGTGAAGGTTGCGTTCCAAACAATATGCCAGACCACCGGAATATTGCGCCAATGGATCACACCCAGGGCCAGATCAATGATCGCCCCGCCCGTTGCACTCCAGCCAATGCCCAATCCGCGCGGCTGCCAGATCACCAGCACCAGCGTGGCGATAAAAATCGCGAGAGCCAACATGTTTTCGCTCCTGGAGAGTATGGGAAATGAAGCGCGGCTATTTCAGCACGCGGCCATCCGCATCGACCACGATGTCACCGTCTTCTTTGGCAAAAGCACCGCGCTGCGGCGCCGATAGGAGCGACAGCACCGCCTCCGAGGGGCGGCAAAGTTTAACGCCCAGGGGCGTGACCACGATTGGGCGATTGATCAGGATCGGATGCGCCATCATCGCATCGAGCAATTCATCATCGGACAATCCAGGATGACCCAAGCCCAGTTCATCATAGGGCGTGCCTTTCTCGCGCAGCACGGCACGCACCTTCATGTCCATCCGGGCGATCAAATCGCGCAGCACCGCCCGGCTCGGCGGGGTCCGCAAATACTCGATGATCGTGGGTTCAATGCCAGCATTGCGGATCAGCGCCAGCACATTGCGCGAAGTGCCGCAGGCCGGATTATGATAAATCGTGACGGTCATGCAGCGCTCCCGGCTGAGGGATCAGGAGCCGTTCGGCCAATCTCCTGCACCCGGCGCATGAGCGAGATCCGCTCCAGCTTGTTGAGCGGGAGCGACACAAACAGCTTGATCCGGGTTTCAAGCATGCGGAACGCCAAGCGGAAGGCCGCCGCACATGCCATCTCGCTGCCAGTGACGGCGGCGGGATCAGGCACGCCCCAATGCGCGGTAATCGGCTGACCCGGCCAGACCGGGCAAATCTCGCCGGCGGCATCGTCGCAAACGGTAAACACAAAATCCATCACCGGAGCCTGCGGCTGCGCAAACTCGTCCCACGATTTCGAGCGCAACCCATCGGTTGGAAACCCGGCATCGGCCAAGGTGCGCAGCGCGAGAGGATGCACGACACCTTTCGGATGGCTTCCAGCGGAAAAGCCTCTAAACGGCGTGCCGCCCCAGCGCTCGATGAGCCGTTCCGCCATGATGCTGCGGGCGGAATTGCCGGTGCATAAAAATAAAACATTGAGGGGCTGATCGGTCATGCGGATTTTCGCTCCGGGTGGCACATCATAGGGGCAGGATCGCAGGCGGGGTGGCACGCCCCATCACGCCCGCAGCAATTTTGCAGCAAATAGCCAACCAATCCGTTCATCGCGGTGAAATCGGCGGCGTAAATCACATGGCGGCTCGCGCGACGCTGGGTAATCAGCCCGGCATGCAGCAACGCTTGCAAATGAAAGGTCAGGCTGGAGGGGGCCAGCGCCATGGCGTTGGCGAGATCACCCGCATTCAGCCCCGCCGGCCCGGCTTCGACCAAGCGGCGAAAAGCCGCGAGCCGATGCTCATGGGCCAGTGCGGACAAAGCGGCCACCGTCCAACTTGGATCAGGCAACGACGAATCGCTCATATCATCGCTTTCATATCATCGCTTTCCCATCAACCTATCTTCTTCAGCCCAATCTTCTTCAACCCAACGACTATTCGATATTTATCGAATAGTCGTCCTTTAGTCGATTGGCCCGCCCGACGCAACAAGGCCACTTTTGCAAAACCAGCTTGTGGCGTATTCTCGCCCCAGGAGTATCAGATGCAAAATACCAGCCCGGCTTTCAGCGAAAATGTCGCCACCGCCTTGCATGACCCAGGGCTGCAACGGGCGTTGGGGCGCGCGAAAAAACCCTTCGCGCAGGTGCGGGCGAATGCCGTCGCGAAATTGCCAGAGTTCGAAGCGCTGCGTGATACCGCCAAGGCGATCAAGGATCACAGCCTCGCCCATCTCGATTTCTATCTTGAGCACTTCGCCGCCATGGTCGAGGCGCAAGGGGGCGTGGTGCATTGGGCGCGCACCGCAGCGGATGCGCGCGCGCAGATTCTCGCGATTTGCCAGGCCGCCGGCGCCAAAACCGTGACCAAGGGCAAATCAATGATCTCCGAGGAGATCGCCCTGAATGACTATCTCGCCGAAAACGGCGTGGCGCCCATCGAGACCGATTTGGGCGAATATATTTTGCAACTGCGCGAGGAAGCGCCGAGCCATATTATCGGCCCGGCTTTTCACCTGAATCGCGAAGATTGGGAGGCGAGTTTCCGCAAAGCCCACACTCATCTCGACCCGGACCGGGTGTTCGCCGAAAAGCGCGACATCCAAGCCGAAGCGCGCGCGGTGCTGCGGGAGAAATTTCTTGCCGCCGATGTGGGGATCACGGGCGCGAATTTTCTGATCGCTGAAACCGGCTCCTCGGTGATCGTCACCAATGAGGGCAATGGCGATCTAACCCAAACCATGCCGCGCGTGCATATCGTGCTCGCCAGTATCGAAAAAATCGTGCCGACCATCGAGGATACGCTGTCGCTGCTGCGCGTGCTCGCCCGCTCCGCCACCGGGCAGGAATTTTCGGTCTACACCACCTTCTCCACCGGCCCCGCCCGCGCGACCGATCTGGATGGACCCAGCGACTATCACGTCGTGCTGCTCGATAATGGCCGCTCAAACATGATCGGCGGCGAATTTCAGGATATGCTGCGCTGCATTCGCTGCTCGGCCTGCATGAACCATTGCCCGGTCTATCTCTCGGTCGGCGGGCATGCCTATGGCTCGATGTATTCAGGGCCGATGGGCTCGGTGCTGACGCCCGCGATTTTCGGCCTGGATCAAGGACATTTACTGCCCAACGCCTCGACCTTTTGCGGCAAATGCGAAACTGTCTGCCCGGTGAAAATCCCCCTCACCGGCTTGATGCGCCATTGGCGCGAGCGCGAATTTGAACGGCATTTAACCCCAATGCCGATGCGCTATGGGTTGGGCGTGTGGGCCTTCATCGCGCGCCGCCCGACCCTGTATCGGATGGTCACGCGCCTGAGCGCCTGGGGGTTGGGCATTTTAGGGCGAAAATCCGGGCGCTTCCGCTGGCTGCCCCTCGCGGGTGCGTGGACACGGGATCGTGACATGCCCGCGCCGGAGGGTGAGACATTTTTTGCCCGCTTGGCGCGGCAGGAGCGTGGCGCGTGAGCGGCGCACAGGCCGATCAGGCGCATCAGCGCGCATCTATTCTCAGTGCCATTCGTCACGGGCTGCGCCGAGGCGCGCTGCCGGAGGATCAGGCGGCGATGCTGCGCGGGCGCATGATCGCGCATCCACGGCACATTATTCCGGCGCGCACCGCACTCGATCATGCCGGTCTGATCGCGCTGTTTACCGCCAATGCCATCCGTGAATTTTGCACCGTGGCGCAAATTCCCACCCGCGCCGAACTGCCCCGCGCCGTTGCCGATTATGTGCGGGCCCAGAATTTGCCGATGCGCGCTGTCGCTGCCCCGCACCCGGCGTTGCAAGCCATTGATTGGGGGCAGGAAATGATCGAGATGCGGTTCGGTCGCGCCGAGCCGAGCGATCTGGTCTCGATCCAAGAGGGGTTCGCCGGCATCGCCGAAACCGGCACCTTGCTGCTGCCCTCGGACGCGACAACGCCCACCACACTCAATCTACTGCCCGACACCGCCATCGTCGCCCTCGATACGGCGCGCCTGTTCGGACCCTATGAGGACGCGTTCGATGCGCTGCGGGCGGCAGAGGCACCGCACCGTCATGGGATGCCGCGCAACGTGATGTTGGTGACCGGCCCCTCGCGCTCGGCGGATATCGAACGCACCCTCGAACTCGGCGCACACGGCCCCCGGCGCTTGCATATCGTGCTGATCGGTGACGATGCGACCGCCGCGACGGGGTAAGTCAGCGTCGGATCGGGCCGTCGATCAAACAATTTGGGCGCTCTACGCCGCGACGGTGCGGCCTTTGCCGGGCCGCGCCGTGCCAACAATCCCGCCCGCACCCCCCACCGCGCCACCACCCCCCGCGCCAGCCCCCAGCGCGCCAATCCCCAGCGCGCCAGTCCTAACAACGCCGGCTCCCGCGCCCAAGCACCGGGCAGTCTTGCATAAAATCAATGTCGGCGCGGTGCCAGCTGGGCTTGATCGGGGCAGTTGGCAACGATTTCGCACCGGACGAATCGCGCCCACCCGCACGCTGGATTTGCACGGCATGACGGTCGCGCGCGCCCATCCGGCGGTGATTGCCTTGATCGAAGGCGCCGCCGCGCGCGGCGAACGCTGTGTCGAGATCGTCACCGGCAGCGGCTCACGCGGTGCCGAGGGGTTTCAGGGCGTGCTGCGCCGCGACGTGCCGCGCTGGCTCAATGAACCCGGATTACGCGAGCGGATTTTAGCGCTCAGCCATCCCCACCCGAATAATCCCGGCGCAATCCGCGTGTTGATCCGTCGTCATCGGGCTGAATGATGAGATCAATATTGGTTTAGGTTGAATCGACAGATTCAATCTAATACCAGCCAGCGTAACCGCTGACTGGTATTAACTTTCATTTTGGCACGCAGCCGCCACACCAACCCTGCGTGCATACCGGTCAGCGGACGCGCTGACCGGTATAAACCAATGAAATTGATCGACAAATAAGGGTTGGAGCGTGATGGATGATCCCCAATCACGCTCTAATTCACCGCCCGAAACGCCGCGATGGTTTCATCAATATCGGCGGCGCTAACATCAAGATGGGTGCAAAGCCGCAGCCGCTTTGAGCTCATCACCGAGACCATAATCCCCTGGCCAAGCAATGAGGCCGCCCAATCGCCAGGGGTGCGCTGCGGATCGGTCACGTCCAGATAAACCAAATTCGTCTCCGGCTCCTGCACCGCGAGCCCTTGGATACCGCGCAAACCGGCAGCCAGTCGCTTGGCGTTGGCATGATCATCCGCAAGGCGCGCCACATGATGATCGAGCGCATAAAGGCAAGCCGCCGCACAAACCCCGCCTTGGCGCAGCGCACCGCCGATCCGCTGCTTCCACAGCCAGGCCCGATCAATCAAGCTTTGCGACCCCGCCAACACCGCACCGAGCGGCGCGCCCAGGCCCTTGGTGAAATCAAGCCAAACCGTGTCAAACGCAGCAGCATAATCAGCAGCGGCAATGCCCGAAGCCACCACCGCGTTCATCAGCCGCGCCCCATCCATATGGGTGGCCATGCCCGCCTCATGGGCGATGGCGGCAACCTCATTCAACGCGGCGAGCGGCCAAATCGTCCCACCACCGAGATTGGCGGTCTGCTCCGCGACCATCAAGGTCTGCGGCGCGGCATAGCGCGAACGATCGGTCAGGGCCGCGCGCAGCGTCTCGGCACTGAACTGGCCCTTGGCGCCGGTGAGCGGCAGCACCCGCGCCCCGGCCAGCGCGCCCGGCGCGCCGCCCTCAGCGGTGATGATATGGGCCGTCTCATGGGCCAGGATTTCATCACCCGCACGGCAATGGGTTAGAATGGCAATCTCGTTGCACATCGTGCCGGAGGGCAAAAACATCGCCGCCTCCTTGCCGAACAGCGCCGCCACCCGCGCGCACAGCGCATTGATGGTGGGGTCCATGCCGCGCTGCTCATCGCCCACCTCGGCATCGAGCATGGTCTCGCGCATCGCCCGCGTCGGTTTGGTCTGGGTATCGGAATACAGATTGATCCGCACCGGCACCGCCGGTTGAGGCATGATCGGGGTATACATGATTTATGCTTTCGCTGAGAGGGAGAGGTTGGATGGTTGTGGCGCGCCATAACGGTCCCGCGCCCGGCGCAAAAATGCCGCAACCATCAGGCGCACGGCTTCGCCGAACACCGGACCAATGGCTTTTTGCAGGATGATGTTGCGGAATTCGAAATCGACATAGAAATCGATCACCGTGCCGCGCGGATCAGGGATAAAGCGCCATTGATTGCGCAGATATTTGAACGGGCCATTTTCATACTGCACCGCAATTCGCTCCGGCGCATCCAGCATCACCCGCGAGGTAAAACTTTCGCGAAACGGCCCAAAGCCAATGGTCAAATCAGCGACCAGTTCATTGCCCTCATGCGAGCGGACCCGCGCGCCGATGCACCAAGGCAAAAATTGCGGATATTTGCCAACATCAGCCACCAGATCAAACATTTGATCCGGGCGATACGGCACCAATTTGCGCTCGGCATATTTGGGCATGATTACGCCATTTGACGCGCCAACCGGGCGGCGCGCAACGCGCTGAAATCAGCATCGGCATGATAGGATGAGCGGGTCAACGGCGTGGCGGAGACCATCAAAAACCCTTTCGCCCGCGCCATCGCGGCAAGCTCGGCGAACTCATCGGGCGGCACAAACCGATCAATGGCGGCATGCTTCACCGTCGGCTGCAAATATTGGCCAATGGTGAGGAAATCGACATCGGCGATGCGCAAATCATCCATCACCTGGCCAATCTCAGCCTTGGTCTCGCCAAGCCCGACCATCAAGCCCGATTTGGTGAACAGCGTCGGATTAAGCTGTTTGGCCTGATCGAGCAGCCGCAGCGATTGGAAATAGCGCGCGCCCGGGCGAATGGTCGGATACAGGCGCGGCACGGTCTCCAAATTATGATTGAACACATCCGGCTGGGCCGCCACCACCAGATCAAGAGCGCCCGGCTTGCGCAGAAAATCCGGGGTGAGAATTTCAATCGTGGTCTCTGGCGCGCTGGCCCTGATCGCCGCAATCACCGCCGCAAAATGCGCGGCCCCGCCATCGGCCAGATCATCCCGATCCACCGACGTGATCACCACATGCCGGAGCGCAAGTTTTTGCACCGCATGGGCCACCCGTGCTGGCTCATCCGCCGCGAGCGGCAGGGGCTGACCGGTCGTGACATTGCAAAAGGCGCAGGCGCGGGTGCAAATTTCACCCATAATCATCATCGTGGCGTGGCGCTGCGACCAGCACTCGCCGATATTCGGGCAGGCGGCCTCCTCGCACACCGTGACCAGCCCGCTTGCGCGCATCAAATCGCGGGTTTCAACATAAACCGGATGCGTCGGCGCTTTGACCCGGATCCAAGCCGGTTTGCGCTGGATCGGGTTGTCGCTGCGATGCTGCTTTTCGGGGTGGCGAACCCGATCACTCTCAGCCCGGCGATGATCAATTTCTATGCGCATGATGGCTCAGAAGTGGATGACCTGACCGTAGGCGTCAAGGACCGATTCATGCATCGCTTCGCTGATGGTGGGATGCGGAAATACCGTATGTATCAAATCGGCCTCGGTGGTCTCAAGTTGCCGCGCAATCACATAGCCCTGGATCATCTCCGTCACTTCCGCGCCGGCCATATGCGCGCCAAGCAATTCGCCGGTCTTCGCATCGAAAATCGTCTTGATCATCCCCTCCGGTTCGCCCATCGCGATGGCTTTGCCATTGCCAATGAACGGGAACCGGCCAACCTTGATCGCCCGGCCCGTCTCCTTCGCCTTGGCTTCGGTCAGACCCACCGAAGCGACTTGCGGGCGGCAATAGGTGCAGCCGGGGATATTGCCGGTCTCAAACGGGTGCGGATCAAGACCCGCGATTTTCTCGATGCAGACCACCCCTTCATGGCTGGCCTTATGCGCAAGCCAGGGCGGGCCGGTCAGATCACCAATCGCATAGAGGCCCGCCACCCCGGTGCGGCCAAACCCATCAACCACCACATGCGTGCGCTCAATCTTAACGCCGGCTGCCTCCAGCCCCAGATTCTCGACATTGCCAACAATGCCCACCGCCGAAATCACCCGTTCAGCGGTAATCGCTTGCTCTTTGCCCGCCACTTCGATGGTCACGGTCACAGCGGTCGCAGATTTTGCAGCCTTTTTGACCGTAGCGCCGGTGAGCAGCTTCATCCCCTGCTTTTCAAACTGCTTGTGCATAAAAGCCGAAATTTCTTCATCCTCCACCGGCAAGATGCGCGGCAAGGCTTCGATCACCGTGACCTCGGCACCCATATTGCGATAGAAACTGGCAAATTCGATGCCAATCGCCCCAGAGCCGATCACCACCAGCGATTTCGGCATGATGTCAGGCACCATGGCTTCACGATAAGACCAAATTTTAGCGCCATCCGGCTCAAGGCCCGGCAAAATCCGCGCCCGCGCGCCGGTCGCGAAAATAATATGCGGCGCGGTCAGCGTGGCCACCGGTTTTTGGTCCTTGGTCACCGCGAGCGTGTGGGGGCCAGCGAGTTTGCCAACACCATCCAAGACGGTGATTTTATTTTTCTTCATCAAATGGGCAACGCCCGAAGAGAGTTGCTTGGCAACATTGCGCGAGCGTTTCACCAGTTTGGCCAAATCAAAGCTGATATTATCGGCCTTGAAGCCAAATTCTCCCAAATTATGCAGCAAATGGTTGATTTCCGATGAGCGCAGCAGCGCCTTGGTGGGAATACAGCCCCAATTGAGGCAAATCCCGCCCAGATTTTCCCGCTCGACCAGTGCGACACTCATTTTCAATTGCGCCGCCCGGATCGCGGTCACATAGCCGCCCGGCCCGCCGCCGACGATAATAACATCAAATTTCTGATCAGCCATTTTTGGTCTCCTGAGACGCGAGAGCGTTAAGGGCAGCGCCGGTGACGCGATAGCGCGTCCATTCATCGAGCGGTTCGGCGCCAAGGGATTGGTAGAAATCGATCGCAGGCTGGTTCCAGTCGAGCACCTGCCACTCCAAGCGGGCGCAATCGCGCGCCAACGCCTCGGCAGCGAGAGAGCGCAGCAAAGCCTTGCCAATCCCCTGGCCACGCGCCGCCGGTTGGACGAACAAATCCTCAAGATAAAGACCCGCCTTGCCCGTCCAGGTCGAAAAGCTGGTGAAATACAGCGCAAAACCCAATATCGCTCCGCGCTCCGCGACAATGGCATGGGCCAGTGGCCGCGCGCCAAATAACGCCTCATGCAGCATCGGCGCGGTCATCGCGACGGCATCAGGGGCACGCTCATAAACCGCAAGGTCGTGAATCAAACCCAGTAACGCCCCAACATCGCCGGGTGCCGCAGGGCGAAGCGAAAAATCAGGCATCAGCGCCGCACCAGCTCACGGCACCGAGGCTTCAACCCGCCCCAACCCAGCGCCGCGTTCTTTGCCACCCGCACGATCATCGCAACCGCGCCTAAAGCATCAAGCTCAACGGCGCCTCGATCAATCCTTTGAGCACCGCGAGGAATTCGGCGCCCGTTGCCCCATCCACCACGCGATGATCGCATGACAGCGTCACCGTCATCACCGTCGCAATGGCCAATTCCGCACCGCGCACCACCGGGCGTTTTTCACCCGCGCCAATGGCGATAATCGCCCCTTGCGGCGGATTGATGATCGCCGAAAAACTGGTGATGCCATACATGCCCAGATTCGAGATCGAGAAGGAACCGCCTTGAAACTCCTCAGGCTTGAGCTTGCCGGCCTTGGCGCGCGCTGCCAAATCTTTCATTTCATTGCTAATCGCAGCGAGACCTTTTTGATCGGCCTTGCGGATGATCGGCGTGATCAACCCATCCGGGATCGCCACAGCGACAGAAATATCAACATCATGATAGCGGATCATCGCGTCGTCGGTAAAGCTCGCATTGGCCGCTGGCACCCGGCGCAAAGCCACCGCGCACGCCTTGATGATCAAATCATTGACCGAAAGCTTGAAGGCCCCAGCCCCCTCTTTCGGCGCTTGCGCGTTGAGATCGGCGCGCAATTTGAGCAGCGCATCCAGCTCAATATCCATCGTCAGGTAAAAATGCGGGATCGTCTGCTTGGCCGCCTGCAAGCGCCGGGCAATGACTTTGCGCATCGAGGAATGCGCAATCGCATCATGCGGCGCGACGATATCGGCTGATTTCGGCCCCGCTGGCGCTGCTGGTTGCGTCATCACCGGCGCCGCTGAAGGTGAAGCTGCTCCTGCGGGCGCCTGCTTGCCCCGCGCCGCATCAATATCCGCCTTGATGATGCGCCCATTCGGGCCGGAGCCGGCCAAACGCGTGAGATCAATCCCCGCCTGCTCAGCCATCCGGCGGGCCAGCGGCGACGCAAAAATACGCGCGCCAGCCCCCGCAGCATCATGACCATCCTCGCGCCCGACCATCGGCGCGGGTGTCGGTGCGGGTGCGGGTGCGGGTGTCGGCGCGGGTGTCGCTGCCGGTGCCGCAGCTTGCGATTGGCTCGGCCCGGTCGGCACCGCCTCGCCCGCCTCAATCAGCACCGCAATCGGCGCATTCACCGCAACGCCCTCCGTGCCCGCCGCCACCAAAATTTTGCCGAGCACGCCTTCATCCACCGCCTCGACTTCCATGGTCGCTTTATCGGTCTCGATTTCCGCGATCACATCGCCGGATTTGATGCGATCGCCTTCCTTTTTGAGCCATTTCGCCAAGGTGCCCTCGGTCATCGTCGGCGATAAGGCGGGCATCAGAATATTGGTGGCCATGGTCGCTTCTCCTCAGAACAGCTTCTTGACGGCATCAACAACCCAGCTTGGCTGGGGCAGCGCCAATTTTTCAAGATTGGCCGCGTAGGGCATCGGCACATCAAGCCCCGCGACGCGCGCGGGCGGCGCATCCAACCAGTCAAACGCGTGTTCGGTAATTTGCATGGCGATTTCAGCACCAATCCCCGCAAACGGCCAGCCTTCTTCCACGCAAACCACCCGATTGGTCTTTTTCACCGAAGCCACAATCGTTTCGATATCGAGTGGACGAATCGTGCGCAGATTAATCACCTCTGCCGAAATACCCTGCTGATCGAGCAAATCAGCCGCCTTCAGCGCAACATCCACCATCAGCGAGAACGCGATGATCGTCACCTCCTCGCCCGCCCGCTCGATTTTGGCTTTGCCAATCGGCACCATAAAATCCTCATCGGTCGGAACAGCGAATTTATGGCCGTAGAGAATTTCGTTTTCGAGGAAAATCACCGGATTGGGATCACGGATCGCCGCCCGCAGCAACCCTTTAGCATCCGCCGCCGAATACGGCGCCACCACTTTCAGGCCCGGACAATGCGCATACCACGACGCGTAGCATTGGCTATGCTGAGCGGCCACCCGCGCCGCCGCACCATTCGGCCCGCGAAACACAATCGGGCAGCCCATCTGCCCGCCAGACATATAAAGCGTTTTCGCTGCCGAATTGATGATTTGATCAATCGCCTGCATCGCGAAATTGAAGGTCATAAACTCAACAATCGGCTTCAGGCCAGACATCGCCGCCCCCACCGCCATGCCGGTAAACCCATGCTCGGTGATCGGCGTATCAATCACCCGCTTCGCGCCAAACTCATCGAGCAGACCTTGGCTGATCTTATAAGCCCCCTGATATTGCGCGACTTCCTCGCCCATCAGGAACACCTCCGGATCGCGCCGCATCTCCGCCGCCATCGCATCGCGCAACGCTTCGCGCACGGTAATCTCGGTGGTCGCCCCCCACTCTTTCTCATTCTGCTGCTTCTCATTCTGCAGCACCGGGGCGGATGGCCGTGCCGCCCCCATATCCGCCACGGGCGCGCTGGTCGGTGCAGCGCGCTGGGGTGCCGGCACCGAGCGGGCCGATGCTGCTTCCAGCGCCTCGCCCTTGCGGCCCAAGATCGCAATCGGCGCATTCACCGCGACATTATCAGTTCCGGCTGGCACCAGGATTTTGAGCAATTCGCCCTCATCAACCGCCTCGACTTCCATGGTCGCTTTGTCGGTCTCGATCTCGGCCAGCACATCGCCCGATTTCACCACATCGCCGACCTGCTTGAGCCATTTCGCGAGCTTCCCCTCGGTCATCGTCGGTGACAAAGCCGGCATCAAAATTTCGGTGCTCATCGGTTAAACCTCCACCAGAATATCAGTCCAGAGTTCCGATTCTGCAGGCTCGGGGCTGGCTTGCGCAAAATCAGCCGCCTCGGCAATGCGCGTTTTGATGGCGGTATCGATCGTCTTCAAAGCCTCAGCGTCAACGCCGAGCGTTTCCAGTTCGCGCCGGGCCAGATCGATGCAATCATGCTCCGCGCGCATTTTTTCAACCTCCTCGCGCGTGCGATATTTCGCCGGGTCCGACATTGAATGACCGCGATAACGATACGTCATCATTTCCAGCAAAAACGGCCCGTTACCCGCGCGGCAATGCGCCACCGCCTGCATGCCCGCACGCTTGACCGCGAGCACATCCATCCCATCCACTTGCAAACCCGGAATATGCCACGGCGCGCCGTTCTGGCTCAAATCGCGCGAAGCCGAAGCCCGCTCAACGCTGGTGCCCATGCCATAGCGATTATTTTCGATAATAAACACCACCGGCAATTTCATCAGCGACGCCAAATTGAAACTCTCGAACACCTGGCCCTGATTGGACGCGCCCTCGCCAAAATAGGTCAAACAAACATGATCATTGCCGCGATAATGATTGGCAAACGCAAGGCCAGTGCCCAGCGAAACCTGCGCGCCGACAATGCCATGCCCGCCATAAAAACCCTTTTCCTTGGAGAACATATGCATCGAGCCGCCTTTGCCGTGCGAATAGCCACCCGACCGGCCGGTCAATTCCGCCATCACCCCGCGCGGGTCCATCCCGCAAGCCAGCATATGGCCGTGATCGCGGTAGGAAGTAATCACCTGATCGCCCTGGCCAATAGCGTGCTGCATACCGGTCACCACCGCTTCCTGGCCGATATAGAGATGGCAAAACCCGCCAATCAGCCCCATGCCATAAAGCTGGCCGGCTTTTTCCTCAAACCGGCGGATCAACAACATGGTTTCATAGGCTTGCAACAACTCATCCCGATCCATCACCGCATCGTCCGCAGGCGCCCGCGCCGCACGCGTGCCCCCCTTGGCGCTGGCCTTGGCTTTGGCGGGGGCTTTGGCTGAGGGTGCGGCGCTCGCCATCGGTTTCGGCTGACGCTTGACCATGAATTCCTCCATCCGCATGTTATCGCCGCATATCAGATGCAGCACCGAACCCCGTCTAAACGCTCAACCAAAATTGGCAAGGCAGACGCATAAACCATGCGCAGAGCGCCATCGTCGCGTTGGGAACAGCAGCAGCCTCGCGCCAGGCCGGCATCATCACCATCCTAAAAAATACCGTTATAGTTCAATAGATTAACTGATGCCGCAATGGGTAATCTGCTACCGAACCTTCGGCGAGCTTGGCTTATCTGCTATGCAAGCCCGATCGCGCCCAGCGCACCGTCACTGCCGCGCAGGCGTGACCGATGCGGACGAGTGCGGGCTGTGCAGCGGCACCACCAAATCATCCGGATTGGCCAAATTCAGCACGGCGCGGCTGCGTTCGTTCAGCATATCGGCTTGGATATTATTATCGCGCAGCGCATCAACCCGGGTCTGCCAAAAATCCCGCTTGGCGTCGATGCGGCTCTGCAACGCCAGCGCCTGCCGATACAAGACACGATCCGCCGCCTGCGCCCGCAACCCGCGCGAGCCACGCATCGCATTCACCCCCGAATAGGCGATCAGCCCGATCAAGATTGTCGGCCAAATCATCGCGCGCAGAAATTTTTTGATCCTGATCACAACACCGTCCCACAAGATATTGCTGTTATGCGTTTTTCTTGACCCGTTTCGCAAGCCCCTTCATGCGAATCCACTCACAGCGATCCCGATGAAAAATTGTTTAGCCACAAAAGCTGCGTCAACTTGCCACAGGGTTGCCACCTTCGCGGCCCAAACCTACCTCATCGAGAAGGAGGACATTATGTCTCGCTCACGCAGTATCCTACGGATTTTGGCGACCAGCTTCATCGGCTTGGGTATCCTCGCTGCCACCGGCACCGCCCAAGCGGACCCACCGCCCTGGGCTCATGGCGGCTGGCACCGCGACTGGCATCGCGACTGGCACCATGAGGATGACGATCATGGTTGGCGCGGCGGCTTTTTCCCGCCCCCGCCGCCGGCCTACTACCCGCCGCCGCCGGTCTATTACGCGCCGCCGCCGCCACCTCCGCCACCGCCGGTCTACTATGCGCCGCCGCCCCCGCCGCCGGTCTATTACGCCCCGCCGGTGCTCTCTTTCGGCATCAACGTGCCGCTGGGCGGAGATGATCATTAACCCTGGCGCCAATCCGGTTCGGTCATCCCATCAGATGGCCGAACCGCTTTTGCTTGGTATCCAAATAGCCATCATTCACACCGTTCGATTGCATAATATGCGCAACCCGCGCCGCAACAACGATGCCGCACGCTTCCAACCCGGTAATTTTATCAGGATTATTGGTTAATAAACGGATATGATCGAGCCCCAGCGCGCGCAGCATGGAGGCGGCAATGTGAAAATTGCGCTCATCCGCCTGCCATCCCAACGCACGATTCGCATCCAACGTATCAAGCCCACGATCCTGGAGAGTGTAGGCGCGTAATTTATTGATCAGCCCAATGCCACGGCCTTCCTGCGCCAAATACAGCAACGCTCCGCCACCCTCAGCACTCATGCGCCGAATCGCCGATTTAAGCTGCGGCCCACAATCACAGCGCAACGACCCAAGCAAGTCACCGGTGAAACATTCCGAATGGATGCGCACCAGCGGATTGGGCTGCGCGACAGGATCGCCAACCAAAATCGCCATATGCTCGATCCCCTGATCCAGCGCCCGGAACGCCACCAACCGGGCATCGGGCGCGTCTTCCAGCGGGATCTGCACCTCGGCCACGCGCGTCAATGTCGCGGCCAGTTCGGTCGGGTAGGACAGTAAATCCGCCGCCGGCACCGCGAGCAATCCCGCCCCATCCGGTCGCCCCGCCCAACCCGGCCGCACCGGCGCCACAATCATCGCCGGCAGCAACCGCGCCAATTTACCCAACGCCAACGCCGCGAACCCCGCATCAGGCGGGGCAACCCGTTCAAAATGCGGCAAAATCTGTTCCAATGTCGGGTCCGCCACCCGGCGCAAATTATCGATGTCAATCAAGGGTCGCGCCAGCGCCAGCGCCACCACCTGCTCGGTATCATCAATATCCTGCCCCAAAATCGCCGCCGCCCGCGAGGGTGCCAACAGCAGCCGCGCTGGCCCCTCCCCCAACCGGTCGATCAATCGCAGCCCCTCAGCCCCGACCGTCTCAGCCGGCACCACAATCAAGGGGGCGCGCGTGGCTAAAACCACCGGCACGCCGCGCCGCGCCTCGGCAATGCATCGATGCACCGCCCGGATTCGCATATTATTCAACGGCGGCGCGCCAGCCGCACCCAACATATCCGCCCGCTTGGCCATCGGCGTTTTCATGACGGTAATCCTGCTCTCATCGGCGAGATATGGCGCGCAAATGCCCCGCTTGAAAGGGTCGCCGCGCCAAACTGATCGCCGCCAATGGTGACATCTCACGCACCTGTGTAACGACGCTCTGCGCAATCGCGCAGAAAATACTATATGACGAGGGCGCATTGTGCCGAATCCGGCGTTTCACGAACCAAAGGGTGCCGAACATGACCTCTCAGCAAGCAATCCTGATCGTTGACGATGACAGCGTGCTTCGCGGCATGCTGGTGGATCATTTTCGCGCCGATGGCAGTTTCACGCCCAGTGAAGCCGGCAGCATCGCCGAGGCCGAGGCCGCCTTCGACCGTGGCGATCGGCGCTTCGATGCAGTCATCCTGGATGTCGGCCTGCCGGACGGCGATGGCCGCGCTTTGTGCGCCCGCCTGCGCGAACGCGGTCATAAAATGCCAATCATCATGCTCACCGGCGCAACTGACGAGGCCGATGTGGTGCGCGGCCTTGATTCCGGCGCCAATGACTATGTGGCCAAACCATTCCGCCTCAACGAATTACTCGCACGCGTCCGCGCCCATCTGCGCGATTTCGAGAATAGTGCCGATGCCGTGCTACAAATCGGCCCCTATGTCTTCCGCCCCGCCCAAAAACAACTGCTCGACCCCGCCGCCAACCGTCGGATCCGCCTGACCGACAAAGAAGCCGCGATCCTGAAATTCCTCTACCGCGCCGGTGGCAAACCCGTGGGTCGCGATATTCTGCTGAACGAAGTCTGGGGCTACAACGCCACCGTCACCACCCACACGCTCGAAACGCACGTCTATCGCCTGCGCCAAAAAATCGAAGCCGACCCCGCCGACATGAGCCTGCTCCTCACCGCAGGCGGCGGCTACCGCCTGAATATCTAGCCCACCCCCGTGACGCGCCACGCCAACCGCGTTATGCACAAGCAGCGTCTCCGTAGCTCAGTCGGATAGAGCACAGGATTCCTAATCCTGGGGCCGTGGGTTCGAATCCCGCCGGGGACGCCAATAAAACCGATAAAAATTCATGCCCCGGAACTGGATCGTCGCGCGACGTCAGAGGCACGCCGCCCGCGCAACACAGCGCTCGCGAATATCAAGCAGCTGCGGCAAATACCAAACTTCATCATAATCGCGCGCAACGGCAATCGCGCGCTCAATTTGCTGCTGGGCCCGCTCGGTTTCGCCATCGCTCAGCAACGCACGCGCAATGATCGACATATAAACCGGCGTAATCGCAATGCCGCCGAGCTTTTCATATCCCGCCAACCCCTCGATCATCATGCGCAGCCCCGCCACCCGGTCGCGCCCTGTCCGGTGCAGCCACCAGCCGCGATAAACCAGCCCGTGCATCCGCCAGAACAGGAACGCATATTGCTCCGAATAAGCGAGCTGCCGCTCCGCGATCACGCCGAGCTGCTCAATATCATCCTCAATCACATGAAGCAGACCCGCAAAACTCAGCGTCCACGCGGTGCTGAACGGATGATCAATCGCCTGCGCATGCGTCAGCGCCACCTCCATCATCCGCCGCGCCTCACCAGGCGCGCCCGCGCACCACGCATTCACCGCCCGCAAACATTGCGCCCCCGCGAACGGGTCAAGGCCGAACGCGAACCGGTTGGCCTTATGCACCCCCGGATCATAATGCGCCACCGCCGTCGCGAAATGCGCCTCCGCACCCGCATGATCGCCCCGGCTAACAGCGCAATTGCCAGCCGCGCGATGCGCCTCGATCAGCAACGCGTCATTGCCCGGCATCTGCGCCACGGTGAGCATCTCCGCACTCACCTCGCGCGCATTCGCCCCATCAGCGCGCACCCAATAAAATCGGTACAACCCATGCAAAACCGGAAACAAATCCGCCGCCGGGTCAAGGCCCCGGCACAGCGCCCGCGCCGCCGAAAACGCACGGCCCACCTCGGGTGCCGCATGCCCAAGCCGGCCCGTTAGCACCACCCCCAGCATGACCAAGGTTTCCGCATGGATCTGCGCGCGCCGCTCCAAAACTGGCGCCGCATCAATGATGCCAATCGCCGTTTCAATATGAAGCTGCGCCTCGACATGGGCCGATCGGCGCATCGCAATCGCCACCGCCTGACGCAAATAAGGCAATGCCGCACACGGCTCTCCCGCCGCAATCATATGATGCGCAATCACCTCCGGCGTTTGTTGAGCAATCTCAGGAAACGAACCCACCAGAACCGATGCGATCTCGTCATGAAGCTGGCGCCGGCGCGCCGCCAGCGTCGATTGATAAATCGTATCCCGGATCAACGCATGGCAAAACCGATAATGCGCCCTGCCCTTATCCTTCGGCTGCTCAAGCAAGCGGGCATTGACCAAACGATCAAGAACCGGCTGCAAGGCCCCGGCATCCTGCCGCGCCAGCACCACAAGCAGCTTCAGATCGAAATCCCGCCCAATCGCTGCAATCTGCTCAAGCGTCTGGCGCGGCGCCTTGATATGATCAATCCGCGCGATCAAACTATCGGCCAAGGTCAGCGGCATCAACGCTGGATCAATCGCGCCGTCCACCACGCCATCTTGCAACGCATCCGTCGCGGCCAGGGTCATTTCCTCGATAAAAAACGGCACCCCATCGGTCCGCGCAACGATCAAGTTAGTCATCCGCTCCGGCAAATGCACATTGCCAGCCACCGCGCGCGTCAGCGCCGCCGCCGCCCGCGCCTCTAACGGCCGCAGCCCAATCACCCGGCAACGCCCTTCACCCAGCCGGGACACATCAAACGTCTCCCGCGTCGTCATCGCCACCAGCGCCCGCGCCTTGGTAATCTGCGGCAATAATTCATGCAGCAATTCCACGGTCGATGGATCAGCCCAGTGCAAATCCTCAACCACCATCAGCACCGGCGCCACCTGCGCAATATGCAATAACCACTCTGCGATCAGCCGCTTGATCTGCTGGCGTTCCTGCTGGGGTGAGCGGCTCGGCACCACCGGGCGATCCGCCGGCGGCCGCAACCCGAGCAGCGGACCAAGAAGCCGGGCATAGAGCGCGCCATCCAACCCTCGATCTGCAAACCCGCGTTCAAGCATGGCAAAACGCTCAGCCGGATCAGGCTCAGCCTCAAGCCCGAGCAGTTGCGAAATCGCCTCCGACACCGGATGCAGCGGCGTGTTCTGAAACAACGAAGCCCCTCGCAGCACCACGCAGCGCGCCTGCGCCTGCTCAGCCTCGGCGATCAATTCACGCACCAACCGGCTTTTGCCAATCCCGGCATCGCCGCTGATCAGCACCGCCTGCCCCACCCCCGAAAGCGCCTCAGCCCACGCCCCGGAGAGAATACTCGCCTCAACACTCCGCCCAATCGTCGGTGTCCGCAACCCGGCATCGCCCGGCGCCAATCGGGTAACCGCCTCAACCCGATACACCGCAACCGCATCGGGCACCCCCTTCAGCCGCCGCCGCCCGAGCGGCGTGCAGGCCACCTCGCGCCGAACCAACCGATAGGTATCGCCGCTAATCACCAGCGTCCCCGGCTGCGCAATCGTCTGCAGCCGCGCCGCCAGGTTCGGCGCATCGCCAATCGCGGCCATCGCCTCAATCGCATGGGGCGATCTGATATCACCGACCACGACATTGCCGGTATGGATCGCCGCCCGCAAACTAAAAGCACTGCCCGCATCGCCCTCCGGCTGGATCGCGATTTCCCGCACTATCTCCAGCGCCGCACGCACCGCCCGCCGCGCATTATCCTCAAAGGTCCGGGGATACCCGAAATAGACCATCATCCCATCGCCGCTATAATGCGCGATATAGCCGCCATATGTGCCAATAATCCGCGCACACGAATCACGATGATCGCGCAGCAATTCGCGGAACCGCTCAGCGCCCAACCGCGCCGTATGCGCAACCGAATCCACCATATCGATGAACAGCACAGTCAGATAACGCAGCTCACCCCGGTCGTCCGCCACCGGCGCCACCTGGTCAAGCGAATGACCACAATAGCCGCAAAACCGATGACCAACGATGACGTTGGCCTGACAATTACCGCATCTCATCCTGAAACCCGATCCATCATCTTCTGGTTTTATACGAAATCCACCCTGCAACCTGAAGCGAGATATTGCAACAAATCACCCTATATCAAGGTCTGGACTGTTTGTTCTCTCTATGCAATTATCTCTTCATGCTTGGCGTTCCGAACCCGGTTGCCGCATCCCGCGCCGCCCTAGCCTCGGCCAAACCCCTTCGCCTCCTGCTGCTGCATCCGAAAACATTAATCGATTCTTGGCCCGTCCCGGTCGATGCGCTCGGCGAAATCGTGAAATTCCCAAGCGCCGTCTACCCCACCTTGGCCGCCATGATCGCCGACCTGCCCGTAACCATCGATATTTTCGACGGCTATGTCGCCCGCTGTTCCTTCGCTTCATACAAAGCGCGTCTCGCTGCGGCCGACGTGATCGGCATCTCCGTGATGTCGCCCCTTAAGGCGCTGGACACCGAACTCACGCTCCGGCTCGCGCGCACACTCAATCCATCCGTGCGGATCGTGCTCGGGGGTAATCATGCCAGCGCCTGGCCGGAGCGCTGGCTCGGCGTTGGTGCCGATTATGTGGTGCAGGGCGAGGGCGAAATCCCGTTCCGTATGCTGATCGAGCATCTCGCGCTCGGCTTACACACACTTGATGCCATCCCCAACCTCTATTGGCGCGCGGGCCAAACCATCCAGCGCTCAACCGCCCCCCTCCCCGCCTTCAACCTCGACACCGCCCCCCTGCCGCTATGGCGCGGCGTTGATCTGTCGCGCTACGGGCTAGGGCTGAGCGACGGGCTGGCCGCCACCGTCGAATTTTCACGCGGTTGCCCACATCGGTGCGATTTCTGCAACATCAACACGTTTTGGAACCATCGCCAGCGCACCAAATCGATACCGCGCATGATCGAAGAGCTCGAAGCTCTGCGCGCCCGCGGCGTGCGCGAATTCATTTTCACCGACGATAATTTTGGTGGTGACGAACGGCGCACCATCGCCCTGCTGGAAACAATGGTGGAACGCGGTCTAGACATGCGGTTCGGCTGCTTCCTGCGCGGCGATACGGTCCACCGTCACCCGGCATTTGCCACCCTCGCCGCCAAAGCCGGCATGCGCTTTTGCATGATGGGCATCGAAACGCTCGACCCCGCGTGGCTGCGCGACCATCGCAAGGGCGTTCGCGCCCCGGATGCTTTAGCCATGTATCAATCTGTCTATGCAACCTTGCGGGCAGCGCGCATCATGGTGGTTGGCTTATTCATCCTGCCACCCGCCGCCACCCGTGGCTATGCGGCCCCAAAGGGCCTCGCCGGCCTGGTTTGCGACATTGCGGTTGAGGCGGATCTCGCCGCCCTGAAGGGCAGCGCCCTGCATGATCATCTGGCCCGCGAGGGGCGCGTCGCCAAGGACATGTTCTATCACGATTGGAACCTGCCATCGATCTTGCTGGCGGATGGCGAGGTCCAGCGCCAACAGAAATCAATATTCGACTTTCTGCGTGCCGGGCTATCACCGTTCATCCTCCGCACAGCGATCCTCGGTCCCCCCTTAGTGCGGCGGTTTCGCTGGCGCGGGATCATGCTTGTCGCCGAACGGCTGGCCTGCACCACCCCTCGCGATCTGCACCGTTGGTATCTCGCCCGCAAACCAAAACTCAATCAGCAGCAGCGCCAGGATCGCATCGTCGCAACCGTGCTCGGTCCCGCCGCCCTCGCCCGCGCCCAACGGCGCCGGTTTTGGCGCGTGCCGCTCGCACTGCGCAATTTATCATGGCGGCAAACGCCGCCTCCGGCGATGCAAAATGAATGAAATCCTGCAGCAGCGCAGCGGTCGGCTGCTGCGCATCACACTCAATCGCCCCGAACAGCGCAACGCCATTGACCGCGCGACCGATGCCGCCTTGCGCGCCGCCTGGGCCGCCTTCGCCGCTGATGACGGGCTCGACGTCGCCATCCTCACCGGTGCCGGCAATGATGCTTTCTGCGCCGGCGCAGATTTACGCGATTATATCCCCCGCTTCCTCAATGCCGACATGGGCGTGGTGCGCGATAACATCGCCACCGGGCTGGGCGGCCTCACCCGTGGCATGCCGATGCTCACCAAACCGGTGATCGCGGCGGTCAATGGATGGGCCTTGGCCGGCGGGTTCGAACTCGCCCTGGCGTGCGATATTCGCATTGCCAGCACCACCGCCCGCTTTGGCAGTTTCGAAATCCATCGTGGCTTCCATCACGGTGATGGCGGTATCGTCCGGCTAATCGCCAGCCTCGGCCTATCACGAACCATGGACATCGTGCTGTCCGGTCGCATCGTCGATGCCACCGAGGCCGAACGGATCGGGCTGGTCCATCAGCGCGTCCCGCCCGAACAGCTACTCACCGCCGCAGAAACCTACGCCGCAGACCTGCTCGGGCGCAGCCAACGCGCCTTGCGCTCTGCCAAACAAACCATGCTGGACGTCATTGGCCGATCACTCGAAGACGCGCTGCGCCTCGAAGCGCTCTACGGATATTCCAGCGGCGATCCCGCCGATATCCGCACCCGCCTCGCCAGCTTCTTCGCCCGCCCCAACCCCAACCCCAACCCCGATCCCAACCCCGATCCCGACCCAAGCTGATCGGCCTATCAGCAAACCCATCACCCTGTCCCACACTGTCCCACCCTTGCCCACCCTGGCCAACCCTGACCACTAACAACGACCCACCCCGCCCACCGCCCCACTTTACCGATTGCGCGTTCAGCCTGCGCAGCCTATAAGTTCGCGATAATCGCGCGCATTTTTCATGGCCGGGCGGCGGTCATCTTGCGCAGCAGGGAGGCTCGATGGCAGCAGACGCCCCGGCAATCTTGGCGCAGATTCAAAGCCTGTTGGGCGAGCTGAGCGTTGCACTTTCCAATCGAAATGACACGCCCGCGCCCAGCAAACAAGGCCTCGCGCCCGTCCCGCCCGATCATCCCGGCAGCGAGCGCGTCTATCACGCCCCGCCCCTCACCTACCGGGTCAAAAACGGCGTCACCCTCGCCATTGATGGCCAGCGCCCGCATTGGGCCACAACCAACGCCACGGGGGCGGCCATCCTGCGCGCCTGCTCCGGCGCCAACAACGTCGCTGACATCGCCGATATTTTATCCCGCCGCTTCGACATCCCCGGCGATGTCGCGCTCACCGATACTCTCGCCTTCCTCGACGCCCTGGAATCGGTCGAATTCGTGCGGCAATCACCCGCGCTGGAGCCGCAATATCGCGGGCGTGATAGCGCGATTGATCTCGGTCGCCTCGCCGATCTTTACATTTTCGTGACAAATGACTGCAATCTGCGCTGCACCCACTGTTATGTATCGAGCGGCGATTATATCCCGCCGCGCGAAATGCGCCCCGATGAAATCCTGGCCCTCGTCGATTCCGCGCGCGATCTGGGCGTGCGCCGCTTCCTGATCGCCGGCGGCGAGCCATTCGTGATGCGCGATATTTTCAAAATCATCCGCCATATCACCGCAGAAAATGATCTGGTGGTTCTCACCAACGGCATGTTCTTCAGCGACAAAATGATCGAGCGCCTGCGCGCCAGCCTCGGTCGCGGGCGGATCTCGTTTCAAATCAGCCTCGATGGTCCCGACGCCGAAACCCATGACCGCGTGCGCGGCGCAGGCACCTTCGCCAAAACCATCCCCGGCATCCGTCGCGCCGTCGAACAAGGGTTCGAGGTCACCATCTCCACCGCCGTCAACCAGCATAATCTGCACGGCGTCGCCGCCACCACCCGCTTCGTCGGCAGTCTCGGCATCAAAGCCCATCATATCCTCGCCATGCAGGAATTTGGCCGCGCGATCGATCATAAGCTGGAATTACTGGTCAGCCCCGCCGAACTCACCAAAGTCATGCGCGATTGCCGTCAAGTCGGCGATGAAATCGGCGTCGTCATCGATAACGATGCCTCATTGCGTGTGCGCACCAAAGGCAAGCGCGGTCGCAAGACCGATCTTTGCAGTTGCGGCTGGGATACGCTCGCCGTGTTCAGCGATGGCCAGGTCTATCCCTGCGTCTGGCTCGCCGGCGCGCCCGGCATGGCCTGCGGCAGCGTGCTCGACCAATCGCTGGAAGATATCTGGCGCCACGCGCCCATGCTCAAGGAAATCCGCGCCGCCTCGGTGCAAAACAAAGAAAACTGCACAAGCTGCCACCTGAAATTCATCTGCGCCGGTGGCTCCCCCTGCTCGTCGCATTTCGCCAGCCTCGCCAATCAAGGGCGCAGCGATCTGCGCGCCGCCGAACCCTATTGCGAGACCCTGAAGGATGTTACGCACGATATGCTGTGGGAGCTGGGATTGGCCGGAATCGCAACCCCGGCCCCAACAGCCGGTTATCAAAAACCACAACTCTTCAACGCCATGGAAGGCGAAGGTGCGATCTGCGCGCACCCCAACACCCGCGCGATCGACCGCGCCTTCGAGGTCGGCTCCTATCATTGCGTCTGCGTGCTCGAAAGCGATGTCGCCGAAGGCACCTCACTGCCCACAGCATCAGAAGCCGCCACCGAGCATCGCGCTGCGGTGAGCTTTGATGCCATTGGCCGCGCCTGCGTCGAGCTGCTCTTGCCCATGGCCAAACAAGTCCGCGCCCTCGATCATGGCCAAATTCTCGAAGTCAAAACCGATGATCCCGCCGCCCGCGAAGATTTAGGCTCCTGGTGCCGAATGAGCGGCAACGAATTGCTCGATCGCGTCAAAGGCGCAGGCTTTGAACGCTATTACATCCGTCGCGGCAACGGCCCATGAGCACCCCAATCGCCGCCACACGCCGGATCGATGCCGGCGAGACAAAATGCGGCGAACTCCTGATGATGATGCATCGGGAAATGAAATCGCTGCAGCCCGGCGACATTCTCGATGTCTGCGCCTATAGCGCGGGCAATCTGCTCGATGTTCCGGCATGGTGCCGGCTCACCGGCCACATCTTGCTCGCCATCGAGCATTCCGAACCGGCTCATTTCTACATCCGCAAGAAGGGATAATTCTATGGCCAAAATCGTCGTCAGCATCACTTGCGCAAAAGACAACCCCGACAAAGCCACCGTCGCCATGGTCATCGCCAACGCCGCCCTGGTCTCCGGACAAGACGTGGTGGTGTTCCTCAGCACCGAAGGCGTCTGCCTCGCCGTCAAATCCTACGCCGATGACATCAAAGAAGCAGGTTTTGCGCCGATGCAAGAACTCATGTCCGGCTTCCTCGATAACGGCGGAACCATGTGGGTCTGCACACCCTGTTTCAAAAAACGCAACTATACCGAAAACGACCTGATCGAAGGCGCCAAACTGGTCGGCGGCGCCACCCTGGTCGAAGCCCTGGCCCAAGGCGCCGCCAGCATCAGCTATTAAATCAACAGGGGTTTAGGGTGAATCAACCGATTCACCCTTTTCCCCCTTTCGCACCCACCCCCTGTTATGCCATGTTAGCGAAATGGAGCAGGTCACTAACCCCCTCGCGCAAATTCTCGCCGACCGCTTCACCACCATCGCGCACATGCTCCG
>JBMFWT010000014.1:0-54799 GCA_049964975.1 Acidiphilium sp.
GGCGCGGGCTGAAGCGTCCGGGTTCCCTCCGGCGTTGCCTTATGCGCAATTATATCGTGCGCACGTGGCCCTTGCGGTCGGGCGAATTGCGCTTGCTGAGTCCATCGCCGCTCAAATGATCGAACTGACCAAGGCGCAAGGGCTTGAGTTTTATCATGCTTGGGCGCGGGTGCTTTGTGGCGTCGCTCGGACATTCCTCGGTGAGCCGTCGGGTCTGTTGATGGCCGATCCCGCACGGCGATATTTTGCGAGCAGCGGTGTTGCCATCGCGCAGATGAATAATGATGGGTTCTATGCGATGGCGTTGGCGGCCAGCGATCCATCGGCTGCCCGTGCGATCAGCGAGGCGACGCTGGATTTGGCTGAGACCGCTGGCTGCGGCATGGCTCAGGCGGGTGCCTATTGGGTGCATGGCGAGATTTTGCAGCGTCTTGACAATCCGGACCCGGATTTGGCCGAGCGGATATGGCGCACTGGCCTCAAACGGGCGCGCCATCAATCAGCGCGATTTTTTGAGGTCTGCTTAGCGTTGTCGCTCGCTTCCCTGCTGCACGGCCAAAGGCGCGGCGCCGAAGCGATGCCCATTATCGATGCCGCGCTGGCTGATCTTGGTGCCGGGGCCGCCGACTTGCCTCAGATCGTCGCCCTGCGCAATCTTCGACTGGCCGTGCCAGCCGAGAACTCTCCGCCGCTCGATGACGGCAATAAACGGCTCAATCGCCGAGTATAGTGCCGAGCGGCAGCGTGAAATCGGGAAATCTATCTTGAGATAATCGAATAGAGTAAGTTTGACTAGAAATGTTTGACGGTCAGGGTTCGAGGATAATTTTCGCTGCGGCTAAATCACCATTATCGATCATTTGAAAAGCTTGGCCCCCTGAACTCAAGGCCATGCGTTGAACCCAGCCGAGCTTTCCGAAGCCTTGCTTTGCCAATGTATCGACAACATCATGAAAGTCGGTCTCTGTGTAGCAGTAACTACCACGCACTGTAATTTCTTGCAGCGTGATCCGACGAATATCAAATCCATCATCGCCGGGTAAAAGCCCGATATGGATAATTTGTCCCCCGGGCGCAACGAGGCGGCTCGATGCCTTGCGCGTGGCGGACGCGCCAACGGCATCAATCACAAGGTCAACCGATGCGGCTGGTGGCTCTTCAGAGGTGCCAGGCTCATAAACATGGATCAACGCCTCGGCGTTCGCGGTTTGGCGGCGTTGCGGATTTGGCTCGGCGAGCCAGATGTCACGGGCACCAAAATTCCGCAAAACTAACGCTGCACCCAGCCCGATGGCGCCGCCACCCAGAACGCAGCACCGCGCCAAGGGCAGGGGGCGTTGCAATCCCTCAATCCCGAGACGAACCGCATGCCATGACACGGCTAGCGGCTCGGCCAACGCGGCGACGGCAAAATCCATATCATCAGGGATATCAATCAAATTGCGCTCTGGGACGGCAACATATTCAGCAAATGCCCCAGGGCGCGGCGGCATAGATAGGATTTGGCGTTGGCCACACAGATGGCTTCGGCCCGCCCTGCAATAGACACAATGCCCGCAGGTGACGAGCGGATTGATGGTGACGCGCTGACCTTGGCGCGGCCCGTTTGCGATAATGCCAGCCGCTTCATGCCCTAACACCAGCGGTGCCGGCCGGCGTTCGTCATGGCCGTGATAGGCATGCATGTCAGACCCGCAGATGCCAACGGCAACGACGTTGATTAATGCGTCACCACAGCCCAATGAGGGCATCGCCACGTCGCGATAGGAAAGCTCATGCGGTGCAAGATAGACTAACGCCTTCATCAATCATCCTATTTGGCGGTGTATCCGCCATCAACGAATAAAGTTTGGCCGGTGATATAGGCTGACGCATCAGAAGCCAGAAATATCGCGGTGCCAAATAAGTCCGGCATTGTGCCATTACGTCCGATTGCGGTGCGGCGCGCATTCTCAGTGCGTAATGCATCGTCGCGAAATACCGCCTCAGTCAGTGCGGTTCGAAAAAATCCAGGCGAGATCGCGTTGCAGGTAATGCCCTCCGGTGACCAGCGCTCGGCAATGGCGCGCGTTAGTTGCACCACGCCGCCTTTGGCCGCGCCATAGGGCGCTGAATTTGGAAACGCCCTGACGGTTTGCAACGAACCAAGCATGATCACCCGCCCGAATCTTCGGCTTGCCATCGCTGGCGCCAAGCGTTGCACCAGACGAAATGGCGCCCGCAGATGAACCGCCATATGCATATCGAACGCCTCAAGCGAGACGGCTTCAAAAGGCTGACGGAGATTGATCCCTGCCGCATTGACCAAAATATCAACTGGATCGTCTAGCCTATCGACAATGTCGTCCGGCCCCTCTCTGGTCGCGAGATCACCGTCAACAATGTGTGCGGCAATCCCTTGATCCGTCAAACTTTGCGCGGCCTGCTCCAGTTCGGTGCGGCGGCGCGCCACGAGGATGACCCGCGCGCCTTGCCGACCTAACGCCTCGGCGATGGCAAGCCCGATACCAGAATTACCGCCGGTGATCAGCGCGGTTCGCCCGTCGAGGGCAAAAAGATGATCCAATCGATGGGTCATGGCTCAATTCGTCACCGGCATACCAAGATCAGGCTTGAGTGTCGGCGCGTATTTACGAATCCGACAATCCGCTGTGCGCGCATGGGCTTCCATGCCCTCGAGCCTTGAGATCCGCGCCGTGACCTCACCCACCGCCACACTGGCGGACCGATCCATGCGTTGCCAGGTTAGGGGCTTGAGAAATTTATGCACCGAAAGCCCTGCTGAATAGCGCGCTGCAAATTTTGTGGGCAGGATATGGTTGGGCCCCGATGCCTTATCGCCATACGCAACGGTGGCTTCTTCGCCGAGGAATAGTGAGCCATAGTTGGAGAGAGTCTGTTGCCACCAGTCAAGATCCCGACAATGAATTTCGAGATGCTCGCTCGCATAGCGGTCCGACAGAGCGGCCATCTCTTCGCGTGTGGAGCATAATACCACCTCACCATAATCACGCCATGCAGCGCCGGCTGCCTCGCGTGCGGTGGGCGGTAACGTCTCGATGAGGGCGGGAACACGCGTCAGTATCGCTTCGGCGAGCGGGCGTGATGTGGTAAATAACCATGCTGGGCTTTCATGTCCATGTTCGGCTTGGCCGACTAAATCTGCCGCGACGATTTCAGCATCTGCCGTATCATCTGCGATAATCGCAATTTCAGAGGGACCGGCAAAAACATCGATCCCTACTTTGCCAAACAACATACGCTTGGCCTCGGCAACGAATTTATTACCAGGGCCCACCACGATATCCGCAGGCTGGCCGGTGAACAAGCCAAAAGCCATCGTGGCGATGGCTTGAACGCCGCCCAATGTCATCACGATATCGGCGCCAGCCGCTTGCATAGCGTAGAGCACGCATGGATGCACCGGCTCGCCATGAAACGGGGCAGAACAGGCGATGACGGTCTTGACTCCCGCTGCCTTTGCTGTCGCGATTGACATATAGGCTGACGCAATATGCGCATATCGACCGGTTGGGACATAACAGCCTGCGACGTTACATGGCACCATTTTTTGCCCCGCACTGAGGCCTGGCCTGAGCTCGAGACTAAAATCATGCACTGACTTGCGCTGCGCCTCAGCGAAGCGTCGCACATTGGCCACGGCCTGGTCGATGTCCGCGCGCGTGGACGGGTCGACCATGGCTACACGCTCGCCAATGGCATCGGCAGTCATGATAACCGGACCATCCCAATGGTCGAGTTCACGGGCATATCTGCGCACCTCAGCTTCGCCGCCAGCCTCGATGGCAGCGAGCATAGTTGCGGTGATTTGCCGCGCGGCACCCGTTTCGGTTTCGGGAGTTTTGGTCGCTCGTTTCAGATAATGATTTGCCATGCGCGTTATCTCCGTGCTTGCCCTATTAGCCGGTGCTGAGTGAGAGCTCGTCCGATATATCGGGGTCTTGGCCAATCGGTTCCCAGCGGATGAGTATAGCCGCAAGCAATCCAAACAAGGGAACCAGGGCCAATAGCAGCATCATGGTGCGAAAACCAATCGCGGCCACCAGCAGAGGAAAAAAATAAAACCCACAGATACTACCAACCCGCACCATGCTTTGGCCCCAACCGGTGCCAACGCCGCGAATCGCCGTTGGGTACGATAGTGTCGCCATCGTCATGCCTTGTGCGCCCGGCCCAAATGAATGGCCAAAAATAAACATGCCAATCAGTAAGCCCGCGATGCTCGTCGGCAGATCGGGTCCGCCGAGATATAAGAGCAGCAGTGATGCAATCACAATGGCATAGCCGAGAATCGCGATCCGCCTGACGCCGAGCTGCTGTGTCACTTTAATCGCGACCCCCGCGCCGCCAATTCCAAACAAATTGAACACGATGGCACCAAGTATCGCGTATATAAAATTGGTGCCAAACAAGCGCGTTGAAATCGTGGGAAGATTAAATCCAACCGCAAAATATTCGGCACTTTGCGTCGCGCAAATAATGGATACCAATATCGTGCGCATCCGATATTCTGGTGCGAATATCGTGGCAAAATTAAGCCCGGGTTTTTTTGCGGGCCTTAGGCTTGCGGGCGGTGCCTCAACGGTGACCCGCACCCCATAGGTCCGTTCGAGAATCCGTCCGGCCTCGGCAAGGCTGACATAGCGCGCGGCCCATGGTGCGCTCTCATTCATGAACCTCAGCCGTAAAAGAAGAATGATCAGCGCGGGCACGGCACCGAAACCGACGGCAACGCGCCAAAGGTCACCACCGACGCCCGCGAGATAAAACGGCAAGACAACCAGGCCGGTGCAGGATGCAGCAATATACCACATCATCTGCCAGAGATTGACATTGCTGCCCTTACGGCGTTCTGCGACGAACTCGGCGATGAAGCTCAGCGCAACGGGAAAATCAAGCCCAACGCCAACCCCCATCAGGAACCGGAATGCCAGCAGCATCAACAGGTTCACCGAAACTGCAGCCCCGATTGCAGCCGCCACCAGAAACAACAAGTCAAGCAGAAACATTTTAAGGCGTCCGACCTTGTCGGTAAAATATCCGCCCCAAAGCGCACCAAGAAAGGCACCGAATGCCATCGTCGCGGTGACGCTGCCCAATTCAAATGGCGTCAGATGAAAACTATTTTTGAGCTGCACAACGCCGATACCAAGACTGGTAAAATCGTAGGCATCAACAAAGACGCCGCCAAGAGCGATGAAGACGATCATTAAGGACGTTCGGCTCGCGGGATGCTCATCGATGAAACGACTGACGTCGCGGGCGCTGCGTATCACGATTTCGGCGTTCATGGTCCCTCGCATGTTTTATGGTTGGCAGCCATTTGACAAGTGCCTCAATTCTATGAGGTCAACCGCAACAAAAGCTATATCTTATATAAGAATTAGCGTCAACGCTTATGATCGCAGAGGAACGCAATATTGGTCGTCTATCGCCTGATCCGAGCATTTTGATTGCATCGCTCGCGGCAAAGTTGAAAATCAAATGTTTGGCGTGGGTGAAATCAAGTGTTTAGCTCAAATCGCGAATGGTTTAATCATAGTCCCGGCTAGCGGGCCAATCGTGAGAGTCAACCGGCAGTCAGGCCAATCGGATTATCCATCAGGTCCAAAACACAAAAATTTGCTGGTAATGACTCGAATTCATCAGATTATTCTTATTGGTAACAGCCCATGTCTATGCGATGCCATCAAACAGATCAATTCAACTCGGCGGCGTAGCGGAACAGATCGCTCCGGCAGCGCGAAATTCGCAGTTCAATTGCCGCCTTGCTGACATCCCGCGCGACGCGGATAATTTCCAACAATGGCGCGCCAGGATCGATTTGCAAAATCCGCGCATCTTCGGTCGTTGCGATAACCGCGCCAACTCGTTCGCTGGCATGCGCAATCGTAATGCCGTAGCGTTCCTGATAGATCACATACATTTCATCGATCATCTCTGTGCCAATCTGAAGTCGCAGATCGGGCATCAACGATGCTGGCGTATAAATACTCTCAAAAATCGCTGGCACAGCCTTCAGGCGCCGCATGCGCGTAACATAATGCAGGGGCGTGCCGGGTTCCACTTCGAGGAGCTTGGCCAATTTGCGCGTGGCACTCACCGTCTTTTGGCTGAGGGCCACGCTCCACGGTTCGGGCCGTTCGCCGTTGAGGTCCACAATATGAAAAAAATGGAACAAGGCCCGTTCGCGGGTATGGCGCGCGACATAGGTGCCAAGCCCCTGGCGGCGCACGATCAGCCGCTCCGCCTCAATCGCAATCAGCGCCTTGCGGACCGTTCCTTGACTTACTTTGAATTGCGCCGCCAATTGAAATTCGTTGGGGATCAGCGATCCGGGCTTCCATTCGCCCGAGGCAATTCGCCGGGTAATCATTGATTTCACCCGCGCATAAAGCGGTTGGTAGCCAGTCGTCGACTGATCGTCCTGTTCGTTGTCCATGAGGCTCTGGGTCCAGATTGTGCTGCCTTTAAATGACAACAGAATCCCGTCACGTCAAAATCAGCCACTTTGGTGTCGGCGCGCCCCTCATGACCGCAGCAGAAGGAGGCCGCTCGGCTACCTGAATGCCGCCATTCAATTCAGGCGCTGCGATATAGTTTGGTCATGACAAATTCGCGATGGCCGAGGGCTTCTGCGGCGGTGAGGCGGCCATTGGCGGTGCGCGCGATCATCGCGATCAGTGCATCGCCCGTTTGATCGATGGTCATCTCGCGGCGCAAAATGCCCGAGACGTCAAGATCGACATGCTCACTCATCGTGCGCACGGTGCGCGGATTGCCGGTGATTTTGATAACGGGCACAATCGGATTGCCGATCACATTGCCTTGGCCGGTTGGAAATGTATGGATCACATAGCCCGCCGCCGCCATCAGCGTGACGCATTCTGCGGCTGCCGATGAGGTGTCCATGTAATAGAGACCCGGCCCCTTCGCCGGCGCTTCCGCAGGCTCCAGCGCGTCCAGAAATTTGCTATTATGCCCAATTTTCTCAAGGTTCCCGAGCGCCTTTTCCTCGATCGTGGTCAGACCGCCCTCGATATTACCTTTGGTCGGCTGGCTATCGGATAGATCATCAGTCTTGTGCGCCTCAATCACATCGTCTTGATAGGCTTTCCACATCCGATACCATTTATCGGCAATCTCCGGCGTTGCAGCGCGCGCCTTGCAAAGATGCTCGCCGCCGGTGATTTCGGAGGTTTCACCGAACACGCCGTATATGCCCTGCGGGATCCATTTATCATACATATTGCCAACCGTTGGGCATGATGCCAGCCCGGTTGTAGTATCGCTCTCGCCGCATTTGGTGGACACCCACAAATCGCTGATTTTGATCGGCTCACGCGGCAATTCCGAAGCCCATTGCACCAACTCCTTCGCCTTGCGCGTGGCGGACGCGATGGTGTTGATATCACCGTGTTGCTCAATCCAAAATCCTTCGACGGGCTTGCCGGTTTTGCGGATACCCTCGACAACTCGCCCGGTCCATTGCGGCTCGATGCCAATCACGATCACCGCCGCGACATTCGGGTTGCTGCCGGTGCCAATCAAGGTTCGAAAGTGCAACTCCAAATCGGCGCCGAATTGCAAGCGCCCATAAGCGTGCGGGATGGCGAGCGTGCCCTTCACATTATGGGCCACAGCCTCGCACGCCGCATTCGACAAATCATCCAGCGGCAGAATAACAACTTGGTTGCGCACGCCAACCCGGCCGTTCTCACGACGCCAACCGGTCATCTTCGGGTCTGCCATTGACTTTGCTCCTCGTCTACCAGCGCTTGGTTTTGAGATTATGGGTATGCACGTGATCGCCTTTGCCCGCGGCTGCGACGATTTTGCCAATATCTTCGCCGTATTTGATGGCGGTATCGTCTGGCGCGAGATCCCTCAGCGCCACTTTATGTCCGATGGGAATATCGGCATTGGCGACCAGCTCAAAATCGGCATTGGTTTCCGTGATTACACAAAACATCTCGGTGCCGGCTTTCAAGCCTTCAACAACCACAACGCCAACATTGTCCTTCGGGTTGTGGACCAGCAGATGAGGGATACGCATCAAGCTCTCTCCTTCAGCACGAATGAACGCCTTTGATAAGATATTTTATATAAGAATGATTCTCTGTCAAGTGATTGAAAGGGCCTTCAGCACGCCCCCCACAGCACGCCCATTAGCGTACAGAACCGATTAAATATTTCGTGAGCGGCCCACCTCTTTAATCGGCTCCATCACAACATTGGTCGACGTGCTGGCAACATTGGGAATGCTCGATATGCATTCGCCTAAAATTCGTCGGTAACTCATAATGTCTGTTGTTCGTACTTTCACCAAATAATCATAGCGTCCGGCAATCATATGGCATTCTTCAACTTCTTTTATCCTTTTTATGTCATCGTTAAAGCGCTGCAGCGCTTGCTCATTGGTGCTGCTTAACTTCACCTCAACAAACGCGATGTGGCTAAGCCCAAGTTTTGCCGGATTTAAAATCGCCCGAAATCCCTCAATAAACCCATCCACGACCAGTTGCCGGAAGCGCGCTTGGCATGGTGTTTTCGACAATCCAACCCGCTCAGCAAGATCGGTCAGCGTAATGCGGCCATCCTCAGCGACGATCTCCAAAATTTTACGATCATACCGGTCAAGTGTGCTAAATTTGTTGTCGTTCATAGCCGAGTTCTCCAAAATACTGGCAATAATAGGTCTATTCGCACAATTTTATCTAGAAGAAAAGTCTAATTGACCTTGAGAAATTTAGCCATTTTGGGTATCTACCAACGGTATTCGGTCAGCGCGTTGCGTAAATTTCGTGTGTTCTAATCGGCTCGCGTTTGATGCGCGCGCCGGACGTTTGATCGTTCCATGGTCTTCGTTTCTTTGGGCAAAGATGACAACATGAACATCCCATCGGTTACAGATTTCGTCTTCTTCGATCTGTCGCGTGATCAATCGCCCCGTCGTGCCGCTATTCGCGCGGCCTATCGCCGTGCCGAGCCGGACTGCCTGCCACCATTGCTTGAGGCCGCATCGCTCCCCGCCGAACAAGCCGCGCGGGTGCAGGCCTTGGCGCAGCAGCTCGTCACGGTGCTGCGCGACAAAGGCGAGCACGGTTTGGTTGAAACCTTGTTGCAGGAATATGCGCTCTCCACGCAGGAAGGGGTCGCGCTCATGTGCTTGGCGGAGGCGCTCTTGCGCATTCCGGATGCCGCGACTCGTGATGCTTTGATCCGTGATAAAATCGGCCGGGGCGATTGGCGCAAACATTTGGGCGCTAGCCGTTCGCCCTTTGTCAACGCGGCGACTTGGGGTTTGCTGGTCACCGGCAAATTGACCGCGACCGCAAGCGAATCTGGCCTTTCTGCGGCCTTGACTCGATTAATTGCCAAAGGCGGTGAGCCGTTGATCCGCCAAGGCGTGCATGTCGCCATGCGGCTGATGGGTGAACAATTCGTCGTTGGTCAAACTATCGAGGCAGCATTGACCAATAGCCGCAAGCCGCAAGCGCGTGGCTTTCGCTATTCCTATGACATGCTCGGCGAGGCAGCTTTGACGGCGGCTGATGCCGCGCGGTATTATCAGGATTACGCTCATGCCATCAACGCCATCGGCCATTCAAGCGAGCATCAAAATCTGCTCGAAGGCCCCGGCATTTCAATCAAACTATCAGCGCTGCATCCCCGCTATAGCCGCGCTCAGAAGGACCGGGTGATGCGTGAATTGCTACCCCGTCTGCTGGCCTTGGTCGAGCAGGCGCGGACCTATAATATCGGCATCAATATCGATGCCGAAGAAGCCGATCGGTTGGATATTTCCCTCGATTTGCTGGAACAATTATGCGCAGCGCCAAGCCTCAAAGGCTGGGATGGTATTGGCTTTGTGGTGCAGGCCTACCAAAAACGCGCCCCTTTCGTCATCGACTGGCTGATTGATCTGGCGCAGCGCCATCAGCGGCGCTTGATGGTGCGCTTGGTCAAAGGGGCTTACTGGGACAGTGAAATCAAGCGCGCCCAACTTGATGGGCTGAGCGATTTCCCCGTCTTCACCCGCAAAGCGCATACAGATGTGTCCTACCTCGCTTGTGCTCGACGAATGTTAGCGGCCCCGCAAGCCATCTTTCCACAATTTGCAACCCATAATGCGCAAACCCTCGCCGCCATTTACCATATGGCAGGCCCCAGTTTCCGCCCTGGCGATTACGAATTTCAGTGCCTACACGGCATGGCCGATGCGCTGTATCAAGAAGTTGTCGGCGGAAACAAGCTCAACCGTCCATGCCGAATTTACGCGCCTGTTGGCACCCATGAAACGTTGCTGGCTTATTTGGTGCGTCGCCTGTTGGAGAATGGTGCGAACAGCTCTTTCATTAATCAAATCGCCGATCCAACCATCGATTTGACCAAACTCACCGCTGATCCCGTGCAAACCGTCCGTGCGATGGCCCCTCTGGGCGCGCCGCATCGACAAATCGCGCGTCCTGACGCTATTTTCGGCCTCGCACGACGGAATTCGCCGGGGCTTGATTTGTCCGATGATGCTATATTGGCGCCACTGCAGGCGCAGCTCCACACGGCGTTAGGTCGCACGATCACCGCAGCGTCGATCCTCGCTCTGCCCGATCACGATGCGGGTGAGTCGCGTATCGTGCGGAACCCGGCGAACCCACAAGATCAAGTGGGTATCTGCGCCGATGCGACGCCAGCGGACATCGCAGCCGCATTCGCACGTGCCTCTGCTGAGACAACGTCAAGCGCCCATGCGGCGGCCTTGCGCCGCGCCGCTGATATGTTGATCGAGCAAACGCCGCTTTTCGTGAGCCTTTTGGTTCGCGAGGCGGGCAAAACACTTGCCGCAGCCGTGGGTGAAGTGCGTGAGGCGGTGGATTTTATCCGCTATTATGCTCATGAAGCCCAGCGTCTCGATTGTGCGGCCCCTGCGCCCGGGCAGATCATCGTCGCGATCAGTCCTTGGAATTTTCCGCTCGCAATTTTCACCGGCCAGATTGTCGCGGCCCTGGCTGCGGGCCATGCGGTGTTGGCCAAACCGGCTGAGGAAACCCCCCTCATCGCGGCCGAAATGATCCGCTTGCTGCACCAAAGCGGCGTCACCCCGGCAGCCCTGCAATTACTGCCCGGCGATGGAGCGGTGGGCGCAGCGTTAGTCGCCGATCCCCGGGTCTCCGGTGTGTTATTCACCGGCTCAACCGAGGCCGCACGCTCAATTCAACGCAGCCTCGCCAACCGATTAGATCCAGCGGGCCAGCCTGTGCGATTAGTCGCAGAAACGGGCGGGCAGAACGCGATGGTCGTTGACAGTTCGGCCTTGCTGGAACAAGCCGTGGCAGACCTCATCGTCTCCGCCTTCGACTCTGCTGGCCAACGCTGTTCTGCAGCACGGATTGTGCTGGTGCAGACCGATATTGCAGATCGCTTCATCACCATGCTGAAAGGCGCGATGCAGGAACTGCGCGTGGGCAGGCCGGATGCGCTAACAACCGATATTGGGCCGGTCATCAACGTTGCCGCTGCATCGCGCATCACAACCCATATCGAGGCAATGCGGGCGAGCGGCTACTCGGTTTTTGCACCTTCCCTGCCCGCAGCCCTCCCAGGCGCTAATTTCATTGCCCCTACCCTGATCGAAATTCCCGCGATCAGCGTTCTCGGTCGGGAAATATTCGGCCCTGTGCTGCATTTGCTGCGCTTTGAGCGCGAGGAACTTGGCGCGCAGATCGATCAGATCAATGCGCTTGGCTATGGCCTCACCTTTGGCGTTCATAGCCGTATTGATGAGACAATCGAATTGGTCACACGCCGCATCCGGGCCGGTAATCTTTACGTCAACCGCACCATGATCGGCGCTGTCGTCGGCGTGCAGCCATTTGGCGGTCATGGCCTGTCCGGCACCGGCCCGAAAGCGGGCGGCCCGCTTTATCTGCCCAATCTGAACGCGGCCTTGGCCGACCCAACGATCATGAAATATCCGCTGCCACGTTCTGCCGAGGCATTCCGGAATTTCCTACACCATCACGGTATCCTTTTGCCGCCCGCACAAACCTGCTTGGGGCTTGATATCGATTTGCCAGGCCCAGTCGGCGAGCGAAATCGTTATTGGCTCGAACCGCGAGGTTCGATCTTATGCATCGCAGAAACCACCGCGCAAGTGTGGCCACAAATTTTCGCGGCCCTCGCCACCGGCAATCGCGCCATCGTCGCGTGCGCACCAGCCAATGGATTGCTCGCACAATTCACCGGCGCTGACGCTGGCTTTGTGCAAATTGGCACCGATGCCAATGATTTGGCGCTGGCATTGCATGCCGGCAGCGCCGAGACATTGCACGCGCTCATGATCCAGTTAGCGGAACGGCCAGGTCCGATTATTTCGGTTCTAACGGCGCAACCAGGCGATACGCCCTATGACCTGATCCGTCTTTGTGCCGAGCGTAGCCTGAGCGTGAACACAGCCGCGGCTGGTGGCAATGCCAGCTTAATGACCTTGGCCTGATCCATCACGAGTTCCGCAAAACTGACCTCTCAAGCAGGACCGCTGTTTGACGCACCGAGAATTCCCGGAAGATCAAGCCTATGGTCCTGTGCGCACGCGAGCGCCGCCGGATAGCCAGCATCGGCGTGCCGCATCACCCCGGTAGCAGGGTCGTTCCACAGCACGCGACCAAGCCGCTCGGCCGCCTGCTGGGTGCCATCCGCCACAATCACCATGCCGGCATGTTGGCTAAAGCCCATGCCCACGCCACCACCATGATGCAGCGAGACCCAGGTTGCGCCAGAGGCGCAGTTCAAGAGCGCGTTGAGCAAAGGCCAGTCTGATACAGCATCAGATCCATCACGCATGGCTTCGGTTTCCCGGTTTGGCGAAGCCACTGAACCAGAATCCAAATGGTCACGGCCAATCACAATGGGTGCCTTCAACGTGCCGTTTGCCACCATGCTATTGAAGGCGAGCCCAAGCCGGTGCCGATCCCCTAAGCCCACCCAGCAAATCCGTGCGGGCAAACCCTGGAACTTGATCCGGGTGCGGGCCATATCCAGCCAGTGATGGAGGTGATGATTATCCGGCAATATTTCCTTGACCATTTCATCAGTGCGGTAAATATCTTCAGGGTCGCCGGACAATGCCGCCCAACGAAATGGTCCAATACCGCGGCAGAAGAGCGGGCGGATATAAGCGGGCACAAAGCCTGGGAAATCAAACGCATCGGCAACGCCCTCTTCAAGGGCAACCTGCCTGATATTATTACCATAATCGACAACGGGAATACCGCGCCGCCAAAATGCTAACATGGCGCGCACATGCTCGGCCATTGAGCGCTTAGCCGCAAGAGCGACGGCGCTTGGATCGGTCTCACGCTTGGCCCGCCACGCCTCAAGGCTCCAACCCGCGGGCAAATATCCATTGATAGGGTCGTGCGCGGAGGTTTGATCGGTCACACAATCAGGACGGATATTTCGCCGCACCATTTCGGGAAGAATCTCAGCGGCGTTGCCGAGCAGTGCCACGGAGACCGGCTTTCGATTAGCGCATGAGCGCTCGATAATGGCCAACGCGTCATCCAGGCTTGTTGCTTGAACATCAACATAGCCGGTGCGCAGGCGCATCTCGATGCGGCTTGGCTCGCACTCAATAGCGAGGCATGATGCCCCAGCCATGGTCGCGGCGAGTGTCTGCGCGCCACCCATACCCCCTAATCCTGCTGTTAGTATCCAGCGCCCGGCGAGGTCGCCGTTATAATGCCGTCGGCCCATCTCCACAAAAGTCTCGTAGGTGCCCTGCACAATCCCTTGCGAGCCAATATAAATCCAAGAGCCAGCCGTCATCTGGCCATACATCATCAGCCCAAGCCGATCGAGATGATGAAAATGATCCCAGGTTGCCCAGTGCGGCACCAGATTCGAATTCGCGAGCAACACACGCGGTGCATCAACATGGGTGGTAAACACCCCAACCGGCTTGCCCGATTGGATGAGCAAGGTTTGATCCGCCTCCAGCTTGCGCAAGGTGGCAACGATCTGATCAAAGCACGCCCAATTCCGCGCGGCGCGCCCAATGCCACCATAAACAACCAGTTCACTCGGATTTTCGGCAACATCGGGGTCCAAATTATTCATCAGCATCCGCAACGGCGCCTCGGTTAGCCAAGATTTTGCGGTCAACTGCGAACCGCGCGGCGCACGGATCACGCGGCTATTGGTCAAATTGGTCATGATGCGGCTCCTTTGGCCTGGGCAAAATTCACGCATAATTGCAGTATTTTTGACAAGATTTGCTGAGTCGATGCCGCAAATCCCGGATCATAGGGCGGCGGCCATGTTGCCTCGGTGACCGGTCCCAAAGGTTCGCGCAGATAGGCTCGGCAGGCCAACTCCATTTGCACGCCATGAATGCCGTGCGCCGGGTTTGCGTAATGCCGGGTTGTCCAGCCGCCCTTGAACCGGCCATTCACGATGGTGGACCGCCCGGCCTCTTCGCACAAGGAAACGATGCCCGCCGTCAGTTCCGGTGCGCAGGTGACACCATCATTCGAGCCGATATTAAACTCGGGCAAAGTCCCAGAAAATAAGCGCGGGATGATCGAGCGGATCGAATGGCCGTCATAGAGGACCACCGCACCATGGAGCTGACGCAGGCGGGCCAGCTCGCCTTTGAGCGCCGCGTGGTACGGCACAAAATAGGTCTTCGTTCGATGCGCGATCATGGTTGCATCAGGTTCGCGCCCTGCCTGGTAGAGCGGTTCGCCATCAAAACTGGTCAACGGGCAAAGCTCGGTTGTGGCTTGTCCCGGATAGAGCGATGCCCCGGTTGGATCGCGATTCACATCGATAATGCTGCGTGAAATCGAGGTGCGAAGAATGCTCGCATTGATCGGCGGGCTGCTGGCGATTTCATACAACAAATCGATCCACCAATCAGCGTCTTTGCGCGTCAGCCAAGGCGATCGAAAATCTTCCGCATACTCATCAGGTATCGACGTTCCCGTGTGCGGCAGGGCCAGGAGCAACGGCGCGGTTCCGCGCGTGAGTGAGAGCCATTCAACCATGCGCCGGCTCTAATATCGACGGTAATGGCACATCACCAACCGCGCGGATCATGGCACCGCTACGCACCAAGGCGGTCGCCTCGGTCAGATCGGGATGGAGATACCGATCAACATCGAGGAAAGGAACCCGTGCGCGCAGCGCGGTGCGCACCCTCTCCAGCGCAGCGCTTGAGGTTAGCGGACGGTGAAAATCACAGCCCTGCGCTGCAGCGAGCAATTCAATGCCAATAACGCCCACGGCATTCTCCGCCATCGCCAGCAATCGGCGTGCCCCATGCGCGGCCATCGAGACATGATCTTCCTGATTGGCTGAGGTTGGAATCGAATCAACGCTAGCCGGGTAGGCTCGTTGCTTGTTCTCCGAGACCAAGGCGGCTGCGGTGACTTGTGGGATCATGAAGCCGGAATTCAGGCCGGGTTGCGGGGTCAAAAAGGCTGGCAAGCCCGACAGAGCCGGATCAATCAACATCGCCACCCGCCGCTCCGCGATCGACCCGATCTCACAAAGCGCGATGGCGATCATATCAGCCGCGAACGCAACCGGTTCGGCGTGAAAATTCCCGCCGGAAAGAGCCGTTTGGTCTTCGGAAAAAATCAACGGATTGTCGGTAACGCCATTGGCTTCGATGGATAATGTTGTAGCCGCATGGCGTAACAAATCAAGCACCGCCCCCATCACCTGCGGCTGACAGCGCAGGCAATACGGGTCTTGGACCCGTTGATCACCAACCAGATGCGAAGCCCGGATGGCCGAACCCGCCATTAAGGTGCGGAGCGCGGCAGCCGTTTCGATTTGTCCCCGATGGCGCCTGAGCGCATGGATGCGCGGATCAAACGGTGTATCAGAACCGCGCGCGGCCTCGGTCGCCAAGGCACCGGTGATCAACGCAGTTGCAAATAAAGTTTCCGCTTCAAACAACCCGGCGAGCGCGCATGATGTCGAGAATTGCGTGCCATTCAGCAGCGCCAAACCCTCCTTCGGGCCGAGCGTGAGGGGCGCAAGCCCAGCACGCGCCAAAGCGTCACAAGCCGGCATGATCGCGCCGTCCACCATCATCGAGCCTGTGCCGATCATCGCGGCGGCCATATGCGCGAGCGGCGCGAGATCGCCGGAAGCCCCAACCGATCCTTGTGCGGGGACAATCGGCGTCAATCCTCTCGTGAGGAAGGCTTCCAACATCTCAATCGTCTGCGGTTGCACACCGGAGGCACCTTGGGCGAGGCTGGCAAGCTTGAGCGCAAGCATCAAGCGCGCCACCGGCACCGGCATCGTCTCGCCTATCCCGGCGGCATGCGATAACACGATATTGCGTTGCAAGGCCGCAAGGTCACCGGCATCAATGCGCATATTCGCCAGCTTGCCGAACCCGGTATTGATACCATAAACCACCTCGCCTGTCGCCATAATTGCAGCAACCGTGGCGGCACTTTGCGCAATGGCTGGACGACACGCCGGATCAAGGCTGGCCCCAGCCCCCTGATAGATCTCTCGCCATTGGTGGAGCGAGATGCCGCCCGGTGTTAGAGTGATGTTTCGCATTGTCCCCTCCATATGCGGGCATGAAGCGGATTAAACCCCATGCGATAGACCAGTTCAGCTGGGCGTTGGACATTCCAGATCGCCAAATCACAATATTTTCCGGCTTCGATGGTGCCGATCTCATCGAGCCTGCCGAGCGCGCGTGCCGCCTCGCGGGTAACGCCGGCTAGGCACTCGGGCACCGTCAAGCCAAACAAGGTTGCAGCCAAATTCATTGTGAGCAGCGAGGATGTCAGCGGCGATGATCCCGGATTGCAATCGGTTGCCAACGCCATCTTGGTTCCATAGCGGCGAAACGCGGCAATCGGCGGGCGCTGCGTCTCACGCGTGCAATAAAACGCCCCCGGCAACAACACAGCGACCGTCCCAGCCTGCGCTAGGGCGCGAGCGCCCTCATCGTCGGTATATTCCAAATGATCGGCTGATAACGCGCCAAAGCGAGCGGCCAGGGCCGCGCCGCCCAGATTGGAAAATTGGTCTGCATGCAGTTTGACTGGCAGGTGATAATGCCGCGCCGCCGCGAATAATCGTGTTATCGATGAAGTTGAGAATGCAATCGCTTCACAAAACCCATCGACCGCATCAGCTAGTCCGGCCTGCATCACGGCCGGCAACATCGTCTCGCACACGGCGGTGATATACGCGTCATGATCGCCGCAAGCCTCGACCGGGAGTGCGTGCGCCGCGAGATAAGTCGTCGTTACAGTCACCGGCCGGTGCTGCATGAGGGCGCGCGCGGCGCGCAATTGCCGCATTTCAACATCAAGCACCAGCCCATAGCCGGATTTGATCTCGATGGTGGTAACGCCTTCAGCTAACAATGCATCCAGGCGCGGCAAAGCCGCCGCAACCAGTTGCGGCTCATCAGCAGCGCGCGTTGCCGCGACGGTCGCCAAAATACCGCCCCCCGCCCGCGCAATGTCTTGATACGACACGCCCTCGAGCCTTTGCTCAAACTCGTCAGCGCGGTCACCGCCATAAACAAGGTGCGTATGGCAGTCGATCAATCCGGGCGTGATCAGCCTGCCTTCGCAATCAATGATCTCAGGGGCGTCCAAGTGCGGTGCCGCCGCGGCGGGGCCGGCATAGACAATGCGGCCCCCGCGCTCAGCGATCAGGCCAAATGCAACCAACCCCACCCCGGCTTGGTTGGGAACGAGCGTGGCAAGGGTCGCATGTCGCCAAATTCGGTCACAGCGCATTCTGGTCCGTTCCGTCTTTTTATCCGGCGTTGAACTAATATGTCTATACATAATAGAAAAAATCGTGTATGTCTAGTCCATATTTAATGGCATCGAGGCGAGCAACATGAGAGCGGAAACCGGGTCGCTATGGTTCGAAACAGCGTTGTTGCCACAAGGCTGGGCGCAGCATGTGCGCATCATGCTGGCCAAGGGTTCAATCACGCAGATCGAAACCGGCGTGGCCCCAGTGGCAAACGAATCCCGATATTTCGCGGCGATCCCAGGGCTCGCCAATGTCCACAGCCACGCCTTTCAACGTGGTATGGCCGGCTTGGCCGAGCGGCGCGGCGCATCGGATGATAATTTCTGGAGCTGGCGAGACATCATGTATCGCTTTCTCGATCGCATCACGCCTGAGGATTCCGCCGCACTCGCCGCCCAGGCCTATATGGAAATGTTAGAATCCGGCTTCACCCGCGTTGCTGAATTTCATTATCTGCACCACGATCCCACTGGAAAACCTTATGAAAATCTGGCCGAAATGGCAGAGCGAATTGCGCAAGCCGCAACAATGAGCGGGATTGGACTAACTTTACTGCCGGTATTTTACGCCCATGCCAATTTCGATTGTTCCGCGCCGCATCACGGTCAACGACGATTTATTACCAATCTCGATCAGTTCGGCGCCTTGGTCGCGGCCAGCCATCGCGCCATCAAATCATTAGAAGGCGCTGTGCTCGGCGTCGCGCCGCATAGCTTACGCGCCGCAACACCAGATGAGATTGCAGCGATTATCCCGCTCGCCGAAAATGGTCCAATCCATATTCACGCCGCCGAACAGACCAAGGAAGTCGCAGATTGCAAGGCTTGGCATGGGCGTCGGCCGGTCGAGTTACTGTTAGAACGAGCGGGGGTTGACGCGCAATGGTGCCTGATTCATGCAACCCATATGACCGATATCGAGGTGCAACAGCTCGCAGCGAGCGGCGCTGTGGCAGGATTATGCCCCATCACCGAAGCGAATTTGGGCGATGGCGTGTTCCCAACGCTTGATTTTATCAAGTCCGGTGGGGCAATCGGGATGGGTTCAGATTCGAACATCGTAATCAGTGCCACTGAGGAGTTGCGGCAGCTCGAATATGCGCAGCGCTTGACGATGCGCGCTCGCAATATTTTAGCCAATGGCGCGGGGGTCTCGACCGGGCGCAGCCTGTTTGACGCAGCACGCCACGGCGGTGCGCAAGCCGTCGGCATCGAACAGCCCGCCCTGAGCGCGGGCTCGGTTGCCGATATTATCGCGCTCGATCAAAATGCCGTATGTTTTGTCGGGCGCACAGGCGATGCATTGTTGGATAGTTGGATCTTTGCTGGCCACGGGCAAGCGATTGCCCATGTCTGGCGCGCGGGCGTGCCGGTCGTTACCGATGGTCGGCATCGGGCGCGCGAGCGGATTGAAGCGGAGTATCGCGCCGCCATGAAGCGTATTCTGGCATGACCGATCATGCCGCCGCCATGCCGCTGCACCAACAAATCGTCACGGATTTGGAGGGCAAGATACTCTCTGGCGCATGGCCGCCCGGCCATCGAATCCCATTCGAGCATGAATTGACCACCCAATATCGTTGCGCGCGCATGACGGTGAATAAGGCGCTATCGGCCCTGGCCGCGGCCGGGCTGATCACGCGGCGGCGGCGCGCTGGCTCGTTCGTCGCCCAGCCGCCGACCCAATCGGCCATGCTGCATATCCCCGATCTGGCAACCGAAATCCGCGATCAAGGCGCGACCTATGGTTACCGGTTGATCAAACGGCGCATCGCCGGCGTGGAGGCGGCACCCCACGGCCTGATTGGCGCTGCTTGGCTCATTCTGGATGCGGTGCATTTTGCCAATGATCGGCCCTTCGCCGCCGAAGCGCGTTGGATCAATCTTGATGCCGTGCCGGACGCTGCAAACGTCGATTTCGCACAAACGCCGCCCGGCTCCTGGTTGCTTGCGCAAGTGCCCTGGACCCGCGCCGCGCACGAAATTCGGGCACTCAATGCGAACACGGCGCTGGCAAAGACCCTCGCTGTTGCAAAAGATGCAGCATGCCTGATGGTAGAACGCCGCACCTGGCGAATCGATGACGCCATCACCTATGTGCGCCAGATTTTTCCCGGCGATTCCTACCGTTTGACGGCGCATTTTTCTCCCTAAATCTCGACGCATCGCGGGGTGTGTCGCGCGCCGCGTCACGCAAGCAGCGGGTCGATGTTCCCCTAAATTTCCAGTGAATGAGATATTTTGACCGTTTGAATGAGACATATTGATTTCGCTGGCCGGGCATGCAACACTCAATGGAATAGTAAGCGAAATGCATCGTGATGCGCACGAGCCAGCAGTAAGGCCAGCAGTGAGGAAGGACCCTTTAAGATGAAAATGACCACCGAAGAAGCCTTCGTGAAGGTGTTGCAGATGCACGGCATCGAACACGCTTTCGGCATTATCGGCTCGGCCTTTATGCCGATCTCCGATTTATTTCCGCAGGCGGGCATCACCTTCTGGGACGTTGCACATGAAACCAATGGTGGCATGATCTGTGACGGCTACACCCGTTCAACCGGCAAAATGGGCATGGCAATCGCCCAGAACGGCCCGGGCGTGACGGGTTTCGTCACCGCGATCAAAACGGCCTATTGGAATCATACGCCGATGCTGCTGGTAACCCCGCAGGCGGCAAACCGCACGATTGGGCAGGGTGGCTTCCAAGAAGTTGAGCAAATGGCGCTGTTTCGCGACATGGTCTGCTATCAAGAAGAAGTCCGCGATCCTTCACGCGTGCCCGAAGTGCTGAACCGAGTGATCACCAAAGCAAGGCGTCTTTCGGGTCCAGCCCAAATCAACATCCCGCGCGATTACTGGACGCAAGTGATCGACGTGCCATTGCCCGCCATCATCGAGTTTGAGCGCCCAGCCGGCGGTGCCAACGCCATCGCCGATGCCGCTGCGCTGCTCTCGGAAGCAAAGTTTCCCGTTATTCTTTCGGGTGCCGGCGTGGTGCTGGCCAACGCCATCCCCGCTTGCGCCGCCTTAGCGGAGCGGCTGGATGCGCCGGTTTGCAACAATTACCAGCATAATGACAGTTTCCACGGCAGCCATCGTCTCGCCGTCGGCCCGCTCGGCTATAATGGCTCGAAGGCCGCGATGGAGCTGATCGCCAAGGCCGATGTCGTGCTCGCACTCGGCACCCGCCTCAACCCGTTCTCCACCCTGCCGGGCTACGGCATCGATTACTGGCCGAAAACCGCCAAAGTCATCCAAGTTGACATTAATGCTGATCGTATCGGCCTCACCAAGCCCATCGCCGTCGGCATTTGCGGCGACGCCAAGCTGGTCGCCGAAGCGATCTTGGCGCAATTGGCACCGCATGCTGGTGATTACCAGCGTGAAGCCCGCAAAGCGCTGATCCATCAGACCAAATCAGCCTGGTTGCAAACCCTGTCCAGTCTGGACCATGAGGATGATGATCCCGGCACAACATGGAATAACGATGCGCGCACCCGCGACCCTAACCGGATGTCACCGCGCCAGGCGTGGCGCGCCATCCAAGCCGGCTTGCCGCGCGATGCGATTATCTCCAGTGATATCGGCAATAATTGCGCAATCGGTAACGCTTACCCCACCTTCGAGCAGGGGCGCAAATATCTCGCACCCGGGCTGTTCGGCCCCTGCGGTTATGGGTTTCCATCCATCATCGGTGCCAAAATCGGCAATCCCAACACGCCCTGCGTCGGCTTTGCCGGTGATGGCGCCTTCGGTATTTCGATGAATGAAATGAGCTCGATTGGCCGGCGCGAATGGCCGGCTGTCACGATGGTGATCTTCCGTAATTACCAATGGGGCGCTGAGAAGCGCAATACCACCCTCTGGTACGACAATAATTTTATCGGCACCGAGCTGGACCCCGAGCTGAGCTACGCCAAAGTCGCGGAGGGTTGCGGCCTTAAAGGCGTTACCGTCAGCACCCAGAGCGAATTGACCGAGGCACTCCGCACCGCGTGCGAGGCACAGGCCCAAGGGGTCACCACCTTCATCGAAGTCATCCTCAATCAGGAATTGGGCGAACCGTTCCGCCGCGACGCCATGAAAAAGCCAGTCCGGGTCGCGGGCATCAGCCGTGAGGATATGCGGCCCCAAATCGTCTCGTAACGAAAATCGCCAACGGATCGGGTGTAATGCCCGATCCGTTCGCGCCACCCCGAATAATCCGCACCATCAAAGAGTCTTGAGTGGTGGCGCAGATGTTGATATCAATTCAATTGTCGTCCCATCGGAGAGCGCGTCTGATCGATCAGAAATCGATTTAGTTCAAGGGATCAACAATGACTGGATCGACTGCGAACGAGGTAAGCACCGAGATCCCAGCGATCCAGGCTGATGAAAACTCGCTCGCGGACCCTGCGATCACCCCAAGCCCATGGCGCCATGTTTCGCGTCTGACCACATTGCTGGTGATGCTGGGAACCCTGATCATTTGGCAAATCGTCAGCGATTTGCATGTTTTTCCGCCCATTGCTCTCCCATCGCCGGTTCAGGTCTGGCGGGCTTTTCTCCGGCTGCTGCTCGCGGGCTATGGCGGGCACTCTTTGTTGGGTGATATCTGGGTCAGTTCAGTGCGGATCGGTATCGGATTCGCGGGGGCCGTCATCATCGGCGTGCCGGTTGGTCTGATGATGGCGCGGATAAAATTTGTTTTCCGCATGATCGATCCCTTCTTACAATTCGTCCGCCCGGTTCCGCCGTTGGCCTATATCCCGCTCCTGGTGGTCTGGTTTGGCATCGGCGAATTACCAAAAATCCTGCTCATCCTCATCGGCACGATCCCGGTCATCATCATTGGCACCATGTCCGGCGTGAAAGCGACGCCGCCACTGCGCATTTCCGTGGCAAAAACATTAGGCGCCAGCGAAAGCCAGATTTTCCGCCACGTCATTCTGCCCTCCGCCCTGCCAGAAATTTTTACAGCGATGCGCGTGGGCATTGGCGTGGCATGGACCTGTCTGGTCGCCGCCGAACTCATCGCCGCCAGCGAAGGGCTCGGTTGGTTAGTGCAATTCGCCGGACAGGCCCTGCAAGTGGCCATTGTCATCGTTGGCATCATCATGATCGGTATTCTAGGCTATGCCATGGAATTATTGATCCGCCTGGTCGAACGCTGGGCTGTCCCATGGCATGGCAAAGGATGATGTCACGCAATCAATAGAAGTTCAAATCGTAACAAGAAAGGGAAAGTCCATGTCAACCAAATCAAGGCAGACAGCCAAAAAATTCGCAAATATCATCGGCGCCTCGTTATTCACGCTGGCCACCCTGACCACGCTGAGTAACACGGCCTGGGCCGGACAACCGAGTGTGACGATTGGCTATGAGAATAACGGGGCCGACCCTTACATGGTCACCCAAGCGCGGGGCGAATTTCAGAAAATGATCCCCGGTCATGTTCACCTCAAATTTTTCGCCTCTGGCCCCGCAGCGATGAGTGCGCTGGCCTCCAATAGCCTGCAATTCATGTGTGGTCTTGGCGTGCCGCCGTTCGTGGAGGCCATTTCCCACGGCTTGCCGCTCACCATCATTTACAATCAAGAGCGCTACTCAACCGGCGCAGGCATCGTCGTGCGTCCTGGTTCTGGTATCAAAACAATTGCCGATCTCAAAGGCAAGAAAATTGCCATTGTAGTCGGATCGCAATCCTCCTTCGAATTGGCAACCTTCCTCGCCGCCGCGCACGTGCCCTATTCGAGTGTCAAGCAAGTGAATATGTCGCCCCAAGACATGCTCATCGCTTGGCGCACCAAGGATATCGATGCGGCAATCGTCTGGGACCCGGTGTTGAATTCACTGCAAGCCCTCGGTGCGCGCGTGCTCAAAACCGATGCTGATCTCCCCGCGACAGCAACATCCTATAATATTTGTGTGGCCGACACGCATTGGGTCAACGCCCATCCGCAAATCGCGACCGATTTCGTGAGAGCCCTGAATGCAGGCGTGGCCTATACCAAGGCCCATCCGCACAAGGCGCTGGCCCTGATGGCAAAAGCATCCGGCGTGACGTTGCCGATCGCGAAAACAGAGCTTTCAGGCTACACCATTTTCGGCGGCAAAGCCCAATTGACGCCGGACGTGCTGGGCACCAAGCCATCCGCAACGCCATCGGCCACGGAACAAACCGTGGTCAATACCGCAAAAGTGCTGCTCAAATCGGGGCAAATCGATACGATGCCGCACGATCCCGCCGCTTCGGTCGATCCTCAGTTTGCCGCAGCCGCCGCAAAATAGGATCAGGCTGCATGCCAATCGCGATTGATCATGTTAGCAAGGAATTTGGCGCATTCAAAGCGATCGATGATGTCTCGCTCACCATCGATGATGGAACCTTCGTGACAATCCTGGGTTCCTCGGGTTGCGGCAAATCAACATTGCTCAACATGATTGCGGGCCTCTCTTTCCCAACGCGTGGCCGCTTGATGCTGGATGGCCGCAACGTGACGGAGCCAGGCCCGGATCGGGTGGTGGTGTTCCAGCAGCCCGGCCTATACCCGTGGCTCTCGTTACGCGATAACATAGCGTTTGGCCTGCGCATGCAATCCTCCGCCCGCACGATCAACTGGCAGCGGGTCGATGAACTGATCGAGATCATCGGCCTGCGCGGCTTTGAGCAGCATCGCCCTTATGAATTGTCAGGTGGCATGCAACAGCGCGTGGCGATTGCGCGCGCCTTGGTGATGGCACCAAGGGTCTTGCTGATGGATGAACCGTTCGGCGCGCTCGATGCTCAAACCCGCCACATCATGCAGCAATTCCTGCTTGATCTATGGGACCGTATCAAGGCAACAATCGTCTTCATCACTCATGATATTGATGAGGCCATTCTGCTGGCAGACCGTCTGGTGGTCATGAGCGCTCGCCCAGGCCGGATTGCACTGGAGGCCAATGTTCCGCTTGAACGGCCACGGCATTGGGACATGTCGCTTGAGCCAGCCTTCCTCGCTCTGAAGCGGCAAGCGATGGATATTCTCAGCGCCTGATCGTGCCACCATCAACAAGCCGGCGCGCCATGGCGATTAATGCCTGATCGCGGCCCGGTGCTGCAATCAGCGATAAACCAATCGGGCAGCCTTCGCTGATCCCGGCCGGAATGCTCAACTCGGGCAACCCGGCCAGCCCGGCAATTGCCGTAACTTTGAGTGTCTGTTGCCTAACCGCATCGAGTTTTGCGCGCTCAGCATCGCGGCGCGGGGCAATGCACGGGCTGCTTGGCAAGGCCAACACCGCACCATCGGCAAGCAATGCCAGCACATGGGCGCGAAACGCTTCGCGGTTGCGCCGCGCGCCACGCGCTTCGGCCAGGGTGATTTTCGAAGCCCCATGCAGCCGGTTCGCCGTAATCTCGGCCATCGCCGGTTTATGCGCCTCGATCCATGGGCCCAGCGATTGCCATGCCTCCCGGCCATGGATCAGTGATTGGGTAACCAGCAAATCATCAAGCCCCTGCGGCCAAATGTTGATATCGCGCCTGGCATGCCCAGCCGCCTCAATCCGGTCACACACCGCGCCAATCACGGCAGCGACATCAGGATTGGCATTGTCAAACGCCTCGCGCACCATAATCACATCGCCATTCAGCTTGAGGCTGGCGGGCAACAAAACGTCGCCCACACGCTGCATGGTCGCAGCATCCCGTGCAAACCAACCGGCCACATCAAGGCTCGGCACATAACGCGCGGCCCCCGCAAGGCTGAGCAACCCATAGCTTGGCCGCAGTCCGAATAGGCCACAATAGCTCGCTGGAATTCGCACCGAACCACCGGTATCCGATCCGATGCTGATCGCAGCGAGTCCCGATGCCACCGCACTGGCCGATCCGGAGGATGATCCACCCGGCAGCCGGTCCGGCGCCGCCGGATTGAGCGGCGTACCATACCATTGATTTTGACCTTCAAGCCCAAAAGTGAACTCAACCGTGATGGTCTTGCCCATAATCCGCGCACCCGCCTCGCGCAGTCGGCCGACAATCGGCGCATCAACTAGCGCCGGCGGATGCAGCCGCGCCCATGTTGCGTTGCCAAAGCTGGTAACGGTTCCGGCAATGTCGAAAACATCCTTCACCGCCACATCAAGTCCTGCCAACGGCCCATCCGGCGCGCCGGCCAGATCGAGGGTAGCCATCATGCCGTCATTGGCGTCTTGCGGGTTCATGCAGTTTGTCCTGTTGGGCTAAAAAATGATGGTCGCGAGGATGAGTCACGGGTGCGACTCATTGCAGCGTCACGTGAGCGCTTGCAGTTGAGCGATCAGCAAGGATCATATCGGCGGCCTTTTCAGCAATCATAATGGTCGGTGCATTGGTATTCCCCGAGATCAATGTTGGCATCACCGAAGCATCAACCACCCGCAGCCCCGCAACCCCATGAACGCGCAAGCGCGGATCGGTCACGGCCATCTGGTCATGACCCATTTTGCAGGTGCCGACCGGATGATAAATCGTCGTCGCGGTGCGCCGTGCCGCATCAAGCAGCGCGTCATCGGTCACAATATCCGGACCAGGGCTGAGTTCACCCTTAACAAAACCCGCGAGCGGCTGGGTGGCGGCAAGGCGGCGGGCAAGCCGCATACCCGCAATAATCGTTGCACAATCAGTTTCCGTCGCCAGATAATTGGGATAGATCGCCGGGTTGGTGAACGGGTCTGGGCCGGTGGTTTCCAAATGCCCCCGGCTTTCTGGACGAAGTTGACAAACCGAGGCGGTAAAAGCGGAATATCGATGCAGCCCCTCGCCGGGTGAATCTGAAGAGAGCGGCTGGATGTGAAACTGAATATCCGGCAAATCAAGCCCCGGCCCAGAGCGCGCAAAAATGCAAACCTGGCTGGCCCCCATGGTCATCGGCCCGCGCCGAAACAACAAATATTCAAGCCCAATCTTCATCTTAAGCCACGGATTATTGACCTCATCATTCAAGGTCGGTCGCGTCGAGGCGTAAACCAGCCTCGCTTGCAAATGATCCTGCAAATTCTCGCCCACACCGGGCAAATCATGACACACCGAAATCCCCGCTTTGGTGAGCAAACGGCCAGGCCCAATGCCAGAAAGCATCAACAGATGCGGCGAATGAATGGCCCCCGCAGATAGCAAAATCTCCGCCCGCGCTCGCGCCAAGCGCCGCCCCTTGGCCCCGCGATAAATCAAGCCCGTTGCGCGCCGCTCAGTCATCACCAGTCGCTCAGCCTGCACGCCGGTCAAAACTACCAAATTGCGTCGGTGCCGCACGGGCTTCAAATAGGCCACAGCGGTGCTGCATCGGCGGCCATCGCGCGCAGTCAGTTGAAAATATCCGGCTCCCTCCTGCCGCACGCCGTTAAAATCGTCATTACGCGGAATGCCAATGGCTTCTGCGGCGTCGATGAATGCGTCCGACACGTCCCGGCGCACCCGCATATCGGATACATAAAGCGGCCCATCACCGCCATGAAACGCATCCGCCCCGCGCTCATTATGCTCGGCACGGCGGAAATACGGCAGCACATCCTCATAGCTCCAGCCCTCGCAGCCAAGCTGGCGCCATTGATCGTAATCAGCGGATTGTCCCCGAATATAGAGCAATCCGTTGATCGAACTCGAACCGCCCAACACCCGCCCCCGCGGCCAAGCCAGCCTGCGCCCGGCAAGGCCCGGATCAGGCTCGGTCTGCAAACACCAATCGGTGCGCGGATTATGCATCGTCTTGAAATAACCAACCGGGATATGGATCCACGGATAGCGATCCGGTGGCCCCGCCTCAAGCAGCAACACACGGATCGCGGGATCGCTGGACAGCCGATTCGCTAACACACAACCGGCAGACCCGGCACCGACAATGATATAGTCAAACACATCACCATCGTCGGTGCTGGGCATCTCACCGTTCATCGCAAGCGAGCCGCAATCATCGGCTCCACCGCTGTCGGCGCGTTGAACCGCATCGCCATCACCGATCCAAAACTGATCAACCCAACCACAATCATATAAATCACCACATACCACGGCGCGCCATGATCATAGGTCAGCAACGCCGAGGCAATCAACGGGGTCAAACCGCTCGCATAAATCCCCGAGACTTGGTAGGCAAACGACACCCCCGTATAGCGCACCTTGGCGTCAAATTGGCTGGCGAACAGCGAAGACTCCGTGCCATACACCAACGGATAGAACAATGAGAATGGCACAATAATGGCAACCAGCACCAACCAATGATGGGTCCGCCCATAGGCCTGCATCAACGCGAATGAGGCCACCGAACTCGCCGCAATCAACAAGGCTCCGGTTGCAAATATCTTTCGCATGCCATAGCGGTCCGCCAACCGTCCTGCAATCAAAATGAAAGGCACCATGAACGCCGAAGACAGCACAACAGCGAGCAAAGCAAAGCCGCGCGTCAAATGCAGGCTATTGACCACATACGCGATAATGAAAACGCCAAAAATGTTGAAACACGCACCTTCAACATAGCGCGCTCCCAGCGTGAGTAACACCGCTCGTGGCGCCGTGCGGATCATTTCTACAACCGGCACGGCAACGATTTTATCCTCCGCCTGCACCGCCAAGAAATCCGGTGTTTCCATAATGCGCAGCCGAACGAAAATGCCGATCACCACCAGTAAGGCGCTGAGCATAAACGCCACGCGCCAACCCCAGAGCAGAAACGCACTATTCGGCAAATAATTCAGCAACGCCACAACCCCTGCGCTTGACATCAGCCCAAGCGGCACCCCAAGTTGTGGCCAGCTGCCAAAAAAGCTTCGCTGCTTCGCCGGCGCATGCTCAATGGCCATCAGCACAGCACCACCCCACTCGCCGCCGATGCCAATACCCTGCAAGATCCGCAAAAATAGTAATAATAACGGTGCGGCAGCCCCAATCGTTGCCGCTCCTGGCAGTAAACCAATCAAAAACGTGGCACCGCCCATGATCAACAAGGTCAATACCAAGATTGTTTTGCGGCCAATTCTATCGCCAAAATGGCCAAAAATAATCCCCCCGATAGGGCGGGAAACAAAGCCAACCGCAAAGGTGGTATAAGCCGCAATCGTGCCAAGTGCAGGCGAGAGATTTGGAAAAAATACATGATTTAAAACAATGGGCGTCAACACGCCGTAGAGGAAAAAATCATACCATTCAATCGTCGTGCCCAGCGTGCTCGCAAAGACAATCAGAGCAAGGCTACGCGTTCCCTGTGGCGATGTCGGCATTCGCTCCCCTCCTGTTATTTTCGCATGGCGGTGAATGGAGAACCATCGCCCAACCAGCAGAGTTTGTACCAAAGCTTCGGTAATTTCTTGACATTTATCACGATGGGTATCACCATACAATACGAAAATTGTCGCTGAGCAGAAATCGGCGGGCGTGAAAGTCACTTTGTCGATCAACCGGATCAGCCGACAGATCACTGGTCATTCCTGAGGTGCGTATGAAATCAAGCGAAAAATCAAACCCCCGCAGCACGGCCCGCAGCACCCCAACGCGCGCCAAAAAGCCCAATAGGACCGAACAACCGGATCAGGATGTCGACGCCGAAACCCCCGATAGCATGATCGCAGCGCCAGGGGCTGACGCGCTTGGCAAAGGCGGCACCAGCGTGTTCGCGCGCTCCTTCGGCGTCCTCGAATATGTCGTGCGGATCGGCCGACCGGTGCTGCCCGCAGAAATCGCCGATCACCTCGATCTTCCCAAACCAACCGTCTATCGCATGATCGAACAATTCGAGGCTTTGGGCTTCCTCTATCGACCATTTTCCTCCCGGCGAATCTCCGTTGGTCCGCGCCTGAACGATCTGGCTTTTGATATTTTGCGCTACTCGGTGCAATACGCGCCCCGTCGGCAAATCCTGCAAGGCCTGGTCGATGAAGTCGGCGAGACCTGCAATATCGGCACCCTCGAAGGTGGCCAAATCGTCTATTTTGATCGCGTCGAAGCCACGCGTTGGCCGTTGCGACTAAATTTTCACATCGGCTCACGCGTGCCTTTGCATTGCACCGCCATCGGCAAGCTCTTTCTCGCCTTCTTGCCGGACGCCAAACGCACAGCATTGCTAAAACGCCTCGATTTCGTCCCCTACACCGCGCATACGCTGACCACGCCTGCCGCTTTGGACGATGAACTGGTGCGAATCCGTCATGAACGCCTCTCGGTTGACCGGGAGGAATATCTCGCAGGTGTCGTCTGTATCGCAGCACCAGTTTTCAACGTGCGTGGCGAAATCACCGCCGGTGTGGCGATTCAAGCCCCAGCGGCGCGCATGCCGGTCACCGATGCGTATCGACATCGCGTGGCTCTGATCGCCGCCGCTCGCTCGCTCACCGATAGTTTCGTCACCACACCTCAATCCGATTGAGCAGGTAGGGTTCAGTCGGTGCAAACCCGTTCCAGCCCAACCGCGACTCCCCACGCGCCGCAGCACGGCACGCGCGGATATTACGCCTGTCCGCCCAACCTACTGCTCCGTGCCGCCGCGCGCGGTCGCCAACCAATGGTGGTCGCTGCAGCGGGTGCTTCAGATGTGTTGCAGGCCGTGCATTGGGCCGCCGCGTTTGGCCTCATCACCCCAATTCTGGTCGGTGATCAAAACGATATTCGCGCAGCCCTCGCCGATCTCGGCGAAACTGATGCACCCTACAAAATTGTTCCAGCCATCGGTGAAGACCAAGCCGCCGAAATCGCCGCCGATCTGGTCGCGGCGGGCGAAGCGCGGATCTTGATGAAAGGTCATTTGCACACCGATACATTGATGCGCGCCGTGCTCGATGGGTCCCGTGGCCTGCGCCGCGCCGGTCGGCTCTCGCATGTCTTCGCCATGCATATGCAGGGCGCTGCACGCGAATTACTGATTACCGATGCTGCCCTCAACATTGCCCCGGATGCGCGAACCATGACATTCATCGTGCGTCACGCCATCGAGGTAGCGGCGGCGCTGCGCATTGATCATCCGCGCATCGCGATGCTCTCGGCCACCGAAACGATCAACCGGGCCATGCCCTCATCAATGGCGGCGGACGCGTTCGCCAAATCCTTCCGCGACGAAGCCGAAAGCAAAAACTGTAGCATTTCTGGTCCATTAGCACTCGATGTCGCTCTATCGTCAGCATCGGCAGCGCTCAAAGGTCTCACGAACGATACCGTCGCCGGACAGGCGGACATTCTCGTCGTGCCCAACATTGAGACCGGCAACGCGTTGTTCAAAATTCTGGTCCATCTGCTTCACGCCACAGCAATCGGCGTCGTGCTGGGCGCAGCGGTGCCCATCGTGCTGACATCGCGCGCCGATCCGGTTGAAGCCAAGCTCGCCTCAATCGCCCTCGCGTGCCTGTTAGCATCGCCAGCCCCGCTCGAGGACTCTGCCAATCCGGGGTGATCGTTATCGTCACAAACGTCCAAGGAGAAAAAATCTAAAATGGATCAAATCGTCAACCGAGCCGACAATGATGCGGCGACTGCCATGGTCAGAACTATGGTCGCGCGCGCCCGCAGTGCCATGGCCCTGATCGCGAATGCCAACCAGGCCCGCACCGATGATCTGGTGCGCGCCCTTGCCTGGTCGCTCTACCGTCCAGACCGCGCCGAGCGCTTAGCGATGCTCGCGGTTCAAGATACGGGCCTTGGCAACGTAGCCGATAAAATCATCAAGAATCAGCGCAAGACCTTTGGTACCCTGCGTGATTTACTCCGTGCAAAAACGGTTGGCGTCATCGAAGAAATCCCGGCTCGCGGCTTGGTCAAATTCGCCAAACCCATCGGTGTGGTCGCCGCAGTCACGCCTTCGACCAACCCATCCGCCACCGCCGTCAACAAAGCAATGATGGCGATCAAGGGCCGCAACGCCATCATCATCGCACCATCCCCGTCCGGCATGCAGACCACCACCGAAACCGTGGCCGAAATGCGCCGCGAATTAGCGCGCATCGGCGCGCCTGAGGATTTGGTCCAAATCTTGCCGCCTCCCGCCACCAAACAAACGACCGATGCTTTGATGGCCGCGGCCGATCTGGTGGTCGTCACTGGCTCCCAAGATAATGTCCGGCGCGCCTATCGGTCCGGCACGCCCGCCATTGGCGTTGGTGCTGGCAATGTGCCGGTCATCATCGATGAAACCGCTGATCTTGATGATGCCGCTCGGAAAATAACCGCGTCAAAAACCTTCGATAATTCGACGTCATGCTCATCAGAAAACGCTGTAGTCATCGTTGATGAGGTCTATCCAAACGCCATCGCCGCCCTGGAGCGCGCAGGGGGATATCTTTGCACGGCGGAAGAGGCCAAACGCGTAGAATCGTTGCTTTGGCAAGGCGGCAAGCTGAGCCGCACCTTGATCGCCCGTGACCCAGCAATCCTCGCTGAGGCATTTTCACTGCCGGACGCCGCCCGCAAGGCCAAGTTCTTCATGGTCGAAGAAACCGGTATCGGTCCAGCGCATCCCTTCTCAGGTGAAAAATTATCGCTGGTTTTGGCGGTTTATCGGGCCCCCAATTTTGCAGCCGCCACCGAAATCGTGCGCGACATCCTCGATCATCAGGGGCGCGGCCATTCCTGTGGCCTGCATACAACGCGTCCCGAGCGCGCACGTCAGCTTGCCGAAACGCTCGATGTGGTCCGCGTCTTGGTCAATTTTGCCCACACATTCGGCAATGGGGGTGGTTTCGATAGCGGATTGGAATTTACCTTGAGTATGGGTTGTGGTAGTTGGCAAAAGAACTCGATCAGCGAAAATCTAAACTATCGGCATTTCATCAATATAACCCATCTGGTGGTGCCAATCGCTGAAGATCGTCCAAGCGAAGACGAATTATTTGGTTCCTATTGGTCAAAATTCGGCAAGTGAGGATCGCAGCATGAATCTCATGGAATATGATGCCAAGCGCCTCGTGCTCGCACCGGCCAATATCCGCTTACTCGATGGTGCGCTGTGCCACACGCTGGCTGAAGTCATCGCCGCCGCCGAACGGATTGGGCCCTGCGTGGTAAAAGCCCAGGTGCCAACGGGTAAACGTGGTAAAGCGGGCGGCATCCGCCTCGCGGCAACACCAACAGAGGCGCGCGACGCAGTGGAGCGTATTCTTGGCATGAGCATCGCAGGGCATCGCGTCGAAACCGTGATGATCGAAGCACAAGCAAAAATTACGCACGAATATTATGCTGCTGTCCTTCACGCGCCGCGCGAACGCTGCTCACTTGTGCTGTTCTCCACCGAAGGTGGCATGGATATCGAAGAAATCGCTGAATCACGACCAGAAATGCTGCGCAAACATTGGGTGCGCACCGCGGATCAGTTTGATGAAATCGATGCGAATGCCATGCTCTCGGGCTTGGCGTTAGGCACCGTGCAATCGGACATCGCGCGTATTTTGGTGGCGCTGTATCGGCGCTATCGCGAGACCGATGCGGAATTGATCGAAATCAACCCGCTGGTGCAGCTCGCCGATGGCACAATTGCAGCGTTGGACTGCAAATTTATTCTCGATGACAGTGCCGCCTATCGCCAAGCAGCACTCGCCGCCGCTGCCGCGCCAGACCCATCGACCGCCCTTGAACGGAAGGCCAGTGACGTCGGACTCAAATTTATCGAGTTGGATGGTCCCGTCGGTATCCTCGCTAACGGCGCTGGCCTCACCATGACCACGATGGATGTGGTGAGCGTGTTGGGTGGCAAACCCGCCAATTTTCTGGAAATCGGCGGTGATGCCTACACCAAAGCCGAGCCGGCGCTCGAGCTTTTGCTCTCGAAACCAGAAATTCGCGCATTGGTTGTGAATTTCTGCGGCGCCTTCGCCCGCACGGATGTGATGGCGCGGGGTGTCATCGAGGCTTGGCAGCGGCTGGAGCCCGACTTGCCGGTATTTTTCTCGGTCCACGGCACCGGGTCTGACGAGGCAGTGGCCCTGGTGCGCGATGCGTTCGGCGCCGAGCCGTTTGATTTAATGGAAGACGCCGTGCGTGCGGCGATTGAGGCAGCACAATGAGCACATTCCCCATTATCCGCCGTTCGGACCGCGTCGTGGTGATCGGCATGACCGGTGGTCAAGGCACGTTCTGGACTGAGCGAATGCGCGAGGTTGGCACCCAAATCGTCGCCGGGGTCAATCCGAAGCGCGCGGGTGAAACCCATCTCGGCTTGCCGGTGTTTGCCTCAGTCAACGCGGTCATGCGTTCAATGCGGGCCGATGTCGCGGTCATGTTCGTGCCCCCTGCCGGCGTGCGCGATGCGGCACTTGATGTTATCGAGTCAGGTGTTGGCGGATTGGTCATGTTGACCGAACATGTCCCCGCTCATGACATGCTCGATGTATTTTCAGCATCGGATGCGCGCGGCTGCTGCATCGTGGGGCCAAATACCGCCGGGCTCGTCACCCCTGGTGAGGCCTTTGTCGGCATTATGCCCGGTCATAATAACAAAGTTTTCAGTCCAGGGCGGGTCGGTGTGATTTCGCGTAGCGGCAGCCTCGGCACATTGATTTGCCTTAATCTAACACGTGGCGGCTTTGGTCAATCAAGCTTCATCGGCATTGGAGGTGATCCAATGATTGGCACGACCAGCCTTGATGCACTCAAAGCCCTTGATCGCGACGACCGGACCGACGCTGTGGTTCTGGTCGGCGAAATCGGCGGGACGATGGAGGAAGAGGCCGCAGAATATGCCCGCACCATGCACAAGCCCGTCGTTGCATTCATCGCCGGGCGCGCCGCCCCGCCGGGTCGTAAAATGGGTCATGCTGGCGCCATCGTCGCGGGTTCCGGTGGCAGCTATCTCAGTAAACGTGCCGCGTTGGAAGCGGCTTCGGTAACCGTAGTTGATACACCCAATCAAATTGTCGGCGCGCTGGCAGCCTCATCGCCAGCGTTGGTAACAATGTCGGCGTGACTCGCTAATAAAAAAACAAGCGTATGAGCACGTTGATGCGAAAAGGAAACGTCCAAGACAAAAGGGAGAAACGAAATGGCTACGATCAGTGAAAAAGATCTCATCGTTCAGGAAAATCTTCTGGCCAGGCTTGATAGAATCCCCATCAACAAAACCGTGCTCGGCTTGATCGCCCTGCTCGGTTTGGTTTGGATTCTTGAAGCGTTTGATATCGGTATCATCGCCCCCGTTTTGTTTTTGCTCAAAAAAACCTGGCATCTCGCCCCCAAACAAGTCGGCCTGATCGCGAGTGCCGGCACGCTCGGCATCGTGGTGGGTTTATTGCCAGCAGGGCGCATTGCCGATCGGTTTGGCAGAAAAACAACCTTACTCGGCGGTATCGTCGTATTCAGCGTCTTCACTTTCCTGGCGAGCTTCTCGCAGTCAATCAGCGAACTCGTTGCCTGCCGCTTTCTGGCAGGTCTTGGGCAAGGTGCGGTATTCCCGGTGCCGTATTTGTTGCTTTCCGAATTTGTCAATAAGGGTGCGCGTGGCACCGCCGTCGGACTTTCCAATTCACTGCTCGGCTTCGCCTATGGTCTAAACACTTTGGCCGGCGCGCTCATTGTCGGTCATATACCAGACTCAGAAGCGTGGCGGGTACTGCTCATGTTAGGCGGCGCAACCATCTTGGTCATGCCGGTCGTGATCATTTTTCTACCCGAATCGCCGCGATTTTTGCTTAAAGTTGGCCAGGTTGATCGCGTTCGCAGCTTCGTCGAACATTTAGAAAATGTCAGCAACTTGCCGCACGATGAATCATTGATTGATCGTTCATCGTTGCGGGTATTGGAAGTCACCGCCGCACGGCGAGTGTCGCTTCTGGATTTCGCCAAACCGCCCTATCTTATCCGTTGTTTCGTATCCTATTTCGCGCTGCTTTCACCCTTCATCGTATTCTACGTGATCACGCTTTACGGACCCAGCATTCTGAGCCGCATGGGAGCGGGTAAAACCGATGCGCTCTATTATACATCGGGCCTGCTATTCCTCACGGTCATCTCAAACGCCGTTGCGGGCCTGATGGGTGATCGGATCAGCCGTCGTTGGGGTCTCGTCGTCGTCATGACGATAGCCGCCCTCTCTACCATTGCTCTCGGCCAGCCTTTGCCACGCTGGGGCGTCATCATCGCCGCGATGTTCACTTGGGCATTCGTCTATGCCGGGTTCCCTCTTGCAAAACTTTACATGGCGGAACAATTCCCAACCCGGCTGCGTGCTTCAGGATCAATGATTGGCGAAAGTATCACGCGCTTTCTCGGCGGTGTCGTGCTGGTCTATATGTTTCCGATACTGGCTAGCGAGATGACGGCACCGTCACTCTACACCTTATTGGCATCGCTGACCTTCGTGAGCATTATCCCGATCATGTTGCTTGGCTTTCAAACCTCGGGTCGTAGCGTCGAAGAAACCGGCACCGATTTGTCAATCTATCGTGGGGTGGCCGTTGGTGGGTTGGATGGTGCCGGAATGAAGCTTGATCGTTAATCTGCCCAGCGCTGGACAGGAATGCGCCGTGCGGAACTCGGTCCATCAATGGCACCGCGTTCGCGCATGGCGGCTTGTTTATCCCATTGGCTGTCGCGATGTCTGATTGGCTCATGCTCAGCGCAGGCCTCGCCGCTTTTCTCGGCGGGATGGTCACCGGCTTTGCCGGGTTTGGTTTTGGGTTGGTCTTTGCACCGGTTTTCGCGATCTTGTCAGGCAGTCCTCGGCAAGTGGTATTTCAAACCATGGTCTTGGGGGCCTTGGTTAGCATCGTGGTACTAGCCGGGGCGCGCCGAATGGTGCCCCAGCGCGCTGCAGTGACCATCGGCGTTGCGGCGCTGATCGGCACACCGGCTGGCCTGCTCTTGCTCGGCATCCTTGAGGCGCGGACCGTCAAATTAATGATAGCGATCCTCGCGATCAGTGTCGCCATGCTCCGCGCTGCGCGCTTGCCGTTGCGCCTGCCTGATGGCGTTCTCCCCTTGGCCATCGCCGGGCTGATTGGTGGCGTGTTGAATGGATGCACCGGCATGGGTGGCCCGATACCCGCATTGACCGTTGCCCTGCAGCGCCGAGAAGTGCATCATAGCCGGACCCTGCTATTGATTTTCAATCTCGCCAGTTTTCTGGTGGCCATTATCGTCGCGATCCTATCGGGCCTCGCGCGCACCGCATGGCTAACAACCACGATCGGCTTGGTCCCCTGCGTTGGTGTCGGTATGGTGATCGGGATCAAAGCGGTTCACTATGTCTCCGCTGAAGCGTTCAACGGATTTCTGCTAACGCTGATGGCCGCATCGGGTGTGCTTGGCTTGCTATCAGTCTTGCTCGGCTAGCGGTTCAAACACGACCCCGCCTCAATGACGAACAGCGCCTGGCCATACTCCACCAATTCGCCATCCTGCGCACAAATCTCACGGATAATTCCCGCGACCGGCGCAAAAATCGTCGTATACAGCTTCATCACTTCAATCAAGCAAAGCTTGTCGCCCGCCGCGACTTCGCTGCCCGGCTGAACGAATGGAGGCTGGCCGGGTGCTAGTGCAGCATAAAACGTGCCAATCATCGGCGCCTCAACCGTCTGATGTCCAATCAGCATCGGTGCGGTCGCATTCTGTGTCGGCGCAATCATCGGTGCTGCGCGCGGTGCTGCGGTCGGCGCACTGGGTGTTGGCACAGAGGCGATTGGACCAACGGTGCCGTGACGGCGCAGAGTCAACTTCAACTCTGCAGTATCGAGCACGAATTCGGCGCAGGATGAGCTATCGATAATACGAACCAGTTCAGCGACGTCTTCGTATCGCAACATGGGTCAGTCTCCTCCTTTTGTCTTACAGTTATCAGACAACAATATGAATCATCTTGCAAGATGATTTTTTTCAGAATAGCCTAGGAGCAAGACTAAAGGAGCGAACGCCTTGATCAGAGTCTTCATCGCCAACCGGGGCGAGATCGCGCTGCGCGCGGTGCGCGTGTGCCGGGCACTAGGTCTGGAGACGGTGGCGGGGTACACACCGCCAGATGCGGCGCTGCCCCATGTCTGGGCTGCGGACCATTCGGTGTGTATCGGCCCGCCCTCTGCGACACTGAGCTATCTGAACGGCCCCGGCCTGATCACCGCCGCGTGTGCCACGGGCTGTGACGCGATTTATCCAGGGTATGGGTTTCTCTCCGAAAATGCCGAATTTGCCGAGCAATGTCGCAGTGCGGGACTAACATTTATCGGCCCACCGCCCGAGATCATCGCCTTGATGGGGGACAAAGCCCAAGCCCGTCGCACCGCCGCGAGCCTTGGCATGGCAATCGTCCCTGGCTCCGAGCATGGTTTCGTCACGGTGGAGGACGCGCAGGCCGCTGCTCATCAAATTGGATTTCCCATCCTACTGAAAGCCAGCGCCGGCGGTGGTGGCCGCGGCATGCGGATCGCCGAGGATATCGGCAGCTTCGCCACCTGTTTTATGCAAGCCTCTGCTGAGGCCAAGGCCGCCTTCGGGAATGCTGAAATTTATCTGGAGCGGTTCTTTCGCCACGTCCGCCATGTCGAGGTGCAAATTTTCGCTGATCGGCACGGTCATGTTGTGCATTTATGGGAGCGTGATTGCAGTGTGCAGCGGCGCCATCAAAAACTAATCGAAGAAGCGCCATCGCCCATCCTGCCAGCCGCGCGTCGCCACGAGATAACCCAAGCCGCCGAAGCCCTCGCGCGCAGTTTGGGGTATGAAGGAGCGGGCACGGTCGAATTCATCTATGACCCTGAGTCGGACCGGGCCTATTTCATCGAAATGAACACCCGCATTCAAGTTGAGCATCCCGTCACCGAAATGCTGACCGGGACCGACTTGGTGGCCGAACAATTCCGCGTTGCCGCTGGCGCGCCGCTTTCGATCAGTCAGCCTGGCGAACCGCACGGTGTCGCCATCGAGTTTCGCATCAATGCGGAAGATGCCGATGACGGGTTTCGTCCCGTGCCGGGCCTAATCTCAGCCTGGAAACCACCGCGCGGCGCGGGGATCAGGGTGGATAGTCACGTCTATCCCGGCTGGCATGTCTCGCCTTATTACGATTCGCTGTTAGGCAAGCTGATCATTCATCAACCAACCCGCGCCGCCGCCATCGCGGCTGCCCAGCAGGCCATTGCGCGCTTTGACGTTCGCGGCGTCCCAACAACATTGCCATTTCATGCCAAGTTACTGACGACCGAAGCATTTCGCACCGCCGCGATCCATACACGCTGGATCGAACAGGAACAAACTCGATGACAACCGCCCCCCGCCGCACTGTTCGTTTGTTCGATGTCACACTGCGCGATGGCCATCAATGCCTATGGGCTACCCGTATGACCACCGGCATGATGCACGAAATCGCGCCGCTGCTCGACCGAGCCGGGTTCGAGGCGATTGATCTGGTGGGCGGTGCGGTGTTTGATGTTTGCGTGCGCTATTTGCGCGAAAATCCGTGGGAGCGGATGCGGATTCTCAGCGAATGGGTCACCGAAACACCCCTCGCGGTGATGACGCGCGGGCAGAGCCTGTTCACATTTGAATTTTTCCCCGATGACATTGTTGCCCTCACCGCCGAACGCATTCGTGCCCAGGGTATGCGCTATCATACGCCGTATGACGCGCTGAACGATATCCGCAATCTCGAAGTGCCGGTTCGCGCCGCCCGCCAAGTCGGACTCTATATCGCCGCAGGGATCGTCTATACGCTCAGTCCGGTTCATACAGATGCTTATTATGCCAGAAAAGTCCGCGATTTGGTCGCCCTCGGTGTTGACGCGATTTATCTGAAAGACCCAAGTGGATTGCTCACGCCCGAACGGGTCGCCACCCTAATCCCGATCATTCGCACGGCGTGCGGCACGCTGCCTTTGCATTTGCACAGCCATTGCCTAACCGGCTTGGCACCAGCGACCGCCATGCGCGCCGTCGCTCTCGGCGTTGATGTTGTGCACACCGCCACATCGCCGCTGGCCAACGGTGCCTCGCACCCCGCGACCGAGTCTGTCGCGCGTAATCTTACCCGCCTTGGCTATGAGCCCGGCATCGATCTGGCATTGGTTGAAGCGGCTGCCGAGCGGCTTGCCTATATCGCGGCCCGTGAAGACAGACCAATTGGTGCCATCGCCGAGTATGACGAATTTCACTACGCCCACCAGATGCCCGGTGGCATGATTTCCAACCTGCGCTCCCAGCTGAAAACCATCGGTATCGAGCATCGCCTAGGCGAAATTCTGGAAGAAGCGGGCCGCGTCCGCTGCGACCTGGGCTATCCGATTATTGTTAGTCCTTTTGCGCAATTCGTTGTCACCCAATCCGTGCTCAACGTGATGGGACGCGAGCGCTACGCGACCATCCCCGATGAAGTGCGCAAATACGTTCTGGGGTATTATGGCGAGGTCGTCGGCCCGATCGATCAGAATCTGCTTGATCGGGTGGCTCGGGGCGCCGCGCCGATCTCGGAGCGTCCAGGCGCGATGTTGGAACCGGGACTGCCCGCCGTGCGTGCCGCCCATGGACCGTTCGAATCGGATGATGATTTATTGCTCGCCGCCTTTTACGCAGCGCCGGAAGTCAACGCGTTGCGAGCCGCTGGGCCGATCAACACCGATTATCCGCTGGCGGCGACACCGCTCCTAACATTGGTGCGTGAAATCGCCCGTCGGCCGGACATCACCTCCTTTCACTTCATCGAAAAGCACTGACCCCGCGAGGAGCGCACCCATGACTGAGCCTGTCATCATCACCGTCGCGATTAACGGCGCGGTCGCCCGCAAGGCGGATAATCCGGCCGTGCCGATTACACCGCCCGAGCAAATCGAATCCATCCATCAAGCTTTTGAGGCCGGCGCAACACTCGCTCATATCCATGCGCGCAATCCTGACGAATCCCCCGGCTCAGACCCAGCCTTGTTTGCGGCTGTGCAGGAGGGGGTGCGTCGGCATTGCCCCGGCATGATCGTGCAATTTTCCACGGGCGGTCGGGGCCGTTCGTTAGAAGAGCGAGCTGCCTGTATTCCGCTTCGCCCAGACATGGCCTCCTTGGCCACCGGCTCGACCAATTTTCCAGCGCAGGTCTATGACAATCCGCCCGATTTCGTCACCGGCCTCGCGCAATCAATGCTGACGAATGGCGTCAAACCCGAAATCGAGGTGTTCGATTTGGCGATGCTCTACAATGCCAAAGCTCTGGCCGATCAAGGGCTGCTGGCCCCGCATTCGCACGTGCAGTTCGTGCTCGGCGTCCGCAACGCGTTGCCGGCGCGCCGAGAAATATTTGACTTTTTGCTAACCGAATTGCGCAGCCTGATGCCCAATGCCACCTGGAAGGCGGCGGGCATTGGCCGGTTTCAGGTCGAGGTAGCGCGCTGGTGCCTCGCCGAAGGCGGGCATGTCCGCACTGGGCTTGAAGATAATGTGCGGTTCGATGGAACCCGGCTTGCAACCAGCAATGCTGAATTGGTGACACAAATGGTCGAGATCGCGGCCCAATATGGTCGGCGTCCCGCAACCGCGCAGGAGGCTCGTCGAATTCTCGGCCTCGTGGCAGATTGATATGCAATTGGGGTTGGCAGGACGCGTTGCTCTCGTCACCGGCGCAGGATCGGGGATTGGCCGCGCGATCGCGCAGGCGCTGGTCGCCGAAGGGGTCATGGTCTATTGCGCGGATCGTGCGTCCGAGGCCGCCGCCGCAACGGTGGCCGGTCATCACGCCATGCAGGCCCTCACCATGGATGTCACCGATCCGGGTTCCGTTGAGGCTGGCATACAGGGGATTCTTGCAAAAGGTGATTTAGATATTTTAATTACCAGCGCTGGTATTCTCAAAACCGGACCTGTTTCCGCAGCACAGCCCGAGGATTGGGATGCGGTCGAGCGGGTCAATCTACGCGGCGTGTTGCATTGTGTGCGGGCGGCGATCCGTCCGATGGCGGCGCGCGGATGCGGGCGGATTATCAATATCGCATCGGTATCGGCTTTTCGCGGCGGCGGTGCGTTGGGCAATGTGCTCTATGGCGTCACTAAAGCTGGCGTGGCGGCGCTCACCATGGGGCTTGCCCGCGAGCTTGGCCCCGCCGGCATCACGGTCAATGCCATCGCCCCGGCGGTGACCGCCACCGCCATGACCGCCGCACAGCTCGATCCCAGCGTGCAGGCCGCCATTCTCCGGCGTATTCCCATCGGGCGGCTTGCCGTCCCGGATGATACGGCGGCCCTCGCTGTATTTCTGGCGTCTGATCGTGCGGCCTTCATCACCGGCACGATTATCCCGGTTGATGGTGGATTTCTCACCACCTGATCGGCACCGAAGCGCGCGGGTGATCGCTGAAAATTGATTTGGGTTTTGCGCCGGATCATCCCACCAAGCGGCGATGATACGAGATCGGATGCAACGTGGCGTGTTCACCCGGCGTGCGGTGCTGCTGGGCGGCGCGCAATTGGCGGTGTTCGCCGCACTGGTGGGCCGACTTTATGATGTGCAGGTGCTGGAGCATCGTCATTATCGCAAGCGCGCCCAAGCCAACGCGATTGCGCAGCGGCCCCTGGCGGCGCAGCGCGGTTTGATCGTTGATCGTGCGGGCACGCTGCTCGCGGGCAATCATCAGCAATGGCGCGCTTTGTTCTTGATGACCGATGTGCATGATCCACAAGCGGTGCTCGCGCGGTTTGCTCGGCTGGTGCCGCTATCGGCGCTGGAGCGGGCCAGGGTGGTGCGCGCCTTGGCGGGTCCGGTGCGCTATGTTCCCTTGCTGCTCAAGCATGATTTGGATTGGCACGCGATGGCCCGGCTCGAGGTGCATCGGCCACAATTACCGGGCGTGATTATCGATCGGGGATTTTCGAGGTTTTACCCGTTGGGACGGCAGGCCGCGCATTTGGTGGGCACTGTGGTGCGGCCCCGGCCTGCTCAGGTCAAGCGCGACCCGGTGCTCGCATTGCCCGGCGCGCGGGTGGGTGGCGCTGGGATCGAGCAGGCTTATGATCATGTCTTGCAGGGCGAACCAGGGGTCATCGAAAGCGAGGTCGATGAGCTTGGCTCGGTGGTGCGCGTGCTTGACGATGATGCCGGGCATCCCGGAGCCACGGTGCAATTGACGCTCGACGCTGATTTGCAGAGAGCGAGTGTCGCTTCCATGCGCGGGCGGCCTGGCGCGACCGTGCTCCTCGATATTGCGAGCGGCGGGGTGCTGGCGATGGCGAGTGCGCCCTCCTTCGATCCGGCTTGGTTCGAGCAGGGTGTGCCGGACGCGGTTTGGTCGCGTTGGATGCATGACCCTGAACGACCATTAATCAATCGGGCCACGCAGGGTTTATATGCGCCGGGGTCTTCGTTCAAACCAACAGTGGCCTTGGCGGCGCTACGCTGCGGGGCGATTACTGCGACGACACGGTTTTACTGTCCAGGCCATTTGAAAATTGGCAACCGGATGTTTTATTGCTGGTTGCGCTCCGGGCATGGTTGGCTCGATGCGGCGGGGGCGCTGCAGCAAAGCTGCGATGTGTTCTATTATCATGTCGCGATGCGGATCGGGATTGACCGGATGGCCTCAATGGGGCGTCAATTGGGCCTGACCGGGGTGGCGCCGATTGATTTTCCTGATGTGGCAGCAGGGTTTTTGCCCGATCATGCCTGGGCGCGGGCCCGGCGGATTACCTGGACGCGTGGCGACACCGCGGTGCAGGGGATTGGTCAGGGTTATACGGTGTTCACACCGTTGAATTTAGTGACGATGATTGCGCGGGTCGGATCGGGGCGGATGATCGAGCCGCATCTGGTGCGCGCGATTGGTGGCAAGCCCGTCCGCCGGCCTGAGCCGGTGCCGTTGGATCTGTCTGATCGGTATCTGGCCGTGGTGCGTCAAGGGTTGGATGAGGTGGTCAATACACCACTCGGCACTTCGTGGGGCGGGCGGCTGATTATGCAGGGTGGTGTTCGCATGGCCGGCAAGACCGGCACCGCGCAGGTGATCAACGAAAACGCCGCGATGGAAGCGGCCAATTATAACGATGCGAAATTACCGTGGAAATATCGGCCCAATGCTCTTTTTATCGGGTATGCGCCGTTGGATCAGCCGCGCTTTGCCATTGCGGTGGTGATTGAACATGGCACGCTGCTCGGCCCGGTCAAGGTCGCGCGCGATGTGCTGCATGCCGCGTTACTGCAAAATTTGGCGGTGGGATAACGGGGCGGCGTGTGATGGCCGCCCCGCTGATCCTTATGACGAGAGCTTGGCTTTTTTCAGCAACAAGACTTGGTGGCTGTTCTGCAACGCCTTGATCGCGAGTGTGTGCAGATAATGATAATCGGCGGGGTTAACCACAAAGGATTTGAGGGCCAGTGATTTTTGCACGGTCAGTACATGGTTCTTGATGGTGTAGGTCACCGCGTAATCGCCAATCGGGGTCGAAACCGTCTCGCCCGGTGGCATGAATTCTGGGCTCATGCTCAGCGGTAATTGCAAATGCAGCGTATATTGGATGCGCTGGGGCTTGGTGATTGTTGGTACCGCACGTTTTGCTTGGTCCACAAACGGGGCGAGCGCACCGGCAATCAAATGATCCGAGGGGATCAACATCGCCCCCTTGCTACCACCATCCAGCACGCCGTATTTCTTGAAATCATAGGTAACAGCAATTGGTTTGTTGACGTCGTCACGATTTTCGATTTGAAAATGGCTAATCGTTCCGAAATTACCTTGCTGGTAGAAGCTGGCCTCGACCGCGTTGTTCAAGCGCCGGCCGACCTTGTCGCCGAGCACGGCGCGCTTTTCAGCAGCACGCCAGCCTTGCGCGATCTGGCGCGAATGGCCGGATAATTCGCCTGACCGCGCCAGCTTCATTGTGTCCGTCATGGCATATTGCACGGTGTTCAAATCGGGGCCGGGCGTTGTTGTCAATTTGGCGTCAGCGCCGGTGAGCAAGACGGGCCGGCCTGAATCCATGATCGGGATGCTATCGGCGGCAGCGTGCCGATAATGTGAATCCAAATAAAGCCCGTAGGCTGGCACGTAAACGATGAAATGGCTGAAGGCGAACGGATCGACCCCCGGATAGGGAACAAAGCGCGGGCTTTGCGAAATCAAGGCAGGCACGGCCTTGATGTTTTCGGCCTGAAGCAACGCGCAGAGCAAGGTTGCGCTCGCGTTACTGTCCCCGAGTTTTTTGGCCAATGTTTCGCTGGCTGCTGGCGGCACAAAGCCGGCACTTTGGTAATTGACCGAGATGGTCTGGATATTTTGCTGCATCCAGCGATAGATATTCTGCACGGCTTCAAGCCCGGTCGCGCCTTGCGCGGCTTCATGCGCGACGGTTTTGATTGTGGGCGTGAGCGTCGTCGCGGGTTGCGCGGCCTTGCTGTAAGCATCCGCAAGGTCTTTCCAATCTGCGCTGGTGGTGACAACGGCCATCGGCGCGTATTGGGTGATCGCGGCGCTGCCGAGCGGCGGGAAAATCGCACCCTGATAGGAGCCGGTGACGGTTACGGTTTGGCCGGATTTTTTCACCGTCCACGGACCCCGGGTTTTGGCATAAACCTGCATGCCTGGTGGCACGCTGAGTTCCAGGGTGGCTTGCTTGATCGGGATCGATGGGCTGAGCACTAAAGCCGCGGCATAAATGCCCGGCAGATATGGATGGGCGAAGGTGAGTTGATATTTAATATGCAGCACATCGCCCGGATGCACGGCAGGGAAAATCAGGCTTTGAATTTTGCCATCGCTCAGAAAGGGCGCGGTGAGCGCGCTATGGGCTGATTGATCGAAAATCGCGGATGGCACCACGTTCAGCTTTTTGCCTGATTTAGTCTCGGTATAGGCATACAGCACTTTTGCTGTCGCGAAATTGGCCGGATAGGCCACCGCAATTTGTGAGCTGGATTGCACGCCCTCAGTGGTGAGCGGCTGGACGATGCGCGTCACGGTTTTGGTGTAGCTGCCATTTTTATGCACTTGGATGACCGTGCGATCACGCAGAATTTGGTAGTTCACCACCGGCGCTGGTTTGCCCGCCGCGTGACTGATCGCGGATGTGGCAAACAGCGCGGCACCGGTGAGGGCGCCGATACGGACTATTGATTGGGTCATGGTTAGCTCCGCTTCTTGGCGGCTGATGTTTGGGTCAATACGAACGGGGTGCGTTGCGATTTGAGGTCCGCCAGCAATAATTGATGCAGAGCCGGATATGATTTCTGCCCATAGACAATTTTATTGAGCTTAAGGGTATAGTTGGTAACGATGCTGTTATTCGCCGTGGTCACATGATAGCTGAAGCTGCCCGCCGGGTTGGTTACCGTGACATCATGCGGCAGGTAGCTCGGCGTGTAACCGGCAGGGAAATCCAGCGTTGTTGTCCAATCAACCTGTCCGAGATACGTCACCACCGAATGCGCGCGATGGCTGGCACCCGCTGCCGAGGCCAGCGCGTTGATCGGGTTGGGGGTGCCAGACATTGAGGGCACCAAATACGGGCCGGGCGGCATCGCGAAGCTGATATTTTTGCCCGGTGCGGTGAAATGCGGGTTGGCCCAATGCGCACCGACCACAAAGGGTTTGTCGAGCACGGTGGGCACGCCCGGTGTGAACGTGCCGCTGCCACCACCGCTCGGCGTGAGCAGCAAATTCATGACATGGCCATAGGCGGCGGGCGGCACTGAGGCAAAGATTTCGCGATACATCCAGGCCCACCAACCATGGGTGGTCATTTGCGCGGTGCCGGTGATGCCGCCATCGGCGGTTAAATGGAGCGTGGCATTATAGACCAAACGATTATGTGCAGGCTCGGCACCCGGCGTGTAGAGCAGGCGTGGATGCGGTCCTGCGATAACGGTTGGTTTGTCGCGTTCGCCGATGGCCAATTGCCCCGGGGTTTCATATTCGCCAGTGCTGTCAAGGAACACATGATATTTCGGCAAATAATCGATCGCGTGATTGAACCAGAACGGTGTGGGCAAGGGCGGTTTGCTGAACGTGTTGCTCCAGTTGATGATCACCGGATAGGCGGTGATGCCTTTGGCCGCGAGCAACGCTTCGAGCAGGGTGGAATGGGCTTTGCAATCGCCATAGCCGGTTTCGAGGGTTTTGGTCGCCGAGATCGGCACGAAACCGCCGACCCCGAGTTCAAGCCCGACATAACGCACTTGCGCCGAATCCCAGGCATAGAGGGCTTTGACCGCGTCCCAGCCTTTGAGCTTGCCCGCCACGCGGTCAGCGACCGCTTGCACCACCGGGGTGACCGCTGCCTGCTGCTGTGCGCGCGACCAATAGGCTGCACCGACCGAGGCCCAACTGGGGAAGCTGGTGACTTCGAATAACGGGCTGTAATCACGCGCGGAGACGGTGGAGGGGCCGGCATAATAGGCGTGATGGGTGGTGAACCGCGCAGCGAGAACCACCATGTTGCCGGATTGTTTTTTGCTGACTACCCAGCCGCCGCGTTGGGCATCTTGCAAATGCATCGAGGCGGGAGCGGTGACGGTGATCATTTCATCGCGGGCGGATTGCGATTGCGGGATCATCCAGTAATTCGAATATTGGTTTTTGAAATAGGGCGCGAATTGATGTTTTTCGGTGATTAAATGCAGCTCATCACCCACCGCGAAATTGGGAATGACGATACTGAGCACTTTCGAGCGGCTATACATCGGCGCGCCCTGTGCGGCGGGAACTGGGCGGACGTAAATATCGGATTTCGGGATCTCGGTGACAGCCCCTTGCGGGGTGGTCACCCAGGCTTTGACCACTTTCAGTGTGGAGAGCGAGGAGGAAAAGGTTTCCTGGAACGGATTGGTTTCTTTCAGACCGGAGCGGCTCAGCACTTTGATCACTTGACTGACCTTGCTGGTATATTCGCCGTTCGGCTGGACCAGCACCGATTGATGAAAGCTGATTTGCCGCGTGCGCGCGCCGCTGACGCCCGCATCAACGCTGGCGGGCACCCGGCTCGGCGCATTGGTCGGCGCCGGCGCGGGCGTGGGCGCCGCGTAAGCGAGAGGAATGCTGAGGCAGGTGGTTACGGCGAGGCTGGATAACAGACGCGTATTGGTCATAAGCGGCATCTTGCTGTCACCTTTGAAGGCTGAAAGAATATTGCAGGAGACGACGTTAATACAGATCAAGGCAGGTGAGCAATATGAGCGTCGTGCTCCTCGCGAGAGATTGAGCAACTAGGCAGCTTTTCGACCGATTCTTATGCGAGCGGATCGAGATTGGATGTTTTATCACGGTGTGAGGGGGTTGCGCGTGGCGATTGATTACAGTCCGAGGGCCGAGAGGCCGGGGTGATCATCGGGCCGGCGACCGAGGGGCCAGTGGAATTTGCGGTCATCGGCGGTGATCGGCACATCATTGATACTCGCGATGCGGCGCTGCATCAGGCCGGAGGGGGCAAACTCCCAATTTTCATTGCCGTAGGAGCGGAACCATTGGCCGGTCGCATCGTGCCATTCATAGGCGAAGCGGACGGCGATGCGGTGATCAGCGCAGGCCCATAATTCTTTAATCAGGCGGTAATCGCGCTCATGGACCCATTTGCGGGTGAGGAAGGCGATGATCTCAGCGCGACCGGAGATGAATTCGTGGCGATTGCGCCATTGGCAATCGGGCGTGTAGGCGAGGGCTACTTGATCGGGCGTGCGGCTATTCCAGCCATCTTCGGCGAGGCGGATTTTTTGCGCGGCGGTTTCGGGGGTGAAAGGCGGTGTTAGGGTCATGTTAGGCGCCGACCAAGGTATCGAGGATATGGCTGCGATAGCGTGTGACCAGCGAGATATGGCCATGGCCGGGGACCATGTGCAGTTGGGCGGTTTTGATGTGGGCGGCGAGCCAGGTTGCGTGCTGGTGGGGGACCATCAGATCAAGATCGCCCTGCCAGATGCTGGTGGGGATGGTGATGCTCGCGAGGTCAAAGCCCCAGGGGCGGATGAAGGCGAGGTCATCATCGATCCAGCCATCGAAGCCGCCGGAGAGGGCGCGGCGCATTTCGGCAGCCATGGCATCGGCGTAGGGGCCGGTGAGTTCGGCTTGATCGATCGGCGGGACGAGGCCACCGAAGGCGGCGGCGAGTTCGGGGCCGGTGACGGTGCGGAAGCTTTGAACGTTGGCTTCCTTCCAGGCACGCAAGGCTGCTTCGCCTTGCAGGCTCGCGTTGAACTCCTCGATATTTTCTGGACCCATGCCGGCGAGGAAATCAAGATCGGGTTCGCCATAGGGGCCGACGCCGGCGAGGATGGCGGCACCTTGGCAGCGATGGGGGAGCAGGGCGGCGCAGGCGAGGGCGTGGGGGCCGCCGCCGGACCAGCCGGCGGTGTGGAAATCGGTGTGGCCGAGCTGATCGAGCAATTCGGCGGTGAGGTGCGCCATGTCCGCGACGCTGCGGCCGGCCATGCGCGGGGTGGCGGCGTAGCCGGGGCGGCTCATGCAGATCAGGCGGAGATGGCGGGCGGCGCAATCATCGTGCCAGTCGGCAAAGGTGGTGGAATCAGACGGGGTGCCGTGATGCATGACCAGGGGCCGACCGTTTGGGTCGCCGCCGAGAAAAAGATCGACCGTGCGGCCATGGCTGAGGGTGATGGTTTGGGTGGAAGCGGTCATGCGGGGCCTGTGGGTTGAGTGACACGATTAGTTACGCTTGGTGCCCGATCTGCGCCATAATTGAGCGCGATGCTGCGCACCATCGATAGCAACAGATGGAGTGAAAAAATGAAAATCAAGGCAAAATCGACCGGGCTGACCGTGGCGGCGCTGATGCTGGGGGCGGTGATTGGGGGCTGCGCGGTGGCGGCTTATCCGCAGCCGCATATGTTCGCGGCGCGGCATGCGTTGCTCTCGGCACGCTATCAGCTTTCGATTGCGGCGCATAATAAAGGCGGGCACCGGATGGCCGCGCTGAATGCGGTGAATGCTGCTTTGGTGCAGGTCAATCAAGGGATTCGCGTGGGCGCTTATCGTTAACCCGGTGCCGGCCGGTTGGTGAGGGTTACGGCGCGGCTTTTTCGAGTTTGTCTTGGGTTTTGGTTTCGAAATCGCCCGCGTCGTGACGTTCGCGTAATTGGCCGGCGGGATCGCCGGTGACGCGGTTGACCATGCGGCCACGGCGGACGGCGGGGCGGTTGCCGATTTGATCGGCCCAGCGGACGACGTTTTTATATTCATGAACTTGCAGGAATTTGGCTGAATCGTAGAGCCAGCCTTTGGCGAGGCCGCCATACCAGGGCCAGATCGCGATGTCGGCGATGGTGTAGTCTTTGCCGGCGATATAGTCGTGATCGGCGAGGTGCCGATCAAGCACGTCGAGCTGGCGTTTGACTTCCATGGCGAAACGATCGATCGCATATTCAATTTTGAACGGGGCGTAGGCGTAGAAATGGCCGAAGCCGCCGCCGAGATAGGGGGCGCTGCCCATTTGCCAGAATAGCCAGGAGAGGCATTCGGCGCGGGCATCAGGCTCGGTGGGCAGAAATTCGCCGAATTTTTCCGCGAGATACATCAGGATGGCGCCGGATTCGAATACGCGGCGGGGTTTGGCGCCGCTGTGATCGACCAAAGCGGGGATTTTGGAGTTGGGGTTGGCGGCGACGAAGCCGCTGGAGAATTGATCGCCCTCGTTGATGCGAATCAGCCAGGCGTCATATTCCGCGCCGGTATGGCCACGGGCGAGTAGTTCTTCGAGCATGATGGTGATTTTGACGCCGTTGGGGGTGGCGAGGGAGTAGAGTTGCAGCGGATGACGCCCGACAGGAAGCGCTCGATCATGGGTGGGGCCGGCGATGGGGCGGTTGATATTGGCGAAACGACCGCCGTTTTCGCGCTCCCAGGTCCAGATTTCGGGGGGGATATAATCGGGTTGGGTGGTCATTCAATGCGCTCCTGTCGGCGGTGATTTTTTGGTCCGCAGCGGAGATTGGATGTTTGGTGCGCAATAGCAAGGCTTGGGCGCGATTTTGGGCTATTTATTACGAAATCGCAACGAAATGGGCGCGATTTGGCGCCTAGCGTTCGAAGTTGATTTTTGGGCTGGACGCGGGGGCGTAAATATGGCCGGGGAGTGTGGGGCGTGGCGGCGGAGCAGGATATTTTGCCAGCATATAGTCGTAAAATGATGGCTCCGGTTTTTCGCTCCGCCGCGCTGGTTTGGGCTCTGGTTTTTGCTCCGATTTGGGGCGGGGCGAGCGCGGTTTGCGCGGCAATTTGAGGTAAGTTGGCAGCGGAATCGCGAGCATGTGGCAGATCGGGCGCAGCACGCGGCCCACGCGAGGATTGTCGCGGAGGAGCGAAAACAGGTCGGGGTCGTCGAGGAAGCGGATCAGATGGCCCCGGACGTAGGGGATGTGATGGCCGGGGACTGTTTGCAGCAGCCAGCCATTTTGCCTCGGTAATTCGCTCCTTTTGGGCGTGGATACGGTTGTGGATTTGGTGCCGGGTTTGCGGTGGCGGCGCGGGCGTGGGTTCAGGGCGAGCGAGCGGAAACGGAGCGCAAGAGCGGAAATACGGTGCCAGATGGCCCATTTAAGGGTGAGGTCGAAGCGGGAATATTCGGGGGCACCGAGGGTTTTGCGGAGCATGTGCGCAAGGGTGGTGAAGCGGTCGGCGAGACTCTGCGCGAGATTGTTAGTGGCTTGCTCCATATGCCTAACATGGCATAACAGGGGGTGGGTGCGAAAGAGAAAAAATTGACTGTTGGGGTGGTTTGTTTCAGGGTGGGCTTTGTTTCTATGGCGTGATTTTATCTGTGGAGCGGAGGGGCGAACATGGCGAATGTCAGTGGGCTTTCGGGCAATGAGATTTATTGCATGGCGTTGAAGAATTATCGGCCTGGTGGGCTGGTGGTGGGCAATAGTGTGAATTCGTTGGGATTTTTGCGAGATATGTCGGCGGGGTTTCGCGGCATGGTGGGCGGCGAGATTTCGGAGGTGACGCAGGCGATTGAGGATGGGCGGTTGAAGGCGTTTGAGCGGATGGTGGCGGAGGCGCAGGGTGCCGGGGCTGCGGGGATTGCGGGCGTGACCGGGGATTTGCGCGATTTTAATGGGAATACTGAGTTTTTGTTTGTGGGTTCGGCGTTGCACGCGGTGCAGGCGGGCGCAAGATCGGGGTTTTTCAGTAGTGCGGGGAGTGCGCAGGAGCTTTATTGTCATATGGATGCGGGGTATCAGCCGCTGAGCCATGTGTTTGGCAATATTGCGTATCAGGTTGGGTTTGGCGGCGGGTTGAGCGGGGCGTTGAAGACGTTGGTGCGCGGCGAGATTGCGGAATATAGTGATATTTTCAATCAGACACGGCATGCGGCGCTCAACCGGATTGTGGCGCAGGCGCAGGCGGTGCGGGCGAATGCGGTGCTTGGGATTCGCACGCAGATTATGTTTTGGCATAACACCCATGAGATGTTGATGACGGGGACGGCGGCGGCGCATCCGGCGCTGCCGGCGGGATATACCCAGCAGCCGGTGACCAGCGATATGACCGGCGAAGAATGTTGGGCGATGACGAAATTGGGCTATGCGCCGCTCAAATTATTGATTTCGGCCTCGATTTATTCGCTGGGCACGGTGGGTGGGATCAAGGCGGCGTTCAAGGCGTTTACCCGTGGTGAGATTAGTGATTTGACCTCGCTCATTCATGATGCGCGGGAGGTGGCGATTGGCCGTCTGAAGAGCGAGGCGGAGGCGATGGGGGCGGATGATGTGGTGGGGGTGAAGGTGAATATTGCCGAGATTGGCAATTTGGTGGAGTTTTTGGCGATTGGCACGGCGGTTAAGCGGCTGCCGGGGCTGGCGATGGATAGTCAGGCGCTGCCGGTGCAGGCGATTGTGCCGGATAAGGATACGTGGATTGATGGGACGTTGGGGGTGGTGGTTGAGCATCCGCAGTGAGGGGGGCGGGTGGGTGTGGGATGGGCGATGAAGGACCCGGTGCCCCGCCCGGATGCGCCTCGGCGTGTGCGTCCGGATGAGTTGTACCGCTTTAGCGTTTTTTTCTTTTTTCTGCTGGTTGCGGTTAGCCTATCGTTGGGCACCGCCGCCGTTCTATTGCTTCGGGGGCGTGGTGTTGGCACTGAGTTTACGGTTTTGGTCGCTGCTGATGTGATTACTGTGTTCACATTAGTTCCGGTCATTGTTTATTTTGGTGTTCTCCGTCATCAATTGTTCATTTTGGCGATGATGCGCGTTCTGGTGATTGGATCGCTCGTCCTCCAAACCATTGTGTTGGTTAGTGCGACGGTTTTGTGGCTCGGTTATGGCATTCATAATCCATCGATCATTGCTTTTGATTGCTTGTTGGCGGCGGGGATGTCGGTGCCTGGTATGATTGTTTCCTTGTTTTGCGTTATTCGTGGCAAGAGACATGGCTGGTTCGCTCTCGCGTTGCAGGCTGATTATCTTCGTTAGGGGTGGTGTGGCGCGAAATTGGATGGAAGTGAAGCCTATCAGGCCCACACAATCTTGATTTTCTTGACTGAATGTTATTTTTTGCTGTCAATCGCTAAAATAAAATTTTCTCTCGGAGAACGGGTATAATGACCAAACTTGATAAGCATATCCGGCGCTACACCACGATAGCAGCGACAATTGACATTCTCCAACGCCAGCAGCTTCCGCTTCTTAATCCCGAGCGATGGGATGATCAAAATGATCGTCATTTTATGAAACTATATAAAAAGGCGAAGGGAATTGGCGGGCTCGATGCCCTATGTGCTGCATCAAGCTCGGAAACATACCACCATTGGCGTGTATTCACCAGCGCAGCCGATGGCGTCTGCATTGAGATCAGACGTCAGGACTTCGAAAACGAGCTCGAAGAGTTGCAAGGCGTACGATTTGGTGAAATGGAATATCTTAAAATAAGCGATATTAAGACGCTTTCCGCCAAGGACGTTTCACGACTACCATTCCTCAAGCGGGTCGGCTTCAGCGCGGAGAGCGAATATCGAATTATTGCTGAGACCGATCAGGCTCAAGCTTCTGCATATCCGGTAGCATTTCCGCTTAGTTTGATTTCCAGGATTTATTTTAATCCCTGGCTTCCAGCGACAATTGCCGAGAGCCTAACAAGGACGATCCGCGAACTTAAAGGATGTCGCGGCATCAGAGTTGTTAGATCGCATTTAATTGACAGTGAAACTTGGAAGAGATCTGGAGATTGTATCGCCGGAGAGCCTTTATTGGAATGATGGGATGCGAAAATGATGGGGTGCTCAAGCGCACCCCATCCTACGACGGTTGGTGATGTTATAGGGTGGTGGAGAGTGGCGGATTATCGGCGGCTGCGTGTTGCGGGGGGGACGTATTTTTTCACGTTGACGTTGGCGGATCGGCGCAGTGATTTGTTGGTTGCGGAGGTTGGTGCTTTGCGGGTTGCGGTTTCGCGCGCTCTGGTGCTGTATCCGTTTGTGATCGATGCCTGGGTTGTTTTGCCTGAGCATTTGCATGCGGTGTGGACGTTGCCGGAGGGTGATGCTGATTTTTCGCTGCGATGGAGCCTGATTAAGCGCGGTTTTTCGGCGCGGGTTGCGGGCGGTGAGGGGCGGTCGAACTCACGGATTGCCAAAGGCGAGCGCGGCATTTGGCAGCGGCGGTTCTGGGAGCATCGGGTGCGCGATGAGGCTGATTTTATCCGGCATGTCGATTATGTTCATTTCAATCCGGTGAAGCATTGCCTTGTTGAAAATGCTTGGGATTGGCCATTGTCGTCATTTCGACGTGCGGTGGCGCGCGGGAATTATCCACCTGATTGGGATGGTGGTGCCGTGGGAGATGCTTGGCCCAACTTCGGCACTTTGCCCCTCATAGGCATGAAAAAACCGCAGAGTTCTGCGGTTTTTTGATTGGTCAAGCGAAATGTGGTGCTAAAAATACGATCTTATCATGATTAAGTTGCTTATTTTTTGTTGACTCACGCCGATTCGGCATGGTGCTTTGCTTTGTAGTAGGTCAACAACCATGTTCATCCGTGTCAAGAAGATCGGCCAATACGAGTATCTTTATCTTGTCGAGAATGCCCGCGAGGCCGGTCGGCACGTTCAGCGTGTTATCCGCGCACTGGGTCGGCGCGACGAGGTTGAAAAC
>JBMFWT010000015.1:0-54766 GCA_049964975.1 Acidiphilium sp.
CCAACCCGATTACCGGGCTGATGGTTGGCACGCTCGTCGATATGGGAACCGGTGGCGCGTATAAATATCCGGACGTGGTGACCGTGACGATGGTTAATCAGGCGGATTTGCCAACGCAGACCGCTAACCGATAATTCGCGCCGATCACGAAAACGTCATTATTGCTTTGATTGACACCATACGTTACCGATAGGTAACCTGAAACATATCTGCAATGGTTGCAGGTTGTTATCATCATTTGCGTGTGGGATTTGCATGATCAGTCAAAATTGGCGGAATGTTGTTTTGCTTGCGGCCATTTTACCGTTTGCCGGTTGCGCATCGATTGTCGATGGAACCAAACAAATCGTGTCAGTGAAAACAATCAGTGCGGCGCAGGATGTCGATGGTGCGCAATGTTCACTCAAGAATAGTGAGGGGACATTTTATGTGAAAACGCCTGGGACAGTGACGGTGCATCGTGATTATGGGGCGTTGCATGTGGATTGCACCAAGGCTGGGTATCAGCCGGGGCTGATCAATGTGGCCTCCAGCACCAAAGGGATGGCGTTTGGTAATTTGTTGTTCGGCGGTTTGATTGGAACCGGCGTCGATGTCGCGGATGGCGCGGCTTATGATTATCCGACGTCAATCACGGTGCCGATGACGCTGTTGCCGGTCAATAATGATGCCGCTGCGCCGACGCCAGCGCCGAGCGGGCAGCCGACTTCTTAGACCATTGGTCTAAGGGCCTGGGGTTTCCCGCAGCGCTTTGGCGAGGCGGAGCAGAATCCAGGCGGTGGCACCCCAGATCACGTGATCCGGGTGAGGCCAGACTGGGTAGTCACGGGTGCCGCCGTGCCAGGTGGCGCGGCGCCATTCGGGCTGGTGGTCGCTGAGTAAGGTGGAAAAATCGAGCCGGAAAATCGCATCGACCTCGCCGGGGGCGGGCGCAAAATGCGGGGCGCCGTGCAGGATTGCGGTGATCGGTGTGATCCGAAAGCCGGTGCCGGTGGGAAAATCATCGAGGCGGCCAAGCAATTCGATTTGCGCGGGATCAAGGCCGATTTCCTCATGCGCTTCGCGGATGGCGGCGGCTTCGGGCGAGCCATCTGAGGCATCGATGGTGCCGCCGGGGAGGGCCACTTGGCCGGCATGTTTGGAGAGATGGGCCGCGCGGCGGGTGAGCCAGACCCCCTGCCCCGGCTCCAACGCCACGAGCACGGCGGCGGGGCGCGCGATACCCGCTTCAAGCGCGCGGGCGGGTCGGTTGGTGAGGGTGCGGCGCAGAAAATTGGCATCCGGCGCTGGACGGTGGATGAGGGACACGCGCTCTAGCTATCGGTGTTGGGAATTTCGCCGAGCGGGAAGAAGACCCCCTCGCTCCAGACGCCCATGACGCGCTTGCCCCGGCAAAAACCGGGTTCGGCGAGGGCGACCAGTTCGTAATAGACGGAGCGGTTGATCCGCGCCTCAATCGGGTAGCGGCCATCGCCATTGCGGATGTGCAAATAGGGGGTGGGGTGGCAGCTAAATAAATCATGGGCGATGCGAATCGGGTGTTCCGGCCCGGCGGTGACCATCAGATCGATATTGGTGCAAAAACTGAGACGTTGGGTGCGCCCGTTGCCGGTCCAATCAAGGCCGATGGCGATGAAGGGTGCATCTTCGACCTCGATTTCGCCGCGTTCGGCGGGGGTTTCGAGGCGGAATTTGCCATGCTCGTCGCGTTTGAGGACGCTGGCGAACAGGCAGACCATGGATTTCCGCCCGATCGGGCTGCCGCGATAGAGCCAAGTGCCGTCACGCTGGATTAGGAACGGTAAAGCGCCGCAATCAACCGGGATGCGCCCCGATCCAGCGGCTTTTGGTTTCGGCTTGCCCAAATCGATGCTGCGGCTTGCTTCACTCACGATATCCAACGCGGCCCTTCATGTAATTTGCTGATCCATGCCATATAGGGAGGACTTGCCGACGAAAAAACCTATTGGACGATCACAAATGACATCTGTTCGCATTTCGGTGCCGATGAGCGACCTTGACGACACACTTGCCGGGTTTGCCGCCGGTGCCGAGCGGATGGCGCAGGTGCGCGCCGCCGTGGCGCGCGAAATTTTTGGCCAAAGCGAGGTGGTCGAGCAATGTTTGAGCGTGTTGCTCGCGGGTGGGCATGGGTTGATCGTGGGCGTGCCGGGCTTGGGCAAGACCAAGCTCGTGGATGTGCTGGCCGGCACGCTGGGCTTGAGCAGCCGACGGGTGCAATGCACGCCGGATCTGATGCCGGCGGATATTTTGGGCAGCGAGGTGCTCGATCAGGATCGGGACGGGACACGGCGGTTTCGGTTCATCGAGGGGCCGGTTTTTACCGAGTTGCTGATGGCCGATGAGATTAATCGGGCGAGTCCGCGCACGCAGTCAGCCTTGTTGCAGGCGATGGCGGAGCGGCGGGTGGCGGTTGCTGGGGTCAATCGGGAATTGCCGGCGCCATTTCATGTGTTGGCGACGCAAAATCCGCTGGAGCATGAGGGCACCTATCCGTTGCCGGAGGCGCAGCTCGATCGGTTTTTGCTCGAAATTCGGATCGATTATCCGAATGTGGAGGATGAGCGGGCGATGCTGCTGGCGACGACCGGGGTGGCGGCGGTGCAGACCGCGCCGGTGCTGGATGCGGCGGGGCTGATGGCGTTGCAGCGTTTGGTGCGGACGATGCCGGTGAGTGAGCGGGTGTTGGGCGCGATTATGCGGCTGGTGCGCGGTGCGCGGCCACAGACGCCGATTTTGCCGGAATTGGCGAGTCTGCTGAGCTGGGGACCGGGGCCGCGCGCGGCGCAGGCTTTGATGTTGACCTGCCGGGCGCGGGCGTTGCTGCATCAGCGTGAGGCGCCGGGGCTTGAGGATGTGGCGGCGTTGGCGGCGCCGGTGTTGCGGCATCGGCTTGGGCTGGGTTTTGCGGCGCGGGCGGAGGGGGCTGATGTTGAAGCGTTGATCCCGCGTTTGGTTGCCGCCGCGCTGGGATGAGGAGCAGCGCCGATCGGAATCGCGCCGAGGCGCTCGCAGCAAGCCTGCCCGCCTTGGTGTTGGCGGCGCGACGGCTGGCCGGGCAGCTTGATGCCGGGCTGCATGGACGCCGGCGTTCGGGTCAGGGCGAGCAATTCTGGCAATATCGTGAGGCCGAGCCGGGGGATTCGCTACGGCGGATTGATTGGCGGCGCAGTGCGCGCGGCGAGATTTTGTTCCGGCGGGAGCGCGAAGCCGAAACAAATTCGGTGCTGTTGATCGATGTGGATCAGCATCCGGGCATGGGCTGGGCCAGTGCGCCGGGGCTGGAGAGCAAGCAGGCGCGGGCGCTGGTGCTGGCGCTGGCCTGCGGCTGTTTGGCGCTGGCCGGCGGCGAGCGGGTGGCGGCGCTGGGGCGCAGCGCGCCGCTGGCGGGGGAGGATGGCTTGACCCATTTGGCCGAAGCGCTGATGCGCCCTCGACCCGCTTCGGCCGCGGCGGCGGAGCGGCGCGATGGCGTACTGGCGCTGTTTGGCGATTTTTTGGAGGCACCGCCTGTGTTGGCGGCACGGCTTGGCGCTTTGGGCGCGGGGCTGCGCGGCGGGGTGTTGGTGCAGGTGCTCGACCCGGCGGAAGTGACATTTGCTTATCGCGGGCGGGTTTTGTTTGAGGATATGGCCACGGGCGGGCCAGATGAGGATGTGGCGCGGGCCGAGGCGGTGGCGCCGGCGTTTCGCGCGCGGATGGCGGCACAGATCGAGGCGGTGGCGCAGATGGCGCGGGCGGCGGCACTGACGCCGTTTTTGCACCGGACTGATCAATCGGCCTTATCGGCGCTGGTGCAGATTTATCCGGCGTTGCAGGGGATGCGCGGGGCGGCGCGCTGATGGGCATGCTGCTGGGGGGGATTAGTTTTGCAGCACCCTGGGTGTTGATTGCGCTGGCTGGCTTGCCCGCTTTGTATTTTCTGCTGCGGGCCACGCCCGCTTTACCGCGCCGCGTGCCGTTTCCCGCACTCGCCTTGTTGCGCGGGCTGAACCAAGCCGAGCGCACGCCGGCACGGATGCCGCTTTGGATTTTGGTGCTGCGGTTGGTGGCGCTGGCGCTGTTGATTATCGGGCTGGCGGGGCCAGCGCTTGTGCCGCCGCCGCTGTTGCCGGGGCGTGGGCCGATTTTGTTGGTTATTGATAACGGATTTGCGGCGGGTGCGGATTTTAGCGCCGTTCGGCGGGCGGCGCGGCGGGTGGTGGCGCAGGCCGGTCAGGATGGGGTGGTGTTACTCACGACCGCGCCGGATGCAACCGGGCAAAAATTGCAGGCGAGCGGCGTGCTGACACCGCGCGCGGCGTTGGCGCGGTTGGGGGTGTTGCCGGTGCAGCCTTGGCCGGATGATGATCGGGCGGCCTTGCAGGCGGTGCGGGCGGTGTTGCGGCAGGGCAAGATGCGGTCGGTTTTCATCACCGATGGTCTCGCCGGGCCAGGGCGGGCGGCGCTGATCCGGGCGTTGGCGCCGGATTTGAGTCTGACCGATGGCGCGGCGCGGGTGCGCGTGATGCAGCGTGCGCAGTTGGGGCCGCATGGCGGGCTGCAGGTGCGCGTTGCGGTGGTGCCGCATGATCGGCCGGTGGTGGCGGCGGTGCTGGCAGAGACGCAAGCGGATGCGGTGTTGGCGCGGGCGACAATCCGGGTGCCACCGGGGGCGAAATTCGGCTCGACCCGGATTGATTTGCCGCCGCCCTTGCTGGATCAGGTGACGCGGTTGGTTTTGGCGGGACCGGCTGAGGCGGCGGGGGTTTTGCTGCTTGATGGTGCGGCGCGGCGGGTGAGTGTGGGGATTGTGGGCGGGGCGCAGGCGGCGCAGAAATTTCTCGGAGCCGATTATTACGTGCAACGGGCGATACCGCGCGCGGATGCGGTGCATGTGGGGACGCTGGGGACGTTGCTGGCAGATCAGCCGGGGGTGCTGATTTTGCCGGATATGCCGCTTGATCCGGCACAGATGCAGAAATTACAACGGTTTTTGGAGCAAGGCGGCGTGGTTATTCGCTTTGCCGGGCCGCTGAGTGCGACGACCCGTGATGATTTGACGCCGGACAAGCTAGTGCCAGGCGTGCGGCATGTGGGCGGCGCTTTGGGGGCCGGTAAGCCAGGGCGGATTGGGGCTTTTGCCGCTGGCTCGCCGTTGGCGGGTTTGGCGGTGCCGGGGGATGTGCGGATTTCGGCGGCGCGTCTGGTTGATCCGACGCGCCTTAATCCAGCGACGGTGTGGGCGCGGCTGCAAGATGGCACGCCGATTGTGCTGGGGGTGCGGCAGGGACGCGGCACGTTGGTGTATGTTTTGACGTCCGCCAATACGGCTTGGTCGAACTGGGTGCTGGCGGCGGATTTTCCCCAGGTGATGGAGCGGCTGCTGCGGCTTGGGGTTGGGGCGCGGCCACGCCATGGCACGGTGCAGGTGATCCGCGCGCTGGATGGGTTGGGCCAATTGGGCCGGGCTGGTGCGGCGGCGCGCGCGGTGCGGGTGCGGAATTTGGACACGCTGATGGTATCGCCCGCGCATCCGCCGGGCTTATGGGGCAATGCACAGGGGCGGATTGCGGTGAATGTGGGGGCGCATGTGCCGGTGCTGCGCGCCGGGCGGATGCCTGATCGTGTCGCGCAGGCGCGTTTATCTGGTTTGCGGCGGACCCTGCATTATGGGCCTGCGTTGATCGCGACCGGATTGCTGCTGCTGCTGGCGGATTGGCTGATATCGCTCTGGCTGCGCGGCTTGGTTGCGTGGCGCGCTGTGCTCGGCGCAGCGCTGCTGGTGGTGCTGTGCTCGGGCGGGGTGCGCCCGGCGCGCGCGCAGGCGCCGAATGGCGCAAGTGGCGCCGATCAGGCCGTGCCAACGGGGGCGCTGCGCACGCGGCTTGCGTATATTGCGACCGGCGATGCGGCGCGGGACCGAACGATCCGCTTGGGGTTGCAGGAAATCTCGCGGCTGGTTGATGGTGAAACCGCCGCAAAGCTGGGCCGGCCCCGGGCGGTGGTGCCTGGAGCAGAACCGCTCGATTTTTATCCATTGATTTACTGGATGGTGACGGCGGCGAGCCCGACGCCGGATGGGCAAGCTTGCCGGGCGCTTGACGGGTTTATGGCGAGTGGCGGCTTGCTCGTGATCGACACCGATGGGGGGGATGCGGGGTCGGCGGGGTCAGGCGCGGGCTTTGATCCGGGAGCGGGTGCGGCGTTGCGCCGGGTGACGGCGTGTTTGGCGATCCCGCCCTTGGCGCGGCTGACTGATCGAGCGACGTTGGGGCATAGTTTTTTTATTGTTCGGCAATTTCCGGGGCGGTTTGTTGGGGCGCCGGTGTTGATTGCGGCGAAGGGGGGACGCGACGCGGATGGCATGAGCCCGGTGGTGATTGGGCAGAATGATTGGGTGGGCGCCTGGGCGCGGCGGCGCGATGGCGCGGCGCTGCATGCGGTTTTGCCCGGCGATCCGGGCCAGCGGACCGACTCTGAGCGGTTTGGGGTGAATTTGGTGATTTATGCGCTGACCGGAACCTATAAATCCGATCAGGTGCAATTGCCGATGTTGCTGCAACGTCTCGCGCCGCAGAGGGCGCCATGAACGGCTGGAGCTTCGCGCCGCTGGTGCCGGGATGGGTGCTAATTTTGCTCAGCGTCGCGGCGCTGCTGCTCACCGGATGGGCGCTCATGCGGCGGGCGCGGGGTGCGGTTTGGCGGGCGGCTGCGTTTGGGGTGTTGTTGATTTGGTTAGCCGCGCCGCTGCGCACGGTGCGCCACACCGCGCCGCTTGATAATATTGTGGTGGCGCTGGTCGATCATTCGGCATCGATGGCGATTGATCATCGGCGGCAGAGGGTGGATCAGGCGCTGGCGCATTTGCGCGCTCACTTGCCCCAGGGGGTTCGGCTCAAAATTGTCACGCTGGATCGTGGTGCGGGGACCAGCACGGATTTATTTTCGGCGCTGCGGCAGGCGGTTGCGGCGGTGCCTGCGGCGCAGCGTGCCGGGGTGCTTGTGCTGAGTGATGGCGAGGCGACCGATCGCGCGCAATCATTCAGGGCGGGGCGGCAATTTCCGATCTCGGTGCTGATTCCGGCGCGCAAGGCGCAGACCGATCGCGAACTGCGCTTGTTAGCGACACCGCGCTACGGGTTGGTGGGGCATTCGGTGATGGTGCGGTTCGTGGTGCGCGATCATGGCGTGGCCGATCCGGGTAAGGCGGTGACGGTGCGGGTGAGTGTGGATGGTCATGTGGTGCAGCGCGTGGCGGCGCAGATTGGTGTGCCCTCGGCCGTGCCGATCATGGTGCGCCATGCCGGGCGGGTGGTGGTGGATTTGGCGGCGCGGCCCTTGCCGGGAGTGGTGACCACGCTGAATGATCAGGCGGTGTTTGCGCTGCATGGCATTCGGCGGCGCTTGAATGTTTTATTGATTGCCGGATCGCCCAATCAGGGATTGCGCAGCTGGCGGTTGCTGCTGAAATCTGACCCGGCGGTGCGGCTGGTGAATTTCACTATTTTGCGCGAGCCTGATGAGCCGTTGGCCGCACCGGAGCAAGATGTGGCGTTAATCCCGTTTCCGGTTCGCCGGTTATTCGGGATCGATTTGCACCGGTTTGATTTGGTGATTTTGGATCAGTTTGGTGCGAACGGGGTGCTGCCGGATTTTGCCTTGGCGAATATCGCTGCGCATGTGCGCAAGGGTGGCGCTTTGTTGGTAGAAACCGGGCCGAGCTATGATGGGCGCGATAGTTTGGCGCGCACGCCGTTGCGCGCGGTGCTACCGGTGGCGCCCGTGATGGGCGGGGCGGTGGTGGGGGCGTTTGTGCCGCGCCTATCGGCGGTTGGGCGGCGGCATCCGGTGACATCGGCGCTGGCGGATGCGGCGATGGGGCCGTGGTATCGGTTCGAGCAAGGAAAGCGACAATTTGGCCGGACGGTGCTGCGCGCACCGGGGGCGGCACCGTTGCTGGTGTTGGGTCATGTTGGGCGCGGGCGGGTGGCGATGTTGATGTCCGACCAGTTTTGGATTTGGGCGCGCGGGAGTTTGGGGGATGACCATGCGTTGGCCGGCCCTGCTTTGCCGTTGCTGCGGCGGACGGTGCATTGGTTGTTGGGGACGCCTGACTTAGCAGGGAATTTCCTGTCGGCGCGGATGGTGGATGAGCGCCTTGAGGTGACGCAACGGCGCATCATTGGCGGTCCTGCCGGGCGGGTGCGGATTACCGCGCCGGATGGGCATCAGCAGACGATGTTGATGACCAAAACCGGGCCGGGGCGCTATCGAGCGGTGCTACCTGCCACCATGCCAGGGGTTTGGCGGGCGCAGGCGGGGGGCTTGACCGCCTATGCCGGGGCAGCGACCCGCGATGCGCCGGAATATCGGGATTTGGCGGCGAGTGCGCGGATTTTGGCGCCGTTGGTGGAGCGCACCGGCGGGCGGGTGGTGTGGTTGGGGCGTGACCCGACGCCGTCATGGCGTGGTTTGTTTCGTGATCGGCATGCGGTGATGGTGACAGGGTTGCGGCGGGTGCGGTTATTGCCTGCTGAGCCGATCGCGGTTTTGGTTTTGCTGCTGGTGGTGCTCGCGTGGTGGCGTGAGCGGTAACAGGGCGAGTTGAGAAGGAGGGCATGATTGTGGGTGCGTTGACCATTCTGCGCGATTGGCGGGCGGTGCCAGAGCAAGCACGCGGGGCGAGCGTGGCGCTGGGGAATTTTGATGGGGTGCATCGCGGTCACGCCGAAGTGCTGCGCGCGGCCCATGCGGCGCGACCGGACGCGCCGAGGGCGGTGCTGAGTTTTGCGCCGCATCCGCGCGAGTTTTTTCGCCCTGATGATCCACCGTTTCGGCTGACGCTAGAGGCTGAGCGCGCCGAGGCTTTGGCGGCGTTGGGGGTGCAGATTTTGGTTGAATTGCCGTTTGACCGGGCTTTTTCGGCGTTGAGCGCGGGCGATTTTATTGATGAGGTGCTGCATCGTGGGTTGGGAGCGGCGCATGTGGCTTGCGGGGCGGATTTTGCCTTTGGCCATCGGCGCGGCGGGGATGCGCGCTTGCTTGCCATGCGCTGCGCAGAATTGGGGATTGGGTTGAGTGTGGTGCCGCATTTGGACGATGCGGAGGGGCCGATTTCCTCGACGCGGATCCGTCGCCTGTTGCAGGATGGGTATCCGGAGCGGGCGGCATCGTTGCTGGGGCGCGACCCGGTTGTGCGCGGCGAAGTGGTGCATGGCGATGCGCGCGGGCGCACCATTGGTTTTCCCACCGCGAATATTGCGCTGGGGCGGCATCTTGAGCCGGCGCGCGGGGTTTATGCGGTGAGTGCGCTATTCCCGGATGGGATTTTACGGCGCGGGGTTGCGAATATTGGCCGACGACCGACCGTGGCCGAGGGGGCAATTGCCCGGCTGGAGGCGCATTGGTTTGATTTCGATGGCGATTTATATGGCGTGACGCTCGCGGTGGCGTTGCATCATTTCATTCGCGAGGAGCGCAAATTTGAAAGTTTCGAGGCGTTGCGCGGGCAGATTATCCGCGACTCCGAGGCGGCGCGCGCCTGGTTTAACGCTCCATCAGGCGCGGCATAAGCTCGACAAGGTTGCAGGGGCGGTGGCGACTATCGAGCTGCCAGCGGAGAATATCATCCCAGCCATCTTTGACGGCGCCGGTGGAGCCAGGGAGGGCAAACAGATAGGTGCCGCCGGCAACGCCGCCGATGGCGCGCGATTGAATGGTTGAGGTGCCGATTTTTTGATAGCTCAGCATGCGGAACAGTTCGCCGAACCCTTCGATGGTTTTATCGAGCACGCGGGAGAAGGCTTCGGGCGTGACATCGCGCCCGGTGATGCCGGTGCCGCCGGTGGTGATCACCACATCGATCGCTGGATTGGCGATCCAGTTTTGTAATTGGGCGGTGAGGCGATCCGCGTCATCGGGCAAAAGTGTGCGGTCGATCAGATGATGGCCGGCCTCGGTGATGCGCGTGGCGAGAGCGTCACCGGAGGTGTCATTCGCGGCAGTGCGGGTATCCGATACGGTGAGGAGAGCGATGGCGACGGGGACGAACGGGCGGGATTCATCGATGCGCGACATAGCAGGCTCCTTGGACGGGTGATGGCGCAGAATAGGATTAATGCGCGATGGCTGAAAGAGGGTCTTGACGTTTGCTAGGGTGAGGGAAACATCCCGACGCATGGGATATATTATTTTGAGCGTGGCGCTGCTGGTTTTGCTTGGCCTGGTGATGACCGGGGCGTGGGTTGCGCAAAGGCGGACCGGCAATTCGGGCTGGGTTGATGCGTTTTGGACGTTTGGCACGGGCGGCGCGGCTGCGTTGGGCGCGTTGGTGCCGCTGGGCTCAGTGCCGGTGGCGCGGCGGGTTTTGGTGGCGGCTTTGGTGCTGGTTTGGGCGTTGCGGCTCGGCTTTTATATTGTGCGGCGAACCCGCGCGATCACGCATGAGGATGCGCGGTATGCGCGGTTTCGTGCCGATTGGGGGGCTGCATTCGAATCGCGGATGTTTTGGCTGTTGATGATCCAAGCGGTGGTGGCATGGGTGTTGGCGATCGCGGTGATGATTGCCGCTCATGATCCAGCACCGATGACCGGCGTTTCTTGGGGTTGGACCCTGGCGGGGCTGGCGGTTTTTGCGGGATCGCTTTGGGGTGAGGCGGTGGCGGATGCGCAGATGCATGCGTTTCGCGCCGACCCGGCGAATCGGGGTCAGGTTTGTGATCGCGGATTATGGGGCTGGTCACGCCATCCTAATTATTTTTTCGAAGCCTCGATTTGGTTGGCCTATCCGCTGATTGGGCTGGCGGGGGGATGGGCGCCGGGATTATTGGCGCTGATTGGACCGTTGGGGATGGTATGGCTGTTGACCAAGATTTCCGGGATTCCGCCGCTGGAGCGCGAGATGTTGGAGTCGCGGCCGGTGGCTTATGCCGCGTATCAAGCACGGGTGAGCGCGTTTTTTCCGCGCCCGCCACGGTAGCGCGATTGGCGCATCCATTGGTGGATTGGAGGCGTATTTCAATCAAGGTCATGTTGATTGGAGTGCGCGATGAGTTATTCGGTTGCGGCGATGACAGGGTTGGCGGAGCGGTTCGTGCTTCCCGATCGACTTTTGCGGTTTGGCGTCGCGCAGTTGGTGGGACGCACCGACCGGGCCTTGACGCGGGTGGGGCCGGAGGCTGAGCGCCGCTTTGCCGCAGAGATGGCGGCCTTGCCGATCGCGTTGCATACCGATGCGGCCAACGCGCAGCATTATGAGGTGCCAGCGGCGTTTTTTGGCCTTACGCTGGGGGCGCGGCGGAAATATTCCTGCTGCTTGTATGATGGCGCGGTGAGCACGCTCGATCAGGCCGAGGAGCGGGCGTTGAGCGAGACCTGCGCGCATGCGGCGCTTGCGGATGGGCAGCGGATCTTGGAGCTGGGCTGTGGTTGGGGCTCGCTAAGCCTTTGGATGGCCGAGCATTATCCCGCCGCCCGGATTACGGCGGTCTCGAACTCCGCCTCGCAACGGGCTTATATCGAGCAGGTGGCGCGGGAACGCGGGTTGCGGAATCTGACGGTGATGACGGCGGATATGAATCATTTCAGCACAACCGAGAGGTTCGACCGCGTGGTATCGGTTGAGATGTTTGAGCATATGGCGAATTGGCGGGGTTTATTGACCCGGGTGAAGGGCTGGCTGGCGCCGGGCGGCAAGCTGTTTGTGCATGTGTTTACCCATCGCCAAGGGGCGTATCGGTTTGATCATCATGATCGGGCCGATTGGATTGCGCGGCATTTTTTCACGGGCGGGCTGATGCCGAGCCATGGGCTGATGAAGCAATTTCCAGATTTGTTTCGATGCGAGGCGGAATGGCGCTGGAGTGGCGCGCATTATGCGCGGACGGCGCATGATTGGCTCGCGAATTATGATCGTGAAGCGGCGGCGATTACGGCGGTGTTGGAACGGGTTTATGGCGCGGAGGCTGGGATTTGGCGGCGGCGGTGGCGGTTGTTTTTCTTGGCGACCGAGGGGCTGTTCGGCTATCGTAATGGCGAGGCGTGGGGGGTTAGCCATTATCGGCTGACCGCAGCTTAGGGTGAGGGCATGATTAGTCGGGCGTTGACGGCCCTTGGGCGGGCGCTGGATCATCCGGACCCGCTGACGGCGGCGATGAACACGGTGGCGGCGGTGCTGGCGGGTAATACGCCGTTTTATCCGATTTATTTATATGTGGTGTTGGGGCGGGATGCGACGCCGGCGATATTGCTGACGTTATGCTCCCTGCCCTTTTGGTGCGCGGTGCCGATGATTGCCCAGCGCAGCGGTGTGGCGGCGCGGGTATTTTTGACGGTGATTGGTGTGCTCAACACCATGTGGTGCGCGGTGGTGCTGGGGTTTAATACCGGCATTGCGCTGTTTTTGATCCCTTGCATTTTGCTGGCGACGTTGGGGTTTCATCGTGCGGAGCGGCGGCTGATGGTGGGGCTGACCGCCCTGCCCTTTTTGGCGTATGGCGTGCTGCGCTATGCGCCAATGGGGCCGTTGATGCGGGTGAGTGCGGCAGCGCAGATTGATTTGGTAACGCTGAATGGGGTCAGCGTCGCATGCCTTTGCGCGTTTTTGGGCTATCGCTTTGCGGGGGCGCGACCAACAAAGCTGCCATAAGGGTGCTTGCGTCGCGGCGCGAGGGGCGGTAGATCGTGCGGACCCCAGGGTGCGTAGCTCAGCGGGAGAGCATCGCCTTCACACGGCGAGGGTCACAGGTTCAATCCCTGTCGCACCCACCAGGGGTTTCCAATCCATGACGGTTTTGGTCGCGAACGGGTTTCAAGCGCGCCCCACATCTAATCCCAACTTGCCACATCGAATCGCTGCTGGACGTTGCGGGTGACCCGCAGCATTGGCTTGACCAAGCGATTTGGATCGTAACAGGCGCCCGATGCGGGCATGTTTTATTTCGATCAATGACTGAATCGCTGACATATAATAGTTGTTGCATGTTTCTGACCGGTCGCGTAGGATGCGGCTCTGCGTCCATATCGATCAAAAAAGCCGGAAACTTACGGCAACTCTTGGGGAGATTTATTACGCATGCAACCTGTATCAACCAACCTATTTCGCACCAAACTGGGCCGCAACGTGGCGATTGCAGCGCTGCTGGCCCTCGCCCCCCTGGGCATGAGCGCGGCACGGGCCGCGGCGGCGCCCGCACCGGCTTTGGTGACGCCGGCATGGCTTGCCGCCAATTTGCACACACCCAATCTGGTTGTGGTCGAGGTTTATGATTTCGACAAGCAAAAGCCCGCTTATGAAAAAGAGCATATTCCGGGTGCGGTTTTCACCGGTTTTCTGAGCGATCATTGGCGGGTGCCGATGAATGGGCTGCCCTTTGTGCTGCCGCCAGAGGCGACGATTGCGAAGGTGATTGGCGGCGTTGGGATTAGCAATAATAGTCGGGTGATCCTGGTGCCTGCTGGCGCGGAAAAGGGCGATTTCCCAGCGACGACGCGGATTTATTGGACGTTGCGGATCGAGGGGATGAATAATGTCTCGATCATGAATGGCGGCGATCATGCCTGGCTGGCCAACCCGAAAGACCCCGTTGCGACCGGTGATGTGAAGCCTGCGGTTGCGCAGTTTACGCCGCATTTCAACCCGAGCCTGCTCGCGACTCGCAGCATGGTGCAGGCGGACCTCAAGACCCATCATTTCCAACTGGTCGATGCGCGACCGGCCAAGCAATATGATGGGACGGTGATGCCTGGCGTTGATAAAAAGGCAGGCACGATTCCGGGCGCAATGAATATGCCGTTCTCGGTGATTTTGACCGCCGATCATGAAGGTATCATGGATCAGGCTGGGGTTGATGCGATGATGAAAAAGGCTGGTATTTCGGCGACGAAGCCGGCTTACACGTTCTGCAACACCGGGCATCTCGCATCGCTTGATTGGTTTGCGTTGCGCGAAATTGCCCATGTGCCGGACGTCAAACTGTATAGTGGATCGATGTCGGAATGGACCCGTGATGCCGCGTTGCCGGTGGTTAAGGGTAAATCGGCTTTCTAACATATCGTTCGTTTCAACAGGCAATCTGTGGTGGTGACAAGATGAGAGCGACCAACCCGCGACCGCGATGGAATCCCTATCTTTCGGGGATTGCGCTCGGCCTAGTGCTATTTTCGACATTCTTCGTTTCCGGTCATGGCCTCGGCGTGACCGGGGCGACGACCTCGATGACCGCCGTTAGTGTGGCATCCCTCGTGCCGCACGCGTTCGGCCCGCATGATTATCTCGCGGCCTATGCCCGCGCCGGTCTTAATTCGTGGATTGTGTGGGAGGTGGTGGGGGTCGTGATCGGGGCGCTGGCCGGTAGTTTGATCGGGCGGCGATTCGGCGCGCAAATCGATGGGCCACCACAGATTCGCTCCTATGGCCGGCTGGGGCTTGCCGCCCTGGGTGGTGCTGCGTCTGGCTTTGGCGCGCGTATGGCGATGGGGTGCACCAGCGGCATGGGGCTGTCCGGCTCAGCGCCGCTCGCTGCCGCTGGATTTCTGTTTTTGATTGGATTTTTTGCGGCTGGCGTTGGCTTTGGCACGTTATTCAAACCTCTTTGGAAGCGGAGATCCCTGTCATGATGATCCCCTGGTCTGGGCTGATCCTCGGCTTGTTATTTGGCCTTATTCTTGAGGGCGCTGGATTTGGTGATCCTGGCTGCCTGACCGCGCAGCTGCGCTTTACCAACTGGGCGGTGTTCAAGGTCATGTTCACCGCGATCGTGGTGAGTGGCATTTTGCTTTATGCGAGCCGGGCTATGGGGCTGATCCATTTGTCTGATATTTTTGTCCCGTCGGTCTATTTCTGGGGAACGCTGCTCGGCGGCGTGGGTGTTGGGATTGGGATGGCGGTGGGTGGCTATTGTCCTGGCACCTCGGCGGTCGCGATGGCATCAGGTCGGCTCGATGGGCTGGTGTTTTTGCTGGGGATTGGTGGCGGCACGCTGGCGTTTAATGGCGTGTATCCCGCCATTAAATCCTGGGTTTATGCGCAAACCGGCGCTACTTCGTTGACCGTGCCACAATTGCTGCATGTATCGCCTTGGGTGGTTTTGGCTGCGTTGACCGCGATTTTGGTCGCGGTTAGCTGGATCGTTGATCACCGGGGCAAGCGCCCGACGAGCGGGGCGATGTCCACGCTGGTCTCCGCCCAAGTTAATTCCATTCAACCCGAGCATTAGGATCGTTCAATGACCGCGTCTCGCTTCAAACCATCGCGCCGCCGCGCCTCACTGCTGGCCTTGGCCATTGCCGTGGCCCCGGTTCTGCCCGCCGCGTCGCGCTTGATCAATCCGGTTGGCACGGGCGTTGCGGCGACGCCGCAGAACCCGTGTGCGCCTGCATCGACCCCGGCTAAGCCCGCGAAAAAACCTGCGGCGACGGCGACGAAAATGTCGGCCAAGCCGGCGAGCAAAACCGCGACCAAGCCGCCGGCCAAAGCGCCTGGCAAGAAACCCACGAACCCCTGCGCCCCGTAAGGCTGCCGGTGCGACCGGCGTTCGCGCGCAACGCGCTGACCCTCGCGGCGCGGTGCCGAGATTTTTGGGGATGAGCCGGTCGCTTCAGGTGCGCGCGCGCGCTGGCAGGGCCGCAATTGAGCAGATTATCGATTGGTCGCGGCAGGGGCAAAGCGCCCCTGCCCGGCTTTTGGATCCAGGACTTTCAGGTGCTGGACCTTTGGATGCCGGAGAGGGCTTTGCGGAATGGGCGCATTATCCGCAGCCCGACGCGATTGATCCAGAGTCGGGCTGGCGATTTTACTATCATGCGCATCCGCGATCCCAATTGTTGCGCCGCGAACATGGGCATTTTCATATTTTTGTGCCAGGGCCACAGGCGCAGCAGGATGCGGCGCATGGCGCATTTTCGCATCTGATCGCGCTATCGGTTGATGAGCGCGGCCTGCCGCTGCGCTTATTTACCACCAATCGGTGGGTGACCAATGAAACCTGGCAGGCCGCACCGCTCTTGATTGAGCATGTGCGCCACCCTGCCCTGCGCGAAGCCGCGCCGCGCGATGTTGCGCGGTGGCTTAATCATTTGCTGATGGCTTTTGCACCGATGATCGCGACATTGTTGGTGGCGCGCGACCAGCGCTTGGAACAGGCGCAGCGATATTCGCGGGCACCGTTTGAGGATCGGCGATTGCGGATTCCAAGCCAACGGCGCGTGCGCATTGAATGGCTCGATCCGCTGCGCGTTTGAATGCGGAACCGGGTTCACCCGGCACTGGCGGATACGCGCTTTATTGATCTCGATCAAAGATCGCAGCAGGTAAACCATGCTTGAACAGTCCAAAGATGAAGGACGATTGATCATGGAAAGCAATCAGAGCAGCGCGCCGAATGACGTGTTTGGGCCGTCAATTTATGTCACGAAGCAGCAGGGGGCGAACCGATCTGCACAACAGCTTTTGTCGCCCGATGAGCGACGCCGATTGGCATTGCTCGCCTCAATCCAGCATTTCGAGGCGGGTGATTTTTTGTTTCATGAGGGCGATCCGGCGACCACCGTTTATAATATCATTTCGGGTGTGGCAAAATCGGTCGCATTGCTGGAGGATGGGCGGCAGGCGGTGGTGGCATTCTTTTTGAACCATGATTTGCTCGGCATGTTTGAAGAGCAGCGCTATGCGCAATCGGCCCAGGCGATCACACCGCTCACCGTGTATAGTCTGCCAATTGACGCGTTAGAGCGGTTGTTGCGGCGCGATCCGAATTTGCAACTGCATTTTTTATGCAAATTATCGCATGAATTGCGTGCGGCGCAGCGGCAGGCGATTATACTTGGGAAATTCAGTGCGGTTCAGCGGGTTGTGTTGTTTTTGGATTTTCTCGATCGGCATCCACAGATGCATGAGCGGAATAATGAGCAGGTCACAATTCCGATGGATCGGGCGGATATCGCGGATTATGTTGGATTACGGATCGAAAGCGTTAGTCGGGTTTTGCAGAAATTGCACCGTGATCGGGTGATCCATGTTGATGGACGGCACCGGTTTCGGATTCTTGACCGCAACGCCTTCAACCGGGCCATGGGAAGCCCGGTTGCCGCACCCGAATCGATCGAGGCGAGCCAGTCAGCGATTACGTAGCTGGCTTGCCGTCGTCGCGTAGGACGACATAGATCGCGGGGATCACCAGCAGGGTTAGCAGCGTCGAGGAGGCGAGGCCGAACAGCAGGGAGATGCCGAGCCCTTGGAAAATCGGGTCTGGCAGGATCGCGGCGGCACCGATCATAGCAGCTACGGCGGTGAGTAAAATCGGCTTGGCGCGGATGGCGCCGGCCTCCAGCAGAACCTGACGAAGTGGGGTGACGCCGTCTTGGCCATGGCGGATGAAATCGACCAGCAAAATCGAGTTGCGCACGATGATGCCCGCGAGGGCGATGAAGCCAATCATCGAGGTGGCGGTGAAATAGGCGTTCAGCAGCCAGTGGCCAAGCATGATGCCGATCAAAGTGAGCGGCACAGGGGTGAGGATCATCAGAGGGATTTTGAAGCTGCGGAATTGGCCGACCACCAGGACATAGATGCCCAGCAGCGCCACGATGAACGCGCCGCCCATATCGCGGAAGGTGACGTAGGTGATGCGCCATTCACCGGCCCAGCGGATTGTTGGCGTTGCGGCGTTGAGAGGGGGATCTGACAGGCTGATTGTGGGGCGGGGTAGGCTTTTCGTCCAATGATGCTGTGCAATCAGATGATCGACCGCGAGGATGGCATAGATCGGCGCTTGGAATTTGCCCGCCATGTCGGCTTCCACCATGTCGGTATATTGGCCGTCGCGCCGGTATAGGCTGATCGAGCCTTTGGTTTGCCGCGCGGTCACGACTTGGCCGAGTTCGACGATTGATTTCGCACCGGGCACGGAGGACGCAGGGATCGGCGTTGCGGCGAGATTGTCATTCCAATGGCGCGCACGGTTGGGCAGCCCTACGGTGATATCCATTGGCAGATGTTGCGCACCGCGATAGGCGTACCCGACGCTGACGCCGCCGAGCAAATCGGCGATGGTTTGGTTCACGTCCGACTGATTGACCGCGTAGAAATTGAGCTTGCTTTGATCGACATCGATTTCAAGTTGGGGACGGCGATAGCCCCAGGAATCATGAATGTCGGCGATATAGTGGATTTTACCGAATAGTTTTTTGATTTCTCTGGCTTCGGCTAGGCGCATCGCGGCGGTCGGGGCATAGATTTCGGCGACCAGCGGGGCGAGCACTGGCGGGCCGGGCGGTGCTTGCACGATTTGCAAGGTGGCCCCTTGCGGCAATTTCACCGGGCGCAGGGCGGCGCGCAATTGTTCGGCGATGGTGTTCGTGAGCGCGCTGCGCTGATCGCGCGGGGTGAGGAGAATGTGCAATTCTCCCTGGTTTGGGCTTTGCCGTGCGTAATAGCCACGCACCAACCCGTTGAAATCGAACGGACCCGCCGTGCCAGCATAGAGGGTGACTGATTTGACATCGTGCAGGGTTTTGGCGCGTTGGGCGAGGGCGAGCAGATTGCGCTCGGTCGCTTCGAGCGAGGCGCCGGCGGGCAAGTCCAGCACAACGGTGATGTGTGATTTGTTTCCATAAGGTAATAGTTTGACGGTGACCGCCTCAAAATAGAACATTGAGATGGCGGCGAGGGTCGCGATGCCGATCACGATGAGAAAGGTGAGTGCGCGCCGACGGGTGCGGATGATGGGTTCGGCGACACGCCAATAAAGTGCGCCCAACCGATTGCGCGGCGCGTGATGGGATGGTGGGTGATTGGCCATGCGCGGGGCGAGTTTCAATAACATCCAAGGGGCGGCGATCGTCGCCATGAAGAATGAGATCACCATCGCGGTTGAGGCATTGATTGGGATGGGCGCCATATATGGCCCCATCAGGCCGGAGACGAATAGCATGGGGACTAGGGCGGTGATTACGGTGAGGGTGGCGATGATGGTCGGGTTGCCGACCTCGGCTACGGCTTCGATGGCGGCTTGCATCCGCGTGCGGGTATCGTTCATTTCCCAATGGCGCGCGATGTTCTCGATCACCACGATGGCGTCATCAACCAGGATGCCAATGGCGAAGATCAGGGCGAACAGACTGACGCGGTTGATTGAGAAGCCGAACACCCAGGAGGCGAAAATAGTGAGCAAGACCGTTGTGGGGATGATTACCGCCGTCACGGCGGCGGCACGCCAGCCGATGGCGATGCTGATCAGCACCACGATTGATAAGGTAGCGAGGGCTAGATGCAGCAGCAGATCATTGACTTTGGCGTTCGCACTGCGGCCATCGTCACGGGTGATGGTGACGGCGACATCATTCGGAATCAGCCGCCCTTGCAGGGAAGCGAGGCGGTTGCGGATCGATTGAGCGATAACGACGGCATTGGAGCCCGAGCGCTTGGCGAAGGCAATGCTCACCGCAGGCGTGGTGCGCCAGCCGGTTTTGCCGGTGCGCTGAACCATGAATACTTTATGTTGGGTGGGCGCGGGGCCGGTAATGATTTTGGCCACGTCGTCAACATAGACGGGGCGGCCGGCACGGGTGGTCAATTGCAGCAGGCCGATATTGGCGCCGGGTTGCAGACTATGGCCGACAATCACGGCATCGAGCTTGCCATGGGCAAATAGATTGCCGGCGTTGAAGCTCTTGTTCGCTTCCGTGATTCGCGCGACGAGCTGTTGGAAGGTGACGCCATACAGCGATAGCTTGGCAGGGTCTGGTTCGACCCTGATTTCATCGGGAACATTGCCGACGATGTAGGATAGGCCGATATCGGGGATGCGGATCAGGGCGGTCTGCACTTTGCGCGCGATGCGCGATAAATCGGCTTCGGTGTAGAATTTGGCAGCACCAGGCTTGGGTGTTAGCGTCATCACCACGATCGCGACATCATTGATGCCGTGACCGATGATCAGAGGGGCTGGGATGCCGATCGGGAGTTTTTGGATGTTGGCTTGGATGTGGTTGCGCACGCGAATGACGGCGTCTTGTTCTTTGGTGCCGATATGAAATTCGGCACCGACCATTACTTGATCGTCTTGGGTCTGGCTATAAACATGCTTGACCCCTGGGATCGACTTTAGAATGGTCTCCAGTGGTTTGGTGACCAATTCGGCGGCGTTTGCGGCTTTGAGGCCGTTGGCGGTGATCGAGACATCGACGATCGGGGCTTTGATTTGCGGGTCATCCTCGCGCGGGATCGAGGCGAGGGCCAACAGGCCGGCCAAGATGGCGGTGATGATGAGTAGTGGCGTTAGTTTCGAGCGAATGAAGCTGCGCGTAATGGCGCCGGAAATGCCGAGCTTCATGGGGTGACCTTTGGCAAGACTAGAACATCGTTATTATGAAGTCCGGAGAGTATTTCGATACCGTTTGGCATAGCCGGGGTTGGCCGTGCGGCACCGCGCTGGATCGGCACATCGATCACGCCGCCGTCTGCTTGGCGCAGTTCGGCATAGTCGGACCCTGACAGGGTGAGCACGAAATTTTTCGGGATGACGATGGCTTGATGGGTCTGGGCGGGCAAGCTGACCTCGACCCGCACGCCGACGAAATGGCTGGGCAAGCCGGGCACGGTTGCATAGGCGATCACGCGGCCATCGGTGATTGCGGGTTTGATGTCATTGATGGTGCCGAACAAGGTGCGCGCGACGCCGAGTTCGGCACCATTCACGCGGATGAGCTCGCCCGGATGGACAAAGCGGCTATAGCGCTCGGGCACGGCGAGGCGAACGCGAAAGGGCGCCTGGGCCAATTGAGCGACGACATCGCCAGGCATCACCACGCTGCCGGCGGCAATCGGCGTGTGAAGCACCAAGCCGCCATGCGGGGCGCGCACGGCCCCTTGATCGATCTGCTTGGCGATGGTGTTGCGCTGGGACAAAGCGGCGGCCAGCGCGCTTTGGGCAACGCCCAGGGCAGAGCGGGCTTGATCGAAACTAGCCCGCGAGACCGCCCCCTGCCCCACCAAGCGTTGGGTGCGGGAAAAATTGAGCTGTGCTTCAGCGAGTTTGGCGCGAGCGCCTTTGACCTCGGCATCGAGGGTGGTGAGCTGGGTGACCAGGGTTGAATCGGCGATGGTCGCGATGGTTTGGCCGGCGGTGACGTGATCGCCGTCATGCACATCGATCTGCGCGACGGTGCCGGCAATGCGGGCGCGGGCCGGCAAGGTGCGCACACCCTCAATCGTGCCGAATACCGGCGCCAATTCAGTTACGCTTTGGCTTCGGACGGTGAAGAGGGTTGGCGTTTTTGGCGCGGGTGCGGGCGCGGATGCAGATGCGGCCAAAGCTGCACTCAAGGGCATTGTGAGCGCCATGACGCCGCCCAGCGCAGCGCACCAAACATGTTTGCGCGCCCGGCGCGAATTGTTAGCGTGGGAGTGGATCATGGCTTGTCCTGGTTGGCGATGGTGCGCGACATGACGCAGAGTTGCTCTGGATCAGCAGTGTGATGATCGGGCGGGGCAGACGAAGAATCGAGATAAGGTTCGCAATAGATTGAAAACAGGGTTTCCAGGATTCGTTGCGCATCCGGGTCCTCAATGCGGTAATGCATAGTCTGGCCGTCGCGGCGGGTGGTAACAAGGCCGCTGCGGCGCAGTAGCGCGAGATGTTGCGACATGGTTGATACCCGCAAATCAAGCGCCGCAGCGAGGTCACCCACTGACCGTTCGCCCTGCGATAGCAAGCACAGGATCATCAAGCGGTGCGGATTGGCCAGCGACTTCAGCAAGTCGCTGGCGGCGGCTGATTTTGACATCATGGCATCCGCTAGTGTTTTCATACTTGCGTATATACGAATTATCGAATATACAGTCAAGCATCACCACGCCCGGGAACGCCCCGCCGGGATTGACCTGCAAACAAAGCGGCACGGGCGACCGCATTACAGGATGGGAATTTCATGGCGGAAATTGTTGTGTTGGGTGCCGGGCTCGGTGGCACTTTGATGGCTTACGAGATGTCCGATCAATTGCGCCCCGAAGATCGGATCACGTTGATCGGTAACGGGCCAACCTACCAATTCTACCCGTCAAACCCTTGGGTTGCGGTGGGGTGGCGGGAGCGCAAAGAGATCGAGGTCGATCTGACCGGGATTATGCGCAAGAAGAATATCCGCTTTCTGACCAGCGCCGCCGCCCGTGTCGATCCGCAGGGCAAAGCGGTGATGATGCAGGATGGCACGGCGATTCCGTATGATTATTTGGTGATCGCCACTGGGCCAGAACTGGCCTTTGATGAAATTCCTGGCCTTGGCCCGTCTGCATATACGCAGTCCATTTGTGAAACGGGCCATGCGGAGGCGGCGTTCGCTGCGTTTGAGGCGTTTTGTAAAGCGCCAGGACCCATCGTGCTGGGTGCGGCGCAGGGTGTGTCGTGTTTCGGGCCGGCTTACGAGTTTGCGTTCATCATCGACACCGAATTACGGCGCCGGAAAATCCGCGATCAGGTGCCGATGATTTTTGTGACGCCCGAACCTTATATCGGTCATCTGGGCCTTGATGGGGTGGGCGACACCAAGAGCTTGATGGAAAGCGAGTTGCGCAATCGGCATATCAAATGGATCACCAATGCGCGGATCAAGACGGTGCATGCTGACCGGATGGATGTTGAGGAAGTGGCTGACGATGGTTCGGTGAAGGCCACGCATGACCTTGCTTTTCGCTACAGCATGATGATGCCGCCCTTTCGCGGTGTGCCAGCGGTCTCTGGCATTGAGGGGCTGGTCAATCCGCGTGGCTTCATCCTGGCCGACGCGTATCAGCGGAATCCGAATTTTCCAGATGTGTTTTCGATTGGCGTTTGTGTCGCGATACCGCCGATTAGCAAGACGCCGGTGCCAGTTGGCGTGCCGAAGACCGGCTTTATGATCGAATCGATGGTCACCGCCACCGCGCATAATATCGGGGCGCTGCTGCGCGGACAGGAGCCGGATATCAAGCCGACTTGGAACGCGATTTGCCTCGCTGATTTTGGCGATGGCGGCGTTGCGTTCGTCGCTCAGCCTCAATTGCCGCCCCGCAACGTCAATTGGGCGGCTGAGGGCAAATGGGTGCATCTCGCCAAAATCGGGTTTGAGAAATATTTCTTGCGCAAGATCAAGGCCGGCACCAGCGAGCCGTTCTATGAGCGGTATTTGCTCAAACAACTCAAGATACCCAAAATCCATCACCCCAAACCCAGCGCCAAAGCGCCGCAGAAGGCCGGCTAAGCCGGACGCATCATGACCGAAACCGCCCTCACTCTGGTTTGTCCGTCCTGTCAGTCGATCAATCGTGTGCCAGCAGCGAAACTGGCGGCGGGGCCGCGTTGCGGGTCTTGCCATGCGCCGCTGTTCACCGGGCAGCCGGTCGAGGTGGATGCGGCGGGGTTTGATCGGCATCTCAAGCACGATCAGATCCCGGTGCTGGCCGATTTATGGGCGCCATGGTGTGGGCCGTGCCGGGCCATGGCCCCGATTTTCGTGCAGGCAGCCGGGCGATTAGAGCCGCATATGCGGTTGATTAAGCTAAATGCCGATACCGCGCCGGATATTCTGGCGCGGTTTGGTGTTCGCTCGATACCAACTTTATTACTGTCTCAGAACGGGAAAATCATCGCGCAAACCGCTGGCGCGATGCCGCTCGAACAGATGTTGCAATGGATCCAACGCCATCGTGGCGCGACTGTTTGACACTAGAACGAAAGGTAAAATGATGACTATTGATAATGCTGTGCTGTCCTTTGCCGGGGCAATTGTGCTGCTCGGGCTGCTATTGGGGTGGCTGGTGAGCCCGTATTTTGATTGGCTGAGCGCTTTTGCCGGCCTTAATCTGGTGCAGGCGGGGATTACCGGATTTTGTCCGGCGGCGATGATTTTCAAACGGCTGGGACTCAAGCCTGGTTGCGCCTTTCGCTGATCGCGCCGGGTTGAGGGCGGGGCGGACAGGCCGTTCGGTTAGCCGCTCCGGACCAGCGTATTCGCGAAGCCGATCAGGGCTTGCAGCAGGGTTATTGGATCGGGTGGGCAGCCTGGTATCTGCAAATCGACCTTGATGACCTGCTCGGCGGCGCCGATGCAGGCGGGGCTGTTGGCGAACAAGCCGCCGGTGCAGGCGCAATCACCCACCGCCACCACAAATTTGGGCGCGGGCATGGCTTCATCGGTCAGGCGCAGGGCTTCGTGCATCGCGCGGGTGAGCGGGCCGGTGATCATCAGCACATCGGCATGACGCGGGGAGGCGACGAATTTCAGGCCAAACCGTTCCAGATCATAATAAGGATTGGCGAGGGCAATCATTTCGAGTTCGCAGCCATTGCAAGACCCGGCATCCAGCGCGCGAATAGCGAGTGAGCGACCGAGACGCTGGCGTGCGGTGCGCGTCAGGGTGCTGACCAGGGCGGCGATGTCGGCATCCGAAGCCGGTGGCACGGGCTCGGTGAGTTTGCCGCGAAACAGATTCTCAATCAGGGTTCTGCGCATGGGCCTTACAGATCACAGCCAGAATAGCTGGGGTTGAATGATTTGTTGCAGAGTGGAAAATCGGCCACGATATTGCCCATGATCGCCGATTCCAGGGCGGGCCAGAAGAACCAGGACGGATCGCGCAGCATCACATCCGCGATCTGACCGTTATGCAGCCGGGTTTGCACGAAAATATCGCCGCGAAATCCCTCGATCAGCGCATGGCCCACGCTGGCGGTGGCGCGGTCAGGGATCGGTGTGTGCAAAGCACCTGCCGGCAGAGTGGCGAGGAGGGTGCGGATCAGCGCGGCGCTCTGCTGAATTTCGGCCATGCGCAGGCGCAGGCGCGCATCGACATCGCTGGCTTTGAGCGTTGGGATGGTGAGGGCCAGCGTGTCATACGGTGGGTAGGGTGCGTCGCGCCGTGCATCGAAATCTTGCCCCGAGGCCCGCCCGACATAACCGCCGCAGCCGAGACGCTGAGCGATGACCGGATCAAGCCAGCCGGTGGTGACCACACGATCTTGCAGGGAGGCGGTTTTTTCATAGAGCTCAAACAACCGCGCCCATTGGCTGAGCAAGAGGGTCAGGGTGGTGAGGATTTGTTGCGCGTGCTCAACTGTCAAATCGGTGGTGACGCCGCCGGGGATGATCCGGTCCATCATCAAACGATGACCAAAGCATTGGGCAGCAAGGCGCAGCACGCGCTCACGCAAGGCACCGCTGAGCATATTCATCAAGGGAAATCCGCCATCATTGCAGATAGCGCCGATATCGCCGAAATGATTGGCGAGGCGTTCCAATTCGGCCATGATCGCGCGCAGGGCGGCGGCGCGCGGCGGGGCGGCGATGCCGAGTGCCTGTTCCACCGCGCGAGCGAAGGCGAAACTGTAGGCAACGGTGGAGTCACCGGAGATCCGCCCGGCGAGCTTGGCGGCGTCCGCAATGGTTTTTCCGCGCATCAAGCCGAGCGTGCCTTTATGGGTGTAGCCGAGCCGCACCTCAAGCCGGATGATGGTTTCGCCATTGACTGAGAAGCGGAAATGCCCTGGCTCGATAATGCCAGCATGCACCGGGCCCACCGGTATTTGGTGAATGCCATGGCCATCGACCGGTTTGAATGGGTAGGCGGCGCTATGATCGAGCCAAGGGCGCGGATCGGGCGATCCATCGGCGATCAAACCGTGCAAATCACATAGAGCGCGCTCCATCAGGCTTGCGGCGGGATGGTGACGGGCGATCGAGGGAAAGTGCCGATCAGGGCTGGTCAGGCTGAGCACCTGCACATCACCGGAGCGGTTCGGGCGCAAGGCGAGATGAATGACCGCGCCACCCGCATGATGTTCGGCCCAGAGCGCGATGAATACGCAACGATTTTCGGCCAGATCAGAGCCGGCTTGGTGCCATGATGCGATGTTAGCGCTCATCGGTGGTTCATCCGAGTAATTTCGCGACATGGGCGAACCAGGCATAGAGGAAGCCGGGCAGCGCCAAGCCGATGATGAACACTAAGCCGAGATGCAGGAAAATCGGCACCGATGATGCCGTGATCGGGTGGGCGCCGGGGCTGGGTTCGCCAAAGCAGATCGAAGTCATTCGCAGCAACAGGGCGCCAAAGGCGAGCAGGATACCGAGGCCGAGCGCGATGGCGAGCAGCGGTGCGCGATCAAATGTTGAGGTGATCAGCAGAAATTCCGAGGTGAACAGGCCAAAGGGTGGCAGACCGGCGATGGCGGCGACACCCGCGACCAAGGTCCAGCCAAGCAGCGGATGGCTGGTGGTCAGGCCGGTGATCGCGGCAATTTTTTGCGTGCCTTTGGCCTGGGCGATATGACCGACTGAGAAGAAAATCGCAGACTTGGTTAGGCTATGAAGCATCATTTGCAACAGGCCCGCGATATTGCCGAGCGGTCCCCCCATGCCAAAAGCGAAGGCAATGATCCCCATATGCTCGATTGAGGAATAGGCGAACAGCCGTTTGATGTCACGACGCCGGTAGAGCATGATCGCCGCGAAGAACAATGATAATAAGCCAATGCCGATCATTAATGTTCCCGGTTCGATGGTGGCATGGCTCATCGCGAGCAGCACCTTGAACCGCAGGATTGCATAGAGAGCGACGTTGAGCAGCAGGCCCGAGAGCACGGCGGAAATCGGGGTGGGGCCTTCGGCGTGCGCGTCCGGCAGCCAGGCATGCATCGGCACCAATCCGGCTTTGGTGCCATAGCCAATCAGCAAAAAAATGAATCCGACATTCAGCAACGCCGGATCGAGGGCTGGCGCATGGTGCAATAGCCGGGTCCATTGCATCGCCCCCATGCCGGTGCCGAGGATCGGTTTGGCCGCGAGATAAATCAGGATCGTGCCGAATAACGCGAGCGCGATGCCGACGCTGCCGAGAATCAGATATTTCCAGGACGCCTCAATGGAGGCTGGGGTGCGGTAGATGCCCACCATCATCACGGTGGAGAGTGTGGCCAGTTCGACGCCAAACCACATCAGGCCGAGATTATTGGTGATCAACGCGAGATTCATGCCGACCATCATCACCTGATACATGGCATGATAGAAGCGCAAATAACGAGGCGTCAGGTGCCCGGTCCGCACCTCGTAGGCGATGTAGGTTGCGCTGAACACGCTGGTGGTGAAACCGACAAAGCCGTTGAGCAGCAAAAATACGATGTTTAAATCATCGATCAGGATCAGCCGGGTGGCGGCGGGCCGATGCCAGAGCAGCAGGGCCGAGACCGCGATGGTGAGGGCGCTGGCCAGAACATTGAGCGCTGCTGCGAGGCGCCAGGATGGCACCACGGCCAGGATCACCGAAGCGATAGCGGGGATGGCGATGGTGCCGATCACTGCGTCATGGGCGAGGCCGATCATTGGGCTTCACCGCGAAATGCGTCCAGCGCTGCGCTATCGACGGTATCGAAACGTTCGCGAATTCGGAACAAAAACACCCCGATGACAATGAAGGCGATCAGAACCGAGAAGGCGACGCTGATTTCAACCACCAGCGGCATCCCTTGCGCGCCGGCGGCGGCGAGAATCAGCCCGTTTTCGAGGGACATGAAGCCGGCAATCTGGCTCACCGCGTTGCGCCTTGTGACCATCATCAACATGCCGAGCAAAATAACGGCCAGCGCCAGCGCGACATCTTCGCGGGCCAGCGCATTGGCGTGCGCTGCGGTGCGCAGCATGACCACCAGGGACAGAGCGACCAGGCCGATGCCAGCCAGCATGGTTAGGCTGATCCCCCCAACGGCCTCAATCTGACGGTGAATGCCAAGGCGAATGACGATGCGTTGAAGGGCGATGGGAATGATGATGGCTTTGAAACCCAGCGCGAGACCGGCGGTGATATAAAGTTCCGGCGCATGCTGGATCGCTGCTTGCCAGCCCACCGCGACGCCGAGCACCGCCGAATGCAGAGCAAGGACGTTAATCACCGAGGAGAGCCGGTTTTGATACAGCATCATGAAACTCGCCAGCACCAGCGCACCGGCCAGCACATGCGCCAAGCTGAGGGTGGTGGCGGGTGAAAATAAGGCGGCGGCGATGCGTGTCATAGCGTTGCTGACACAAACAGCAGCAGAGTGCCGAGCAGGCCGAGCATCAGTGCCGCACCGATGAAATTTGGCACCCGAAATACGCGCATTTTGGCGATGGCGGTTTCAAACACGGCCAGTAATGCAGCGCCGATGATGAGTTTGATCAGATAGGCGAGCAGGCCGAATGCCAAAGCGGCGGGGGCGGCTCCAGGGCCGGCCATGCCTAAGGGCACGAAGATGCAAGCAATCATCGACATATAGAGCGTTAGTTTCAACGCGTGGGCGAGTTCGAGGAGTGCCAGATGCCGCCCGGTATAATCCAGGATCATGGCCTCATGGACCATAGTGAGTTCTAGATGGGTGGCTGGGTTATCGACCGGAAAACGTCCGGTTTCGGCCAGCGCCACAATGACCAGCGCCACCAAACCAAGACCGAGGGACAGACGCAATCCGGCTGCCCCCGAATGCATGAAATCAGCGATCACCGATAATTGGCTGGAGCCGGCGATTAGTGCGACAGTGAAGACAATCATCAACATGGCCGGTTCAGCGAGCGAAGCAAACATCGCCTCTCGGCTGGCACCAAGACCCCCAAAGGCGGTGCCGAGATCAAGCGCTGCCAGCATTTGGCAAAATCGTGCGGTGCCTAACAACGCAACGATCACAATCAAGTCCCCCGACCAGGAGAAGAGCAGGTTGGTGCCAAAACTCGGCACCAAGGATGCAGCCACCCAACCCAAGGCAAATACGGCATAAGGGCTGGCGCGATAAATCCAGGAAATATCGGTCGCGATGATCATGTCCTTGCGGATCAGCTTGAGCAGATCACGATAGACTTGCAGCAAAGGTGGGCCGGCGCGGCGTTGCAGCCGGGCCTTCAGCACCCGCACCCATCCGGTGAGCAATGGCGCGATGGCCAGGACCAAGACCATTTGGAATAATTGCAGCAATAAAGGGGCGATCAGCGCCATAACGCAACCCATACCAATAAGGCGACCAGGGCGACGAATACAAAAGCCAAGTAGCGCCGGATGGTTAGAAATTGCAGGCGGTTCATCCGGTCCGCCGTCCAGTCAAGGGCGGTCAGCAGCGTCAGGTACAGCGCGACCCAAGCAGGATCGACCCAGGTGGTGGTGAAGCGGGCGGGTGCGCCATCGCCGGGTGCCGGCATCATCACGGTATCGCGCGCACGGAATAATCCGGTGGCGAATACACGGCGGATTGGTTGGGCAAAGCCGGAGGGTGTATATTGGCTGGAGTGCGGTTGCGGCTGTGCGCCGTTCTCGCTGTATCCGCAGGCCCAGGCTGGCGCACGGCGGATGTTGCGCGCGCCAAACCGGCGCAGGACGAGGAAAGCGAGGCCTGTGCTGATGGCCACGAACAGAGCGATGAGCAGCGGGTCATAGGCACTGCGGCTGGCGGTGACCGGCACAATCGTCAGCCAGGACATGCCCGCTTGGGTGGGCACGCGTGCGCCGAGTAGATTGTTAGACACCGGCGCGAACAGATCAATCATGAAGCCGGGGAGCACGCCGACGATCACGCAGAGTGCTGCGAGGCCGATCATCGCGCTGCGCGAGGCGATATCGGTTTCATCGGCGATGCTGGCGGCTTGGCTGCGTGGTTTGCCGAGATAGGCGATGCCAAACAGCCGGACGAAACAAGCGGATGCGAACGCCGCCGCTAACGCAATCAGGGCGCCAATGGCTGGCACAGCGAGCTTGAGGCCGAATTGCGGCAAGGCCGGGCTGAGCAGGATGGCTTGGAGCAGCAACCATTCGGAGGCAAAGCCGTTCAGCGGCGGCAGAGCGGCAATCGCCATCGCGGCGATCAACATCGGCACGGCGCTGATTTTCATCCGGTGGATCAACCCGCCAAGCTGTGCGAGATCGCGCGTGCCCGTTGCGTGGTGGATTGCACCCGCGCCGAAAAACAGCGTCGATTTGAACAGCATATGGTTGAACGCGTGAAACAACGCGGCGGTGAGGGCCAAAGCGGCGGCGGCCATCATGCCATCGGCTTTGAAGGCCAAAGCGAGGCCAAGCCCAGCGAAAATCAAACCGACATTTTCAATCGTGCTATAGGCGAGAATTGTTTTGATATCGTCTTCCATCAGCGCATACAGCACGCCGAGAACGGCGGTGATGCCGCCCGCGAGCAACACCACGAGGCCCCACCACCAAGCGGCAGGGCCAGCCAAGACGAACACGATGCGAATAAAGGCATAGATCGCGACTTTGGTCATCACGCCGCTCATCAGCGCGGAGACATGGCTGGGTGCCGCCGGGTGTGCGCGCGGCAGCCAAACATGCAGCGGCACCAACCCAGCCTTGGAGCCGGCGCCCAACAAAGCGAGGATCAAAATGGCCGCGCTGGCTTTGGCCGAATGCGGCAGGCGCTGCATCGCGGTGAATGCATAATGCCCGCCCGCGCCCGCGAGCACGCCAAAACAAAGCAGCAGAGCCAGCGTGCCCGCACTCGCCATGAGCAGATAAATCATCCCGGCGCGCCGGGTTTCGACATCGTTATGATGGGCCATCACCAAAGCCCACGAGGCCAGGGACATTAATTCCCAGCATAACAGGAAACTATAGGCATCAGACGCGATCACGACGAGGTTCATGGCGGCGAGAAAGACTGGGTAGAATGGCAAAATCCGCGCCGGTTCGTGGTCATGCCGGGCGTAGCCGAGTGCAAACAGGCTGGCCGCGCCGGCACCGAGATTGATCATGATGAGAAAGGCGGCTGCCAGCGCGTCCATGCTGAAACGCATGCCAAGCTGCGGCAGGCCGATGGGTAAAATCACCTGCGGCTCTGGGGCCACACCAAAAGCGAGCTGCGCCAGCGATGCCAGCAAAACCACCAGCGCGATGCCGAGTGAACCGCCATAGACAATCCAGCGCCCGATCCGCCGATGCGCCCACGCCCCACCCGCTCCAGCCAGGATGATGGACGCGAGGGCCGCAATCAGGATGATCGGCGTCATGGTCGGTTATGGGCTTTTGAGGCGAACGCCGCGCCCGGCATTACCATCCGACACATCGCCCGGTCTGATGATGATGACCCCGGCACGATCAAGCGCTTCGAGAAGCTTCATCAGCGAGTCGACATTGCCGCGAATGACGCCCTCGCTGCTCTCCATCCGCTGGATGGTGGGCAACGACAGGCCGGAGAGCTGGGCCAACTCCTTTTGATCGATGCCCAGCAGCGCCCGCGCAGCCTTGAGCTGACCGGCAGAAATCATGTTTTAAACATCAATATATCCATAAAATATGCTATAATCGCCATTTTCGATGGCGAATAATGCTTATTCAGCAAGCCTGCGTTGTGCTGACCGATTTGCGCGGATGGGCAGGAAAATCACCAAATTGCCCAGGAGGATCAAAAAGGTGGCGGGAATGGCCAGGCCGGTCCAGTGATAGGACTCAAACAAGGTGGACATGGTGAGTGCGACCACCGGGGTAATGACCGTGACATAGGCGGCGCGCGATGCACCGATGCGGGCAACCAACGTGAGATAGGCAAAGAAGCCGATCAGGGTTCCGAATACCGAGAGGTAAGCCAGACCGCCGAGATAAAACCGGTTGAGGCTGACCCCGAAATTATGCCCGGTGGCCACCACCAGAATGCCGAGACCAGCGGACCCCCAACTCATGGCCCGGACCATCGCGTTGGCCAGGGTGGTACCATCGGCGGTGATGCGCGTTGACAGTAAATTACCAAGCGAGAAGGAATAGGTGCCCGCAAGGGCGAGCAAAATACCAACCGGACTCACGGGCGGGCCAACCCATTGATCCGCGAACAACAGCACGACGCCGCCGGTGCCGAGCGCTGCGCCGGACAGCACGCGCAGGCTTGGGCGGATACGGCGAAACAGGAATTGGTTGAAGACGTTGAGGACGGTGGCGAGACTGAACACCACCGATTCCAGCCCGCTCGAAATATGGCGACCGGCAGCGTAGAGAAATAGGAAATTGACCGAAAACAGGCAAAGACCCAAACCGGCATAGCCGATATGGCGGCGCCATGGCCCCGGGCGATAGGATTTGGTGACGAGCAGGATGACCCAAAGCAGGATCGCGGCGCTGGCGAAGCGCCAGAAGATCGAGACGACATCCGGCGTTGATCCGAGTTGCAGGTGAATGGCAAACCAGGTCAGGCCCCAGACGATAACAACGGTCAGGAACAGGATAATGGACATCAGCGCGTCGGGCTCCGGGGAACGCGCCGATGCGGCGCCCCCGCTTCTAGGCGTGATCCCCGGCGTTAGGCAACCTGCTGTTCGATCGCCCCGAAAATCGATTGGCCACCGGGGCCGCGCAGCTCGATGCGCACCACATCGCCGGAGATCAGGAAGGGTGTGCGCGGCGCGCCGGTTTGAATGGTCTCGACGGCGCGGCGTTCGGCAAGGCAGGCATAGCCGATGGTGCCGGCGGGATCGCGGTTGGAGATGGTGCCAGAGCCAATGATGCTGCCGGCCATCAAGGGCCGGGTTGTGGCGGCATGGGCGATTAAGGTTGGGAAGTCAAAAATCATATCGGTGCCGCAATCGGGGTGGCCGAATATTTGGTTATTCAGCGTCACCCGCATCGGGCGATGCAGCCGCCCACCATCCCATGACGGACCAAGCTCATCCGGCGTGACCGCGACGGGCGAACAGGCCGAGGCCGGCTTGCCATGCACAAAGCCAAAGCCTTTGGGCAATTCTGACGCGATGACATGGCGGAGCGAAATATCATTGAGCAGCATGACCAGCTTGATCGCGCCACCGGCCTCGGCGGGGCTGGTTCCTGCGCTGACCGGGCCGGTGATCACCGCAAGTTCGGCCTCGAAATCAAGCCCGGACTCCGGCGATGGCTGCGGGATCGGATCACGCGGGGCGAGAAAATGATCCGAGCAGCCTTGATACATCAGCGGATCGGTCCAAAACCGCTCGGGCATGGCCGCACCACGGGCTTGGCGCACCAGCTCGACATGATTGACGTAGGCCGAGCCATCAAGAAATTGATAGGCGCGCGGCAAGGGCGCTAACGCTTCGCGCTCATGAAAACGATGATCGGGAACACTGCCTGCTTCGAGTTGATCGGCCAGTGATTGCAGGCGTGGGGCGAGTGCTGCCCAATCATCGAGCGCCTGCTGCAGGGTTTGCGCGATCGGGTCCGCTGGGGTGTAGCGGGTGAGGTCGCGGCTGACCACCACAAGTTGGCCATCCGGCTGGCCGTTGCGCCGCGATGCGAGTTTCATAGTCCCCTGCCCTCCCGGTTGGCCGGGTCAAATCGGCGCGGCAGCCCGTGCCAGCAGGCGGTGTACTGCGGGTCGAGCGTTGGCAAGGATGCCGAAAACGCCGTGAGATATTGCGGCAGGCGGGTTTCAAACATGAAAGCCAGCGTGTTGGTGAGCTTGACCGGTGCCAGCGTCGTGGTGCTGGCTTTGAGAAAGGCTTCAGTGTCGGGGCCATGCGGCAACATCGCGTTATGCAAACTCATCGCCCCGGGGGCAAAGCCGGTTTCCTTCGCATCGTATCGACCTTCGATTAGTCCCATAAATTCTGACATGATGTTACGATGATACCAAGGGGGACGGAACGAATGTTCAGCGACCATCCAGCGTTCGGGAAAAATCACGAAATCGATATTGGCGGTTCCGGCCTCGCCGCTAGGTGCGGTCAGGACCGTAAAGATTGATGGATCGGGGTGATCAAAGCCGATAGCGCCGATGGGCGCGAAATGGCGAAGATTATAGCTATAGGGTGCGTAGTTGCCATGCCAAGCGACGACATCAAGCGGTGAATGGGTGAGGGTTTTTTGGTGAAATTGGCCGCCCCATTTGAGCGTGAGATGGCCTGGAGCGGCGCAATCTTCATAGGCGGCGACGGGGGTTTTGAAATCACGGGCATTGGCCAGGCAATTAGCCCCGATCGGCCCGCGATCAGGCAGGGTGAATGGCGCGCCATAATTTTCGCAGAGATAGCCCCGCGCTTCAGCCTCAAGCGGATCGACCCGGAAAATCATGCCGCGCGGGATGATGGCAATCTCGGCGGGGGCGATTTCGATCACGCCGAGTTCGGTGGCGATCCGCAACGCGCCGATTTGCGGCACGATCAGCATTTCGCCATCGGCATTGGCGAAATAACAATCAGTCATCGGTGCGTTCGCCAGATAGAGATGGATGGCACAGCCGGTGCGGCTATCAGCATCGCCCGCCGTCGTGATGGTGCGGATACCATCGAGAAAGCTCGATTTTTCCGTTGGCACCGGCACTGGCCCCCAACGGAGTGGACCCAGTGATAGGCCATGATCCGGGCGATGCGGCGCGGTTTGCCAGAATGGGTGGCCGGTGCGGGTGAATTGGCCGAAATGCAGCACGGAGGGGCTGATCCGGTAGAGCCAGGACCGTTCATTGGTCGCGCGCGGGGCGGTGAAGGGCGAGCCGGAAAGCTGCTCGGCGTACAGGCCGTATGGGCAGTTTTGCGGCGAGTTCTGGCCCTGCGGCAAAGCACCGGGCAGAGCTTCGGTGGCAAAATCATTACCAAAGCCGGACATGGTGGCGATCGTCATGGTTTCCTCATCGATGATTTCTGTTAGCGCAACAAGGGCAATTCACCATCATCCTTGATGGTCATCAGCACGATTTCAGAGCGAACCTGGGCCACGAGCGGGTGGGCGAGCAGATGGTGATGGATGAATTCAGCGAATTCGCGCAGATCGCGCACGTGAATATCGAGCAGGTAATCCGCATCGCCCGACACGGAAAAGGCGCCGCGAATTTGGCCGTGACGCCGGATGAACGCGACGAAATTATCATCGTTATCGCCGCCATGGGTGCGCAAATTGATCCGGGTGATCGCGCGCAAGCCAAAACCGAGGGCTTCGGCATTGAGGCGGGCGGCATAGCCCTTGATCAGGCCGCTGGCTTCGAGGGCGGCGCGGCGGCGGGAACATTGCGAGGCGGATAGGTGAACCTGATCGGCAAGCTGGGCGTTGGTCAGACTCGCGTCACGCTGCAAGGCGCGCAGGATTGCGATGTCGGGACCATCAATGCTGACTGATTGCATATTTTTGCTCTGATGCGCGAATTCTGTGCATATGTAAGGCTGATTATGTGAAATTTGCAAGCCATTATCGCGGCGCCGCGCCTAAAATCATTCTCATCAAAATTGGGAGTTGTCTGATGGGTCCTTTTCCGCACGATGCGCCGGTGGCACGAATTGATGATGTGAACGTGGCGGGCACGGATGGGTTCGAATTTGTTGAATTCGCCAGCACCGAGCCTGGTGCTTTGGAAACATTGTTCGAGCAGATGGGCTATCAGGAGGTGGCGCGGCATCGCACGCAGGACATTTCGCTCTATCGGCAAGGATCGATCAATTACCTGATCAATCGGGAGCAACAGAGCCATGCTGGGCGTTTTTGCGCGCAGCACGGGCCGTGCGCACCCTCGATGGCGTGGCGGGTGGTGGATGCGCAGCACGCACTCAAGCGCTGCCTTGATTATGGCGCTGTTGAATATCGAGGGGCGGACAAGATTCTGGATGTGCCGGCGGTTGTGGGGATTGGCGGATCACTCCTGTATTTGGTGGAGAATTATGGCGAGAAAGGCTCGCCCTATGCGGCCGAATTTGACTGGCTCGGCGCGGTGGACCCGCAGCCGCAAGGCGTTGGGTTTCATTATATCGATCATCTGACCCATAATGTGGCGCGCAACGCGATGAGCACATGGTATGATTTTTACAGCCACGTGTTCAATTTTAAGGAAATCCGGTTTTTCGCGATTGAAGGCAAAATGACCGGGCTGATCAGCCGGGCGCTGACGTCACCCTGTGGCAAAATTCGGATCCCGATTAATGAAAGTGCCGATGATAAGAGCCAGATCGAGGAATATCTGCGCGCCTATAAGGGCGAGGGCATTCAGCATATCGCGGTGGGAACTGAGGATATTTATCGCTCGGTCGAAGCGATTGGTGCGCGTGGCCTCGAATTCATGCCGCCGCCGCCTGATATTTATTATGAGCGGTCGCGCGAGCGGGTGCATGGCCATCGCGAGCCGGTGGAGACTTTGCGGCGGCTTGGCATTTTGATCGATGGCGAAGGGGTTGAGGCAGACGGGCGGGTGCGCGTGCTGTTGCAGATTTTCTCCAAGCTGGTGATTGGGCCGATTTTCTTTGAGTTTATTCAACGCAAGGGCGATGACGGCTTTGGCGAGGGGAATTTCAAAGCGTTGTTTGAATCAATCGAGGAAGATCAAATCCGGCGCGGGGTGTTGAGCGAGGCCGCCGCCTGAAATCATCTTTTCGCTCCTTTCCATCGCCCTTCGCTCGCGGCCCCGCCCTTCGCCCCGATTAAATATATCGCTTAACTTGCATTTATCGGCTATTGATCCAAGTGATAGGATAGTCGCGGCCGGCCTTGTTGGTGGCCGGACGCGGGTGATCCTCAATCGCGTGTTTTATCGGGACAAGACCATGGGCAATTTGACAGGTGCAAAGCCAGACGTTCAGGCGTTTTTCGATGAGCCGACCAATACGGTCAGCTATGTCGTCACGGATCCTGTATCGAAATCCTGTGCGATTATCGATACGGTTTTGGTGTTCGATCAAGCCTCGGGGCGGACCTCAACCGCAGCGGCCGATCAGATTTTGGCCTATTTGAAAGAGCATGATCTGAAGGTTGACTGGATTTTGGAGACGCATGTTCATGCCGATCATTTGTCGGCAGCGCCCTATATTCAGCAGAAAGTGGGCGGCAAGATCGGGATTGGTGCGCATATCATTGATGTGCAGACGATTTTTGGCAAAATTTTCAATGAAGGGTCGGAGTTTCAGCGCGATGGCAGCCAGTTCGATCGGCTGTTCAATGATGGCGATCACTTTTCCATCGGCACAATCGATGGGTTGGTCATGCACACGCCGGGCCATACGCCGGCCTGCATGACATGGTTGATTGGCGATGCCGCCTTTGTCGGCGATACGCTGTTCATGCCCGATTACGGCACGGCGCGCTGCGATTTCCCCGGCGGCGATGCGCGGATTTTGTATCAATCGATTCAGAAAATCTTTGCCTTGCCGCCGGAGACGCGGCTGTTTCTCTGCCATGATTATCGCCCGGCGGGACGCGATCATTATGCCTGGGAGACCACCGTTGCCGAGGAGCGGGCGAAAAATATCCATGTGCGTGATGGGATCAGCGAGGATGAGTTTGTCGCGATGCGTGAGGCGCGTGACAAGACCTTGTCCATGCCCAAGCTGATCCTGCCCTCGATCCAGGTGAATATGCGCGCTGGCGAAATGCCGAAGGCCGAGGATAACGGGACCGCTTATTTGAAAATTCCACTCAACGCGATGTAAACTGCCGTACCGGATTGATCCGGGGGAGAGTGCAGCATGGCGGTGATTGTTTTTGGAGCGAGTGGTGGCACCGGCGTTGCGGTTATTCGCGCCTTGTTGGATGCTGGCGAGACCGTTACCGCCTTTGTTCGCGACCCGGCCCGGTTGGCCTTGGCTGCTGATCGACCTGCCGGATTGTCGGTTATTGTTGGGGATGTGATGCGTGCGGCTGATGTGGCCGCCGCGATTGCGGGTCATGACCGGGTTGTGGTGAGCCTCGGTAATTCGCAAAATCCGTTTGCGCTGATGCTGGGTGCTCAACGCACCACCGCGCGTGACGTGTGCGAGGTGGGCACGCGGCATATTATTGCGGGCATGCAGGCCCATGGTTGCCGGCGGGTGGTGTGCGTCACCGCTTTTGGTGTGGGCGCGACCCGGACCATGATGCCCATGATGTTCAAGCTGTTTTATGCGGTGGTGCTGCGCGAACATATGGCCGACAAAGAGCGGCAGGAGACGCTGCTGCGTCAGTCAGGGTTGGATTGGACGATCGTCCAGCCGGTGGGCTTGGTTGATCAACCAAGCACCGGGCATTATCGCGCGGATCGTAACGGCCAAATTGGCAAGCAGACCATCAGCCGGGGTGATCTGGCACAATTCATTGTGCGGTGCCTGGATAATCCGGCCGATATTGGGCAATCACTGGCGCTGTCGGGCTAGGCTGGGCCGCGTGGGCACGCAGCAATTCGGCGCGTTGCACATGCGCACGGATCGCCCGGATGCGGCGGGTGAGACGCGGGTGGGTTCGGAAAATCTCGGTCAGATAGCCGAAAAACGGCGGGACCAGCCCTTCCTGATCAGCAAAGGCTTCGCAATTCAGCGTGGTGTTCAGACGCCGACAACCGCAGCCGAGCATGCCAAGCGCACTGCGCGCCGCTTCCGCATCGCCAGAAAGATAGCAGCCAATACTATCACAGGTATATTCGCGCGAACGCGAATAGGCTTTGCCTAAAAACGGGATCAGGTGGCCAGGCAATTGGACGAAATGCTTGATCGGGTTGAGGTGACCCGCCGCATGGTGGCCCAATTCATGACCGATGACAAAACGGACCTGCTCATCATTTTGCACGTCAACCAAGGACGCTGTGAGAAACACGAAGGGGCGGCCAAGCAAGCGGCGGGCAAAGGCATTTAACAGGCCGTTGGAATTATAGAGAAATGTTGTAGGCGGCTGCGCCATGCCGAGCTGGGCAGCACCGTCGACGACCATTTTATGCAGCTCGGGAAATTGCCGCGGGCTGAGCATGGTCATGTTGCCGAAGGCATGGGCGCGATACCAACCGGCTGATATCACCGCGAAAATAACCCCGCCAATAATATATAAAATATAGACCACCCCCACCGCAGGGCGCAGGACCATCACGGTGATGATGATGAAAATAAAATAGATCCAGAGCAAAATGCCCAGAACTGTCAACGCGATGCTATAGCCTGATTCTGAGCTGTCACGCAGCGTTTTGACGATCGGCGACATCCAATTCCCCCTTAAAATTGATCAATGTTAGTCGCTTGCAGGCGATGACTTGTCAAGCGCTGGCGGTGCGGCGCAACGGCAGGAGCAGGATGATGCCGATGATCATGGTTGCCGCCGCCATCAGCAGGGCGCCGCGATAGCTGCCGGTGTAATGGGCGATGGTGCCGCCGATGGCGGGCGCGATAATTTGGGCGGCGCCGAAGCTGATGGTCATCCGCGCCATCGCTTTGGCAGGATTGCTGGGATAGAGGCGACCGATGATGGTGAGCGTCATGCTGGTGATGCCGTTGAAAGAGCCGCCATAGAGCGCCGCACTAACCAAGCTGGGAAGCAGGGTCTTGGTAAAGGCAGAGAGCAGGATGGCCAGGATGAGCACGGCGAACGCCCAGAGCAGGGCTTGGATGTCACCGGTGCGGCGGGCGAGCCGGTCCCAGAGCGGACAGGATGGCATGGCGGCAAGGCCCACCACCACCCAGGCCAGATTACCAAAACCATGCAAGGCCGGCAGCTTGGCCGCAATCGCGACAATGAAGGTCGCGCTGACGACGTAACCGACACCGGCGCAAAAATATGCGGCGGTAAAGAAAATGATCCAACGGTGCGATGGGGGCCGATCCGCATGGGTGGGGGTTGCGCCCCGTTCTGTGTGCGGCGGTGCGGGAAGCCAGAACCAGGCCGGGATGAAAATCAAAATGCCAAACGCGCCTGCGGCGAACCATTGCTGCGACCAGGTGAGCTTGCCCGCCATTGCGATAGCCAACAAGCCGGAAACGGCGATGCCAAGACCGACGCCGCCGAAATGGATGCCGAGTTCGAGCCTGCGGCCATGATGACGGAGCCAATGCAACACCAGACCCGACCCGAGCAGCAAACCGGCAACGCTGGAGAGGCCCGCGATGAAGCGTAAAATGGCCCAAAGCAGGACGTTTTCGGTCAAACCCATGCCAGCCGTGCTGAGCAGGGCGATGATGAGACCAGCGCGATAGGCGCGGAATTTGGTGTGGATGTCGCCGATCAAGGCGGTGAGGAGGGCGCCGCTCATATAGCCGGCATAATTGATGGTAGCGAGCCAGCCGCCTTGGAGGGTGGTCAGCCCGGCTTGATGCTGCATGATCGGCAGCAGCGGGGTGTACATGAAACGGGCGAGGCCGACGGTGAGCAACATGCTGGCGACACCGGCGACCATCACCCGGGCAGCTTCTTGATTGGTCGCGGTGGCGGGCGCCGTGGTCACGACGGACATGGTTTACCTTTGACTGTTCGGCTCAGCTTGGGCGCGGCGAGAGTGGCCGCCAACCGATGCGAACGCATGGCCGGGTTGAGGCGGCGCGGTCACCCCGCGTGCGCAACGCCGGCGAGCGCTTCGATGCGCTCTTTGTCGGCGGCGAGTTCAGCCGCCGGGCCATGATAAGCAACTTCACCATCCGAGAGCACGTAAGCGCGGTCGGCCAGTTGCAGGGCGAGGAAGGCGTTCTGCTCGACCAGCAAGATCGACATGCCTTCTGATTTCATCCGAGCGATGGTGCGCATGACTTCCTGCACGATGACCGGCGCCAGACCTTGCGAGGGTTCATCAAGGATCAGAAAGCGCGGGTTGAGCAGCAAAGCGCGGGCGATGGCGAGCATTTCCTGCTCGCCGCCGGATAAGCGGCCACCTTTGCTGGTGCGACGCTCTTCCAAACGGGGGAATAATTTATAAACCGCATCAATGGTCCAGGGGCCTTTGGTTTGCGGCGGGACCAATAGATTTTCATGGACGGTGAGATGGCCGAAGATTTTCCGCCCCTCAGGCACGTAGCCGACCCCGAGACTAGCGATCCGATAAGGCGGCTTGCCGGTGACATCCTGGCCGAAGAGCTGCACACGGCCACTGCGCGGCGGGGTGAGGCCCATGATGCTGCGCATGGTGGTGGTTTTACCCGCCCCGTTGCGGCCAAGCAGAGCGATCAATTCACCTTCATTCACGCTGAGCGAGACGCCGTGCAGAATGTGGCTTTTGCCGTAATAGGTATTCAGATCGTCGGCAGCGAGGACGGTGCTCATGCGGCGTTCCCCAGATAGGCTGATTGCACGCGCGGATTGGCGGCGATTTCGGCGGCGTTGCCCTCGGCGAGCATGCTGCCGTTATCGAGCACGGTGATGCGATCAGCGATGCCAAACACGATGGCCATGTCATGCTCGACAAACAGGATGGTGATGCCCTGGTCCTTGTTCAGCCGGCGGATCAGCGCCGTCATGTGATGGGTTTCTTCATCACCCATGCCGGCGGTGGGTTCATCGAGCAGGAGCAGCTTGGGTGCGCGCGAGAGAGCGATGCCGATTTCAACCACACGCTGATCACCGTGGGATAATTCACCGGCGATCCGGTCCGCTTTGCCGCTGATTTGGACGATTTCCATGAGCTCAGCGACACGCGCTTCGATGCGCGCCCGCGTGGCCCGCGAAACCCAAGGGCGCAGATTGAGCCCCATGGCCGTTTCAACGGCGGCGCGTAGATTTTCAGCGACCGTGAGCGAGAGAAAAATCTCGGTAATCTGAAAGGTGCGAATGATGCCGCGACGCACGAGCGAGGCGGGATTGACCGCCGTGATCGGGCTGCCATCGAAAATGATCGCTCCCTCCGTTGGCGGAAAAAATCCGCTGATCAGGTTGAACAACGTGGTTTTGCCAGCACCGTTCGGGCCGATGATGGCGCGCAGCTCGCCTTGATCGACATTCAGCGAAATGTTGGACAGGGCCTGCAGGGCGCCGAAACGCCGACCGACCGATTGCAGTTCGAGGAGGCTCATGGGGCGTCCTGTTCACGAATTCGGGGCGAGATGAGCGCCCGCCAATCTTTGATCGACCCCAAGATACCGAGCGGGAAGAAAAGCACCGAAACGACGAAAATAAGGCCGATCACGGTCATCCAATTATGGGTGATCGAGCTGACATAATCGCGCACCAGAATAAAGATGACAGCCCCCACCAGCGGTCCCCAGAAATTGCGCATGCCACCGAGCACGGCGATGATCAGGAAATTGCCGGACAGGGTGTATTCCAGCACGTTGGGCGAGGTAAAATTGCCATACATGGCATCAAGCCCACCCGCGAGTGCCGCGATGGTGCCGGAAATCGCAAACGAGATCGCAATATAGCGTTGGGTGCGAATGCCGAGGAAGGTCAGGCGTTTGTGGTTTTCACGAATCGCAACAAACGTGTGGCCGAGCGGCGAGTTCAAAATGGTCCAGAGCACCCAGGCCCCGAGGCCAAAGCAGATGAGCACCATATAATAAAAATCCAACGAGCCCATGGGCAGCGTGAGGCCGGGTAGATGAACCGGGTGACGCGAGAAGCCGGTGAGGCCGTCATAGCCGCCGGTGAAATCATTCCAGCGCACCGCGATGAAATAGAACATTTGACCAATCGCGATGGTAATCATCGAGAAATAGATGCCGCGGCGCCGGGCGGCGATCGGGCCGAGCAGGGCGGCGGCGGCACCGCCGAGCAAGGTGCCCGCGAGCAGGGCAAGAAAAATATTATGGGTCTCGTATTTCAACATCAGCCCAACACCATAAGCGCCGAGACCGAAATAGGCCGCGTGACCAAAGGATAGGCCGCCGGTGAAGCCGAGCAGCAAATTAAGGCCCATGGCGGCCAGCGCGTAAATCAACACGCGGGAGGCCAGATCGGTATAGCCGCCGACCAAAGGAAGCCAGAACGGCACGGCGATCAGCACCAAACCAAGCAACAAATTGCCGATGACCCGGCGGTTGAAACGCGGGTTGGTTGCTGTGGTTGAAGCATCGGTGCGCGATACGGACGCGGGTGTGCTCATTCGAACAATCCCTCCTGTCCAAGCAAACCACGGGGTCTGACCACCAGCATGACGCCCATGATCACATAAATCACCACTTCACTCGCGGCGGGTGCGAATGTTGTGACGATGCCGGAGGCAAGGCCGATAATCAACCCGCCGAGCAAGGAGCCGAGCAGCGAGCCGACGCCGCCCACCACGATGGCGACGAAGGCCGGCATGATCAACGCGTCACCGATCGTCGGCGACAGGCCGAGCTGGCCGGCGGCGAGGATGCCCGCGACACCTGCGAACAAAATACCGATCATGAAATTGATCGTGCGGAGCAGATAAATATTCACGCCCAATGCTGCGATGGTTTCCAAATCGCTATTGCCAGCGCGAATCCGAATGCCAATCCGCGAGAAGCGCAACACCGCGAATAGCGCGCCGGTACTAAGCAAGGCAACGCCGACCACGAACAGACGATAACCGGTGAGGAAGAAATAGGTATTGCTGAGCGGGTGGTTCAGCATTGCGGGGATGGCGAGCGGCTGACCTTGGGCGCCCCAGATGGTGCGGATCAAATCTTGCAAGATCAGCGCAAGGCCGAAGGTGAGCAGCAACGTATAGATCGGATCTTTCCGGGTATAGAGGCGCCGGACCATCGTGGTTTCAACCACAAACCCCACCGCCGCCGCCAGCAACGGCGCAATGAACAAAGCGCCCCAAAAGCCGGTATAAGGAAAAATGGTGAAGGCAAAATAAGCGGCAAGCGCCATGAAAGCGCCATGGGCAAAATTGATCGTTGCGTTGAGCCCCAGGATCAGCGCGAGACCGAGGGCCATCAGCGCGTAGAATGCCCCTTGGATCAGCCCGTTGAACGCGTTGAACAGCAATAATACCATAAAAACCTCGGTCTTATTCGATTAAAACGGGCGGCACCGTTGGCACGGCACCGCCCGGATTTCGCGATGAGTGCAGAATTAGGCTGGATATTTCATTTTGCAGTCAGTTGCCGAGGCTGGCAGGGCCAATTGCGCCCCTGGAACAATCGCTGAAACATCGAACAGGTTCGGATATTTGCCGGTCTGGATGGCGTGCCCGGGGAACATCGACAGGATCAGTTGATGATCGGCAGCGCGATATTCCGGCGCACCGGGTTGCAGCGCCACTTCGGGCGGTAGCACCAAGCCTTCCATCGCCCGGACGACCTTGATGGTCTCAGTCGATTTGGCTTTTTCGACTGCGAGCTTAATGGCATGAACCGTTGCATAGCCGAACCAGGAGCGCGCCGAGGGGTATTGGCCCTTATATTTCGCCTTATACGCGCTGACGAATTCCGCAACATGCGGCGTTTTCGGCTGGTTCCAGTACCACTCCATGGTCCACCACCCATAGCGGGCGGCTTCGGGCAGCGCTTGCAGCACTTCAAGCTCCATCAACGCGCCACCAACCGCAATATTCTTGTCGATGCCGAATTGGGCGATCTGCTTCATGCAGTTCACCTGATCATCACCGGCCAGCAACAAACAAAGCACGTCAGGCTTTTTGGCTTTCACATCGATCAGATAGGACGAGAAATCGGTGGTGCCGACGGGCGCGAGCGCGCCGCCGACCACGCTGCCGCCGGCCTTTTTCAACTGCTTGGTGTAATCGGCCTGCTCGGATTCACCGAAAGCGTAGTCGGTGGTGATGAAATACCATTTCTTGCCGAATTTCTTGAACAGCGTTTCAAAATCGCCGGACGTCAGCATCCAGGTGGTCGAGCAGGTGCGGAACGTGCTCCAATTGCAAGAAGCCCCAGTTAGGCTGTCCACGTGCCCGCCGGTCGCGACGAATAGCTTGCCTTGCCGGTTGGCATATTGGCTGACCGCGAGCGATGCGGCAGAATTCACGGTGCCGATCAAGAAATCAACTTTGTCGCGCGACACCAGACGCTTTGCTTTGGTTACAGCGGTGCCGGGGCTGCCAGCACTATCCTCGACAAGCAGCTGCAGCGGACGGCCCATGATGCCGCCTTTTTTATTAATCTCTTCCTCGGCGAATTTCGCGCCCTTAATTTCGCTATGGCCGAGGGCGGCAAAAATGCTGGTGATCGGATCAACCATGCCGATTTTGATGGGTTTTTCGCTCGCAGCCCAGCTCGGCGTTGGTGCGGCCATCAAGGCGGTGAGGCCGACGCCAGCCCCGGCTTTGATCAGATCACGCCGACCAAGATGGTCGGTGACGCCGAGATTGGGCATGTCATTGCTTTGATCGCTCATGGATTTTGCTCCCCAGGCTTTGGTGTTTTAAAATTCGTGCAGTGCGCGTTTGTAACCATTGCGACGCTGAATGCCAATATGAACGAACATTCGACCGCCGCTTGGTGGCATTAAATTGCCTGTTTGCCATTGATACGTCAATGTCACCTATTGGTAAATTCAACGAGACATTCGCTAAACGCGCCGGAAAATCCAATAATAGGGTTGCCGCCCTGCCCTAATTGCTTTGGCTTCGTAACGCGTTGCTGGCCAGTCATCTGGCCGTATTGTGGTTTGTTGCGTCATGATAAAGTCATGCTGCGCTGCAAAGACGGCGGATACCCATTGTTGATAGGTGGGGTCATCACTCGCGATCCGCCATTCCGCGCCGCTTTGCATCACGCGCGCGATTTCGTCGATCATATCCGGATGCACGAACCGGCGTTTCGCGTGGCGGGCTTTGGGCCAGGGGTCTGGAAACATCAGAAATAACTGGCCGAGAGCCCGATCCGGGAGGCTGCGCAGCAAGGCCCGCGCATCATCAGGGTACAGGCGCAGATTGGCCGGCAGAATGACGCTGGCCGGGTCAGCGTCACCAGGGGCGATGCGCGACAGCAGCGACGCGATGCCGTTTTCAAACACTTCGCAGGCGATGAGGCCGATGGCGGGGTTCGCGCGCGCCATCGCCTCGGCATGTTCGAAACTGCCGGCGCCAACCTCGATCCATAAATTGACGGGTTTGATGGCGAACCCGACATCGGGCCAGCGCAGACGCGGCAGCAAAGCGGTCATGAGGGCGACTTGCCGGGGCCGCAGCGCGTGGCCGCGCGCCCGACCGTAAAGACGGTCGGGCGGCGGTTTCAGATTAGCGTCCAAATGCCGATTTCAGCGCGGGAACCAGATCAGTCTTTTCCCAGGTGAAGGTGCCCAATTCAGCATCGGGTTCGCGGCCAAAATGGCCGTAAGATGAGGTCGGCACATAGATCGGCCGGTTCAAATGCAGATGCTCGCGAATGCCGCGCGGGGTAAGGTTCACCAACGCGCGCAAGACCCGTTCGATCTTGCTCTCTTCGACGTCGTGGCCGGTCCCGTGCAAATCGACATAGACCGACAGCGGATGCGACACGCCGATTGCGTAGCTGACCTGGATGGTGCAGCGGCTCGCCAGCCCGGCAGCAACCACGTTTTTCGCGAGGTAGCGACACATATAGGCGGCTGAACGATCGACCTTGGTGGGGTCTTTGCCGGAAAACGCGCCGCCGCCATGGGGTGCTGCGCCGCCATAGGTATCGACGATGATTTTACGCCCGGTCAGGCCACAATCGCCGTCCGGGCCGCCAATGACGAAATTACCGGTGGGGTTCACATAGAAATGCTCGTCGCTGCACATCCAACCCGCAGGGAGCAATTCGGTGATCAGCGGGCGCAGCATGGACTTGATGGCGCCTTGCGTCATTCCCTCGTCATGCTGAGTGGACACCACGATCGAGGTAGCGCCGACCGGCTTGCCATCGACATATTTCAGCGTGACCTGGCTTTTTGCATCGGGCTGCAGGCCAATCGCGCGGCTGTCGCCGATTTTGCGTAACTCCGCCATGCGGCGCAAAATCAGGTGCGAATAATGGATGGGGGCTGGCATCAGCGCCTCGGTTTCCGAGCAGGCATAACCAAACATAATGCCTTGGTCGCCAGCGCCTTCATCTTTGTTGCCAGCCGCATCGACGCCGGCAGCGATATCGCTCGACTGGGCGTGGAGCAAAACATCGATGGCGGCGTTGCGCCAGGAAAAGCCTTCCTGGTCATAGCCGATATCCTGCACGGCCATGCGCGCGAGATGGGCGAGATATTCATGGGTGATCGAAGCCGGGCCACGGGTTTCCCCAGCGAGCACGATCTGATTGGTGGTCACCAGCGTTTCACAGGCGACCCGCGCATACGGATCAGCCGCCAAATAGGCGTCAAGCACGGTATCGGAGATCCGATCCGCGACTTTGTCGGGATGCCCCTCGGAGACGGACTCCGAGGTGAATAAAAACTCGCCTTTGTCGCGCATGGATTTCTCCTCTTGTCGCGAAACAGCCCGAAGCCGGGTCAGCGCCGGGGCCGCACGCCCGAGCGCACGCGGCTTGGCGGAAACTGGCGCACCGGTCAAGCCAAACAGCGCAATGAACGGCGATTACCTGATAATATCATCAAGGGCCAGCAGATCATTCATGCCGTAAAGCCCTGGCGGCTGGTGGATCAGCCAGAGGGCGGCGCGGACCGCACCATCCGCAAAAATGCCGCGATCAAGGGCATGATGGGTTAGGGTGATTTGCTCAAAACCGGCCGTAAACAACGCCGTATGCGAGCCAATGATCTGCCCGCCGCGCAGGCTGGCGGTTGGGATTGGGGCCTCTGCGCCACGGCCACGCTGGATGGCGCGGGTGAGCGCGATGGCGGTGCCGGAGGGTGCATCGCGCTTTTGGCGATGATGCATTTCCAGCACTTCGGCATCATGCGTGGCGGCGGGAAGCTGGGCCGCGAGAATTTGCGCGAGGGCGAGGATCAGATTGACGCCGGGGGCAAAATTAGCGGCGGTGAAAACGGGGATTTGTGTCGCGGCGGCGGCGATTGCCGCGTGATCCGCCTCGGTCTGGCCGGTGGTGCCGAGCACCCAGGCCGTGCCGGTTTGGGCCAGAATCGCCGCGTGCGGCGCAATCGCCGCCGCGATGGTGAAATCGATCACGACATCGCACCCGCGCGCGAGAGCCGCCAGATCATCGTGACGGCCCGTGCCGCCGACCAATGTCGCACCCGCTGCCGGGATCGCGGCGGCGAGCAATTGGCCCATCCGACCGCTGATACCGGCAATGCCGATCCTTGGCGTCGTCATGACCCGCATTCGGGGTGCGATCCGGCGTTCGCCACGCCGCCGATCACCGCCCGCAAGACGAGCGGTAGCCAAAATGGGCGCATGGTTTTTAACATTTGAAGGCTCCGCGCTGCAATCATCATCGCGTTATCGGCGAGCTGATCAAATCATACAAGATCGACCAGCGGAAGCTTTTGTTCTGAATCGGCGTAATAATTTTTGCGCATGGGCGATAAACTGCGATAAAGGGTTGTTTGTTGGATACGCGTTGGCACGGCAATATCAACCAATTGATCACGGTGGGGGCGACATGGCGTTTCTGAGCATTTTGGATCGCGAGCGAACAATTGCGCCGGCCAATTATAATCGATGGTTGGTGCCCCCTGCCGCGTTATGTGTGCATCTATGCATTGGCGAAGTTTATGCGTTCAGCGTCTTTAACCTGCCGCTGACCAAATTGATCGGCGGGCCGGGCCATCCCGGAAATAACTGGTCTTTGGTTGACGTTGGGTGGATTTTCTCTGTCGCCATTTTGTTTTTGGGCCTCGCATCGGCATTTGCGGGGGGATGGCTTGATCGGGTCGGGCCGCGCCGGGCGATGGTGTTGGCCGCGGCGTGTTTTGGCGGTGGATTTTTGATCGCAGCGTTTGGCGTTGCCATTCATAGTTTGGTCGTGTTGTTTCTTGGTTATGGGGTGATTGGGGGGATCGGGCTTGGGATCGGGTATGTCTCCCCGGTGCGGACTTTGCTGATGTGGTTTCCTGACCGGCCAGGCATGGCCACCGGACTTGCAATCATGGGGTTTGGCGGCGCCGCGATGATCGGTGCGCCGCTGTCCGTTTTGCTGATGCATTTGTTCGCCACCGCATCGCAACCCGGTATCGTCGGCTGCTTCGTGACATTGGGTATTGTCTATGCGATTTTCATGACGCTGGGTGCTGTGATCGTGCGTGTGCCGCCCGCCGGCTGGATGCCGCCCAATGCCGACGCCCAGACCAATGCGGCATCCTGGTTAAACAGCACCGATGTTACCGGGGGTGGCGCCTTGCGCACGCCGCAATTTTATTATTTGTGGCTGGTGCTATTTCTGAATGTTACCGCTGGAATTGGCGTGATTAGCCAAGCCAGCCCGATGATTCAGGAAATGTTCCATGGCCGGATCACCGCCTTCACGGCAGCGGGTTTCGTTGGCTTCATCTCGCTGTTCAACATGGGGGGCCGGTTTGCCTGGGCCTCGTTGTCCGATTGGATTGGCCGCAAGGCAACTTTTTTCATATTCTTCTTTCTCGGTATCGCGCTGTATTTGATTGTGCCGCATACAGCGGTCTTGGGTAGCGTTGCGCTGACGGCTCTTTGTTTCGGTTTGATCTTGTCGATGTATGGCGGTGGCTTCGCCACCATACCGGCCTATCTGCGCGATATTTTCGGCGTGCGCCATGTTGGCGCAATTCATGGACGGTTATTGACGGCATGGTCCGCTGCCGGCGTATTGGGGCCGGTATTGATCGATTATATTCGGCGTTATCAAATCAGCCTGGGTGTGCCGAAGGCGGATTCATACACGGTGACGCTATATATCATGGCGGGATTGTTATTATTTGGGGCGTTTTGCAATTCAATGATCTATCGTTGGCAAACCGATGTCACCGGCATTAATCTCGCCGAATTGTCCGAAGCCAACCCAGCGCCCGCGCCAGCTAAGGCCATGGCGACAACCGAGCCACGATTCATCGCCTATTGGCTTTTGGTGGGAATTCCTCTGGCCTGGGGCGTGTTCAATACGCTATTGGGCGCAAGCCATCTCTTTGGCCTTTGATCGGAGTCACAGGGCCAAATTTGTTACGGGCGTAATGCGCTGACCCAACGGGCGGTTTCGCTGGCGAAATCAGCCCAGCGTGGAAGCTGGAGGGTTGCTGCTTCGGCCCAAAATTGTGCGGCATTGGCAGTGTCACTCATTACGCTGACCGCATCGGCAATTGTTTCAGGCGTGAGGGTGGGCAGACGAATTTGACCACGATGAGGCAAGGCGCTGGTGGATGGCAATGAGCGGGGGACGATCACGGGGATGCCGGCATAGAGGCTTTCAACTGGCGGCAAACCATAGCCTTCGATTTCTGATAAATAGAGGCACGCGCGCGCACGCCGCAGCAATGATCGGAGCTCATCATCGGTGGCATGGCGATGCCAAGTGAAATGGGGATGATTGGCAACCGCTTCGAGCGCTGAGAGATCAGCGCGGGGAAAGGCGCGACCAACCAAGGTAAGCCGCACGGTGCTGCCGCGCTGCCAAATGCGTTGAAAGGCTGCGATCATCAAAGGTTGATTTTTGCGGCCATCGATCGACCCAATACTGAGAAAATCGCAGCGCGCAGGCTCAAATAACTGACGCTCCAGCGCCAACCCGTCGGCACCGAGCGGCAGCACTGGACCTGGCTCGACAGGATTGCGGCGGATGCGGCGCATGAAGTCCGTCCTGGTCTGGTCACTGATGAAGGCCAGATGGCGCGCTTCGCGCAGCACGCGCAGATAGGGCATCAGCGGTGCTGTTTCGCGCACATTGATCTGAGCTGGATGCACATAGGCAATCAGGTCGTAGACCAGGAAGGCTGCGCGCCCGGGGGGGAGCGTGTGATAAAAATTGCAACGGGCGTGATCATAAAAAACTTCCGGCACCAAGATGCGGGTTGTGGCATCGAGCGGCACGGGCGGGCGTGGGCCCAACGCGGCAAGGCGGCTCTCAATAATGTCGGCGGCAGCATTCGTATCGAGCAAAATTGCGCGCGCCGCAGCGGGTAATTGCACCAAACCGCGCGCGGGATCGAACGTTGCGAGGGTGAGCGGGCTCTCGGATGGCCAATGCTGGATCAGCGCCCGCACGACCCGCTGGATGCCGGTATTAATCGGGTTTTGCGCAAGTTCGGTACAATCGAGCACAATCATGCGAAGCCCAACCCATTCATCAATTTTGTGCAATAAATATCGAAATTGCGGGTGGCGAGATCAGCCCGCCGGGCGGCAAGGGGGCGTGGCCGGTGGCGGGATGGCTCAATGATGTCCGCGATGGCTTCGGCCAACAACGGGGCGCAGAGGGCATCGGGGATTGTGGCGACATAGGGGGGTGCCTCGATCGCGTTAGCGAGGCTGGCATTGGCAACACTCGGCACGCCAGCCCCGATGCAATCGATCAAGGCCCCGGATAAGCCGCCAAAACCATAGGTGCGCAGTTGCACCGCCACATCACAGGCAATCAGCCAATCGCGATAGAGCGATTGATTGTCACGATCGGCGATGATTGTGACATTGACCCCAACCTCCGCCGCCAGACGATCAATCATCGCGGCGATATCAGGGCTGGCTTGCCCGATCAGCACCAGCCGGGCCGGCAAGCCCCAGCTTCGCAGCATATCCAGCGCCCAGATCAGTTCGCCCGGTGCGCGATCACGGCTGATTGTGCCAAAACTCGCAATAATCAGCTCTTCGGGCGCGAGGCGCAGTTGGCTGCGAACCTGTGCGCGCGCTGCCTCGCTGAGTTGCGCATCGGTAAAGTCGCGATAGGGGGGGAACGGCAGCACGATCGCGGTGCGTTGATAGAGTTGGGTGATCAGGCGCGCGGTGATCGCCGAATGCACGAAGAGTGGACGTGATGCGGCGGCAATTTCACCGAGAAACAGCACCGGCAATTCACCCGGATGCATCAGCCAATGCTCCACCTCTTCGGGCGCGACAACCCGGCCTGCCTCAGCGCTGGCTTGTGCGCAGGCGCGTGCAAGGCCCAGGCGATGGACATAAAAATCGAGCATGCGCGCATCATGCGCGATGCAGGCGGCACCATGGGTGCGCAGGAGATCAAACTCGGCCTGATGAAAATGGGAATTGCCGAGCACATCGATCACGGCGTCAAATTGGTTTGAGACATGGGCATAGCGGCCCGGCGTGCCGGCAAACTTTGTTTGGGGCGGGAGTTGGGGGTTGGGGGTATTGGTAAAAACCGAAATATCCGCGCGCTGCGCCAAGCTCTGCAAGGTGCGTTCGGAAAAATCAGCGCAGCCGGAAGCTGTGGGGGGCATCGGCGAGACGAACGCGATTCGTGGCCGATAGTGACGGGCAATGGCCGGTTTTGGCAGCGATTGGGGCGGATCAATCAGGGTGGCGATGGCATCCCAGGCGCGCGCATTGACCTGTTCTTGGGTGAATCGCGGCCAAATCGCGGCGGTGCGCGCCGTCATTGCGGGCAGATGCGATGGATGGGCTGCGAGATGGTTGAAGCATCGCAGCAGGTCCGCCGGATCATCGGCATCGAAACGATCTTCCGCATCGGCGAGCAATTCTGCATGGGCGGGGCAGTTACTGGCCAGCACCGGGGCTGATTGGGCCATCGCCTCGATCACCGGGATCGAAAATCCTTCGCTGCGCGACGGCACGATGACGAGGTCGCACGCGCGATAAAGTGCCGCGAGGCTGGGATCATCGAGAAAAGGATGAAACACCAGTAAATCGGGGTTTCCGTCTTCATGGCGTGCCAGCGTGCGCAAGCGCGATTGGGTTTCGGCGGTGGGTAAGCCGGTAAATTCGAGCGTCACCGCTTGGCTTTGCAGCGCGGTCGCCATCGCGTGGGCGCGGACGGCGATTTCGGGATTTTTACGCCAATCTTCGCCGCTGGGCACCAGAATACGCTGCAAAGCGCGCCGCGCTGGGGGCAGGTTATGCTGTGGCAGCATTGATGGGCGCAGCGCAACGCCCGTGACCGCGACCAGTGACGCCCGGTGCGCCACCCAGCTTTCGAGCTGGAGCCGCGTTGCCTCGGAAATCGCGAGCAGCCCATCATAGAGGCGTAATGACGCGAGGCTGGCATAGTAATGCACGCGCGTTGCGGCGTTGGTGAGATAATGTTGCGGAAAATCATGAGGAATGAAATCATAGACCAGCGCGATGCTGGGCACGCTGGGATCGGCCAGCAGCCGCGCGACCCAGAGCGGATCATGGGTCATCGGAGATGGTTGCAAGAATAGGCAGCGTTCGGTCGCCTGCCGATAGGCAACAACCCGGTTGTCATCAAACAGGGTGCGAAAATCGTCGGCCAGGGCCGGTAAAGCAGGATCGGTTAGCGCAACGAAACGACACGCGGCGCGGATGTCAGCGCGCGCGTGCCCACCCGCGATCAGCCCGGCGGCATGACTGCCAATGCCACGACGGGCGAAGGCCGGGTCCTGCAGGCACCGCGCATCAATGATGAGATCGCGCATGATGCTCATCATCCTGGTTGGATGCCATGCGATGATCGGCGGCGAGACGTTCGGCATCCAGCGCGAGCGTGACCAAAGCGGTTTCGACCAGATTGACTAATTGATCGGATGGTGCCGGCGCCAAGGAGGGCTCTTTCGCTGCCTGTGTTAGGCGCTGGAGCTCGGTGATGGATTGGTTGAGATGATGGAGATGATCGGTGAGATTCGCCAAATCATGGCGAACATCGCCGATCAGGAACCAGCGGAGCCGCCAAGCGATGGGCCGCAGGATCGGGCGAAACGGGCGATAGGCCGTGTAGAGCAGCGATTTGACCCGTGCGCGCAGGGTGGGTTCTGGTGGGGGCGCTGGTGCTGCCTCGCTCGGTGGTGCGGGCGTTGCTGGTTGGGGTGGGGCGTCCCATCGGCGCAGCCAACGTGCGATTGGCAGGAAAAGCTGCAAGGCGCGTGGCGCGTCCGGCCAGTCCAGATGATCGGTCAGGCGCTGTTGAAAGGCTTGATGCGCCTCAAGTTTCTCGGTGAGTTGATGCACCTGATTGACCAGGCGCGTCTGATCGTCACGACTTTGCCGATAGGACGCTTCGCGTGCGGCGAGGTCATTTCGGCTTTTCTTAAGGTCGTGACGCAGTACCGCGATCGCTGGATCATGCACGACGAAATGGTCGAGCACATTCACCGGGAGCAGAAAATGGCGCTGCAAATCGCGATGCTCGTGCGGGAGGTAAAACATATTAATGCCGTCGAAATAGGCGCGGTGATAGCCCTGGTCGAGCAGGATCGGCTCCCAGGATTGGTTTGCCAGCCGATTGGTCCAAGGCTCGGTGGCTTCGATGACCAAAATGGTGGGGCGGACCCGGCGCCAATCGGTGCTCGTGATGATGGCTTCTTCAGCGCCTTCAACATCGATTTTGATGAAATCGGGCGTGCGCCCGTTGGCATGGGCGGCGAGAATGTTGGTCAGTGTATCGCTGGCAACCCGACGCCGCGACACGCCCGGCACCTCGGATGATGGAATGCGCGACTGGCCGGGATCGGTTGGATCATCGATAAATTCAACCTCACCTTGATGATCGCTCACGGCGAGATTGAGATTGATATCATCGGGCCGTTCGGCGGCGAGTTTGGTAAAAATCAGCCCAGGCTCGATATTGATGCCGCGCCAGCCCCGATCATAGAAGGCTTTGGTCACGGAACCGATCGATGGATCGAATGCGCCGATATCGACATAAAAGCCTGTATCTTTGCCCGCGAAGACGCGCGCGAGCAAAATATCCTCGAAATTCTGCGCGTAGGCGATAAAAGGCGCACCGACTGGCGGACTGCCCGGCGATGAATCGCCTGTTTCAATCGATGTGATCATTTTCTGTCGGCCCCCATCACGAAAGCACGGTCTCCCATCCGAGACCGTGCCCGCATGATTTAGCGGAGTGCCTAAGAACCTGACCGAAAAAGATAGTTGAGTGATTCCAGCCGGTTGTGATTCTGTCGATCTGCAACAACGGACAGAATGACGATGGCCTGGACTGAAATCACTCGCCCGCGATATTGCCGGGATGGGCTGCGCTACGCAAGCGATTTGACGGATCCCGAATGGGCACTGATCGAACCCTTTATGCCGAGGTGCCATCCGCGCGGCAGGCCCCGTTCGGTCTCGCTGCGCACAATCATGAACGCGATCCTGTATATGCTGACGACCGGGTGCCAATGGCGGCAAATTCCAAGGGAGTTTGCGCCATTCACCACAGTTCAGTCCTATTTCTATCGCTTCTCGCG
>JBMFWT010000016.1:0-54070 GCA_049964975.1 Acidiphilium sp.
GCATCGCGAATGAAGGTGGTGGCAACATGGATCGGCGCGATCACCGCCCGGGTGATCGGGTCGATCGCGCCCATGGCTTGCGCCGCGCGCGTTTGCGGATGATCGGAATGGGCTGGATTCGTCGGGTTCATGGAGGCCTCAATGTCAGATTATTGATCAGTGCGGTGAACCGCGCGGCCCGTCAAGCAACCGTGTTCGATGCGGATAAAAATTTCCATAATATTTCTTCTGCGACTTTTGGTGGTGCCACAAAAACACTCCATGATCGGCATTGCGCTCGCCTACTCTGCCGCGTTGCGCGGAAGCAAATGCGCGGCGAACTGCGCCCGCAAGGCTGTTTTCAGCAATTTCCCGGTAGCACCGTGCGGCAATTCATCGACGATCACCACATCATCCGGCACCGCCCATTTCGCCACCTTGCCCGCGTAAATCGACAGTAAATCATCCCGGCTTGCGGTAATGCCGGGCCGAAGCGACACGATCAATAACGGCCGCTCGTCCCATTTCGGATGTTTCGCCGCAATCACCGCCGCTTCACGCACCGCCGGATGCGCCACGGCGATATTTTCCAAATCGATCGAGCTAATCCACTCCCCGCCCGATTTGATTAGATCTTTACTCCGGTCGGTCAATTGCACAAACCCAACCGGATCGATCATGCCGACATCGCCGGTTGGAAACCAGCCATCCGCCGTCACGCTCGGCGGCATCCGATAATAGCCGGTGGCCACCCAATGACCGTGCAGCTCAAAATCACCCGCCGTCGCACCATCCCATTCGGCCTCGGCCCCCTCGCGCATGATCCGGATGTCGATGCCGAACAAAACTCGCCCCTGGCTAAGCTGGTGCCGATGCGCGCTTGACGCGTCATCACCCGGAATTGGCGCGGCCATCGTCGCGATTGGGCTGCTTTCAGACATGCCCCACGCGTGCCGGATTTCGACGCCCAGCGCGCCATAGGCGTCGAACAAGGCTTCCGGACAAGCCGAACCACCGATGAGCAATCGGTACAACGAAGTGAATTTACCGCCAGTTTTGCGCAGATTTTCCAAAACCCCGAGCCACACCGTCGGCACGCCAGCGGAAAACGTCACCCGCTCGGCCTCGATCAACTCATAGAGGCTGGCCCCATCCAAAAACCGCCCCGGCAGCACCATCGAGGCACCGCACGCTGCCGCAGCATAGGGCAGCGACCACGCATTCACATGAAACATCGGCACCACCGGCATCATCCGGTCCACCGCCCGCAGGCCGCAGGAATCGGCGGCATTCACCGCCATCGCTTGCAACACGGTCGAGCGGTGTGAATACAGCACCCCTTTCGGTTTACCGGTGGTGCCTGACGTGTAGCACAGCGCGCTTGCGGTGTTTTCATCGAAGCTGGGCCAGTCATAGGCGCCATTTTCCGGGGCAATCAGCGTCTCATAGGCCAAAATCGTGACCGCACCGGGCAATTCGAGCGCGGGCAATTCTGCCGCATCGCACAAAAATACCACCGTGCGCAGCGTGCCGGCCAGACCTGGTGCGATCGCTTGAATGATCGGCACAAAATCCAACTCGGCGAAAATCACCCGGTCTTCGGCATGGCTCGCGATATAGCCAATATCCTCATGCGCAAGGCGTGGGTTGATGGTGTTGACCACCGCCCCCATCCCCGAGATCGCAAAATAAAGTTCCACATGGCGGTGGCTATTCCAGGCCAGCGTCGCGACACGATCACCGAACGTGACGCCAAGCCGGACCAGCGCTTGCGCCAATTGTTTGGCCCGATGCTCGGTTTCGCGATAAGATTGCCGGTGGATGCCCGAGGGTAGTTTGGCAACAATTTCGGCGCGCGGATGGTGCCGCGCAGCGTGGCGGATCAAATCAGAGATCAATAATGGCGCCTGTTGCATCAAACCACGCATAAAACCCCTCCCCTGAGCGCATTTTCTGTTGGATTATTTTATAAACAAGTTTCGGATGAAGCCAAGAATAAAGCGCGATTATTCCGACCTCGCGAATCAGTGCGGAGCGTCAGCCTCGACCGGTTGCCGCGAGCACCAGCCCGCCGGCCACGATCATCCCGCCGCCAACCAGAACGGCGAATGAGGGCTTTATCCCGTAAGCGAAGAAATTTACCGCCTGGGCGATCAGGAATACCAATACCACGTAAACGCCGATCACTCGACCGAAATCCCATGGCCCCAGATTGACCAGCACGCCATAGGCCGCGAGCACCGCAACACTCGCCGCGAACCAACCGAACCGGGCCGCGCCCGTGCTGTGCAAAAAATTGCGCATGAGGGCGTCGCCCCCCACTTCGCACAGTCCCGCCACGGCGAGCAGTGCCAGAATGGCGAGCGACTTCAATCGACCCCCGCCACCAAATCCAGCGCCGCTTGCAGTATGAACGATGCTGCCGCTGCATCAACCCGCGCCGCCCGCTTGGCCCTGGTGACATCAGCCGCGATCATCGCCCGGTTCGCTGCCGCCGAGGAGAGGCGTTCATCCATCATCGCGACCGGCAGGCGGGTTGCCGCTTGCAGCGCGTGCGCCCAATCGCGCGCCGCCTGCGCCGCAGGGCCTAGGGAGCCATCCATGGAAAGCGGCAAGCCGACCACCAAACCCCCTACCCCTTCCTTGCGGGCAATATCGAGAATTGTGCCCGCGATATCGGCCATTTTACCGCGCGGCATGGCACCATAGGGCGAGGCCAGGCGACGGCCCACGTCAGACAACGCGACGCCGATAATCCGCGTGCCGGGATCAATGCCGATCAGCCGCGCGTTGCGGGGCAGGTTTGCGACCATCTCGGTCAGGTTGAACAGTGTCATGCGCCCGTTTATGGTCGATCCCGCACAGAAACCCAAGGGATGCCCATGTCGCTCGACCCCGCGACGATCAGTCGTATCGCGAAACTCGCCCGTCTCCGCCTCACCGACGCGGAGATTCCACGCCTGCAAGGTGAACTCAATGCAATTCTCGGCTATGTCGAGCAGCTCGCTGCCGTGGACGTTACCGGCGTCGAGCCGCTCTCCGGCGGCGCGCAAATGGCGCTGCGGCTGCGTGACGACGCGGTGACCGATGGCGCGATGCCAGAGCGGATTCTGGCTAATGCGCCGGACCGGATCGATAATTTCTTCGCTGTACCGAAGGTGGTGGAATGAACCCGCTCGATTGGACAATCGCTGAGGCGCTGGACGCCTTGGCAGCCCGGCAGATTTCGGCGGTCGAGCTGACCCAAGCGCATCTGAGCGCGATCAGCGCCCTGAATCCGCGGCTCAATGCCTTCATCACCGAAACGCCGGACCTTGCGCTGGAGCAGGCACGCGCCGCCGATGCCGCGCGGGCGGCGGGATCAGCGCCATCGTTGTCAGGTATCCCATTGGCGATCAAGGATTTGTTCTGCACAGAGGGCGTGCGCACCACGGCTGGTTCCAAAATTCTCGAACCCTTCATCCCGCCTTATGACAGCACCGTTACCGCGCAACTCAAGGCGGCGGGTGCCATTACGCTGGGCAAGGCCAATCTCGATGAGTTCGCCATGGGCTCCTCCAATATCACCTCGGCCTATGGTCCGGTGGAAAACCCTTGGCAGCGCGCCGATGGCAAAAAATTGGCACCGGGCGGCAGTTCGGGCGGTTCCGCCGCCGCCGTCGCAGCGCGGATCGCGATGGGCGCGACCGGCACTGACACGGGCGGATCGATCCGTCAGCCGGCGTCCTTTACCGGCATTGCCGGGATCAAGCCGACCTATGGCCGCTGCTCGCGGTTTGGCATCGTCGCGTTCGCATCTTCGCTCGATCAAGCCGGGCCGATGGCGCGCACGGTGCAGGATTGCGCGATTTTGCTCGAAACCATGAGCGGTTTTGATCCGCGTGACAGCACCTCCGCCGAACGCGCCGTGCCTGATTTTCGCGCCGCGTGTTCGCGGGGCGTCAAAGGGCTACGCGTCGGCATTCCAGCCGAATATCGCGTCGATGGGATGGACCCGACCATTGAAAAACTGTGGCAAGCCGGGATCGATTGGCTCAAATCGGCAGGCGCCGTGATTGTTGATATATCGCTGCCGCACACGAAATACGGCTTGCCTGTTTATTACATTGTCGCTCCGGCCGAGGCGTCCTCGAATTTGGCGCGGTATGATGGTGTGCGCTTCGGTGCGCGGGTTGAGGGTGATGATCTGATCGATCTTTATGAGCGCACGCGTGCTGCGGGCTTTGGCGCGGAAGTGAAGCGCCGCGTCATGATCGGTACTTATGTGCTCTCGGCTGGCTATTATGACGCATATTATTTGCGCGCGCAGAAAATTAGAGCATTGATTTTGCGTGATTTTCAGATGGCTTTTGCGCAAGCAACCGGCGTTGACGCGATTTTGACGCCCACAGCCCCTTCCGCCGCCTTCGCCTTGGGCGAAAAAATGGACGATCCGGTAACCATGTATTTGAACGATGTCTTTACCGTGCCGGCGTCGCTGGCTGGTGTTCCCGCCATGAGCATTCCAGCGGGGTTGGACCCGAACGGTCTGCCGCTTGGTTTGCAGGTGATTGGCCGGCATTTCGATGAGGAAACCGTGTTCGCGGTGGCTGGCGCTTTGGAGGCGGCTGCGGGCTTCACCGCCCTGCCCGCTTTGCGCGGGAGTGCGGTCCGATGAGCTATGTCCTCACCGGCAAGACCGGCCCTTGGGAAATTGTGGTGGGTTTGGAAGTTCATGCCCAGGTGATTTCCCAATCCAAATTATTCAGCGGTGCCGCGACTGATTTTGGCGCGGAGCCGAACAGCCAGGTCAGCTTCATCGATGCGGGTTTTCCTGGCATGCTGCCAGTGTTGAACCGTGAATGCGTCGCACAGGCGGTGCGCACTGGGCTGGGGTTGAACGCGACCATTAATTTGGTGTCGCGGTTTGACCGGAAGAATTATTTCTACGCGGATTTGCCCCAGGGCTATCAAATCAGCCAATTCGAGCATCCGATTGTTGGCACCGGCGCCATCGATATCGAACTCGACTCCGGCGAAACTCGCACCATCGGCATCACCCGCCTGCATCTGGAGCAGGATGCGGGCAAGAGCATGCATGATCAGAACCCGGAGAAATCGCTGATCGATTTGAATCGCTCCGGTGTGGCGCTGATGGAGATTGTCAGCGAGCCGGATATGCGCAGCCCCGAAGAAGCCGGGGCGTATTTGCGCAAATTGCGGATGATCCTGCGTTATCTTGGCACCTGCGATGGCAATATGGATGAAGGATCGATGCGCGCCGATGTGAATGTGTCGGTGCGCAAAACCGGCGAAGTGTTTCGCACGCGCTGCGAGGTCAAGAACGTCAATTCGATCCGTTTCGTCATGCAAGCCATTGAAGCTGAAGCCTTGCGTCAAATCGATGTGTGGGAATCCGGCGAGAGCGTGCAGCAGGAAACCCGCTTGTTTGATCCGGCGCGGGGCGAAACCCGCTCAATGCGCAGCAAGGAAGATGCGCATGATTATCGCTATTTTCCCGAGCCGGATTTGCTGCCGCTGGTGCTCGATCAAGCCTGGATCGAGACATTGCGGGCGCAATTGCCCGAGTTGCCGGATGCCAAGCGCGCCCGGTTGATCCGCGATTACGGGTTGACCCCCTATGAAGCGGCTATTTTTGTTCAAGAACAAGCGACTGCCGACTTTTTCGAGACGGTCGCCCGTGGGCGCGACGCCAAGCAGGTCGCGAATTGGATGCTGGGTGATTTCTTCGCTGGGCTTAACCGAACGGGCAAAACGATTGAGACCAGCCCGGTTCGTGAAGCTGACCTGGGGGCGCTGCTCGATTTGATGAGTGATGCGACGATCAACGGCAAGATCGCCAAGGAAGTTCTTGAAATCATGGTTGATACTGGTGAAAAACCCGCTGCGATCGTGGAATCGCGCGGGTTACGCCAGGTGACCGATACCGGCGCGATTGATGCGGCGATTGACCAAGTGATTGCCGCACATCCGGATAAATTGGCGGAATATCAAGCCGGTAAGGAAAAGCTTTTCGGCTTTTTCGTGGGTCAGGTGATGAAAGCGATGCAGGGCAAGGGCAATCCAGCCTTGGTCAATACGGCTCTCAAGGCTAAAATTGGTTGAAGCCGTGTCAGGGCGGTTACGCGCCGGCCACACCCTCGCCGACCATCGTGATCGGGTTGACCACAGCGTCAAACTGAGCGTCGGTGAGCAAGCCGGACTGGATGGCGGCTTCGCGGAGCGATAGGCCTTGCTGATGCGCCATATGCGCGAGCTCTGCCGCCTTATCATAGCCGATGGCCGGCGTGAGCGCTGTGACCAACATGAGCGATTGTTCCAGCCCCTCGCTGATGCGCACTTTGTTGAGCTTGGTGCCCGCGACGGTGTAATCGCGAAAACTGGCCATTCCGTCTGATAGTAATTGTGCCGCGCTCAGCACGTTATGAATGACCAGCGGCCGCATTACATTGAGCTCGAAATTGCCCTGTGCGCCGGCGAACGCAACGGCGGTGTCCAGCCCGATGATTTGGGTGGCGATCATCATCATCGCCTCGCATTGCGTGGGGTTGACCTTGCCCGGCATGATCGAGGAGCCAGGCTCGTTCTCTGGCAGACGCAATTCGCCGATGCCACAGCGCGGGCCACTCGCGAGCCAGCGTAAGTCATTGGCAATTTTATATAAAACAATCGCGACATGGCGCAGCGCCGCACTGGCCGCGACCATGGCATCCAGCCCGCCGAGGGCTGCGAATTTGTTGGGCGCGGTAACGAAATCAAGCCCGGTCAGAGCCGCAATCCGTGCGGCGATGGCACGGGAAAAGCCGCGCGGCGCATTCAACCCGGTGCCAACCGCCGTGCCGCCAGCGGCCAATTCGAGCAGGCCGGGCATGCAATAATCGAGTTGAGTGATCGCACCACGCAATTGCGCGGCCCAGCCAGACCATTCTTGGCCGACGGTCAACGGCACCGCATCCTGTAAATGGGTGCGGCCAATTTTTACCACCGACATCCAAAAATTTGCTTTATTTTCAATCGTTGCGGCCAAAGCGTCCGCAGCGGGCCGAACGTCACGGGTGAAGGCGAGAGCCGTTGCCACATGCATCGCCGTTGGCACGATGTCATTGGATGATTGGGCCATGTTGACGTCATCATTCGGATGCACCGGGCTTTTACTGCCCAGCGTGCCCCCGAGAAGTTGGATCGCCCGGTTCGCGATGACTTCATTGACGTTCATATTGGTCTGCGTGCCCGACCCGGTTTGCCAAACGGGCAGCGGAAATTCGGCATCCAATGCGCCAGAAGCCACTTCATCGGCGGCGCGAATGATCGCCATCGCCTTGTCATGGGCAAGAGCCCCGCGCGCGGCATTCACCTCTGCAGCCGCCCGTTTGACGATACCAAACGCATGGTGCAACGCCACCGGCATACGTTCGCGACCAATGGCGAAATGGATCAGCGCACGGGCGGTCTGCGCGCCCCAATAGTGATCGGCAGGAACCGCGATGGTGCCCATCGAGTCCGCTTCGATGCGGCTCCCTGAGGCTTCAAGGCCCGGTGACGCTGCCGGGCCGCTCATTGCGCGTGTCTCGTTCATTCGCTGCTCCCAATGGCACCCCGTCATGGCGCAGGGCAACGCCGCGTATTTCGCCGATCACGATCCTGCGTCCGGCTCATTCTGCCAACGCTTGTTTTACCAACGCTTGTTTTGCCCCGGCTTGTTTTGCCAAAGCAAAAGGATCATGAGAACAAGATGCTATACGATTTTTTGAACGGCGTCACCTTCATCCCGGCCCGCTTCATCCGCCGTAATTTTCGATGGATCGCGATGCTCGCGGCGCTCGGCGCGATCAACCCGGCCAGAGCGGCGACATCAGCGCCGCTGTTATCCCCCGAAGTGCCAGCCACCCAGATCGTTGTGCCGATCACCGGGCTTGCGCCGCCCTTGCGTTTGACCATGACCGATGCCAGCACCGGCAAACGGGTGACCGCAGCCGATTTTCGCGGCAAGGTGGTGATGCTCTATTTCGGCTACACCAATTGCCCGGATGTTTGCCCGGATACATTGGGTAAAATTCATCAAATCTTTTTGAAATTACAGAAAAAATATCCTTCGGTCGCCGCCAAGACCGTATTTTTGTTCGTCACGGTCGATCCCAAGCGCGATGGGCTGGTCCTGCTGCATCGCTATCTGGCTCTGTTTGATCCGCATATGATTGGCCTGCGCGGCGGGCCGAATGCGCTATACCGGCTGACGCGCCGCTACCGCGTGGTTGCTTCGGTGCATCCCTCGGCCAATCCTGAAAAATACCAGGTGACGCATTCAGCCTTGGTGTATGTGTTCGGCCCGCACGGCAATGCACGCTTCATCATCCCTGAGTTGGGGCTAAACCCGCATCCGGATTATGCTTCCTTGGTCAACAAGCTGCAGCAGCTTACCCTATCCAAGCAGCGCGACGGCCTGCTTACCGCCTTGGCGCGGTTCAATTAAATCGCGTCGGTGGTGATAACGTGGCGCAGATCGCGGGTAATACCGGCAATATCAGGATGTTGAGCCGATAATCCTGCGCAAATGAATTCTGCCTTACCCTGTTGATTGAACACATACACGGCAGCCGAATGGGTCACGGTGTAATCGGCTGGGTTGGTGGAGGGATGCACCGCATAGTCGGCATGAAGCGATTGGGCGAATTGGCTGAGCTGCGTCGCGTTGCCACGCAGCCCCACCAATTCCGGCGCACCGAATAAATGCAGATATTTGGCGAGAATGGGCGCGGTGTCGCGCTCCGGATCAACGGTGACGAATAAAAACCGCAATTTTGGGCCATCGTCGGCCAGTAACCCAATGATTTTCACCATTTCAGCCAAGGTCAGCGGGCAGATATCGGGGCAATTGGTGTAGCCGAAATAAACCAAGGTGACGAAGCCGCGAAAATTTGCCTGCGTCACGATTTTGCCAGTCGCGACATTAGTCATTTGAAATTGCAGATTGGGAAAATGCCCCCGCACCGAAACATCCTGCGGATTGAGCGTCCAGGCGTGATGGCAGGCGGCCAGCAGAGCGGTGGTGCCGAGCGCCAACCCGCCGCGCCAGACCGTGCGCCGGGCGATCATGAGCCGGGTTTCAGGGAAGCCAAATAGGCGGCGACAGCTTGGCGCTGGGTGGGACTAAGATCACGGGCGATGTTGGCCATCACGTAGTTCTTGCCCATTTTTCCAGCGGCAATCGCTTTGAGTGCGGCCAACGTGACCGCCGGATCAAGTCCAGCGAGACGTGGCGCGCCGATGGCAGGATTGCCCTGCAAATGGCCGCCATGACAGGCCATGCAGGGCAATGCCCCTGATGCTGTGCCATGGGCCATGATGGTGGCACCAAGCTGGATTTGTGAGGCGGGAGCGGCTGCCATCAGTGGCAAAGCAAGCCCGATGATCGCGAGCTGAGACGTCATGACTTCGCCGGATTTTGATCGGCGCCATAGATTTTAAACGGCACGGTGAGATTTGGCGCGTCGCGGAAATGGAAAATTACCGGCACGGTTTGGCCAACCTGCATGGTGGGCTGCATGCACATGATATGGTAGCCGCCGGGCTTGAACTGAACGCGCCCGTGCGGCGGGATCGCGACGGAATGCACCATCACCATCCGATCGGTGCCGCTGTTATCCTCTGAGCGATGCAGCATGGCCATGCCGCAGGACGCCGCACTCACGCCGGTCAGGGTGATGGTTTTCGCGGTGTGATTATGCAGGGTTACGAAGCCGCCGGCTGGAATTTGCGCCATCAAATAGCGAAACCAGCCATGGCTCGCCGAGATTGGTGCAGGCGTTGCTGTGGCGGTGCCCGCGCCGGCCAACGCCAGCATCAATCCAACCAACAATCCCGCCATGCAAGTCTGTTTTCGCACTGCGATCTCCTTATCGTAAACCAACGACTTGACCTGCACTGCTCGCAACCACGATGGCACCATCAGCGGCGATTGGCTTGGTCAGCACAGCTGAGGTGTGATAGCGCCAACGCATGGTGCCTGTCATGGTCGAGATCGCCACAATCATGTGATCATCGACCTTAAAGACCACGTCTTTGCCCCATAGCAATGGCGCGGATAGCGGCAGGCCGTGCAGCCGAACGCGCCAAAGCAGCGCGCCGGTTTGCGCGTTCAACGCGATGGCATCGCCAGCGCGGTTTGCAACAATCAATCGTTTTCCTTGCAAAACCGGCGGCGACATGGCGACATCGGCCATTCGGTGCTGCCAAATCAGCTTGCCGGTGATTGCATTCAGCGCATAGACATGCCGGTCTTCGGAAACCAGATAAACACGCGAACCGCTGGCGATCGGGGCAAATTTGATCGGACCATTGGTGGCAAAACTCCAGAGCGATTTGCCGGTCGCGAGCGCGTAGGCATGGACCGTTCCGCCACGATTGCCATCGATCACCCGGTCATTGACCACCAGCGGCGGCGCGACGAAGCTATATCCGGTTTTGGCGATCCAGCGCCGCGCGCCTGTGGCTGCATCCAAGCCATAAAGATCATCATCAGCCGAGCCAAACACCACCAAGCCCTGCGCCGTCGCGGGCCGGGTCAGTCGCGCACCATCGCTTTTGAACTGCCACAGCCGCCGTGACGGCATGTTACCCATCGGCGCAAAGGCATAAAGATCATGGCCATCGGTTTGCGCGAATACCAGATTGGCACCCAGCGTTGCGTTATGGCTGCACATGCATTGCGGCGGCTGATTGCGGGTATATTGCCAGACTAAAGCGCCGTCTTTCGCGCCCAGCGCGCGCATGAAATGGGTGGCACCGATATCCGATGCGACAAAAACTTGGCTTTTGCTCACCGTTGGCGACACGGTGATCGCCCCAGCCGTCGCGTAGCGCCAAATGATCGCGCCGGTGGTTGCGTTCAGTGCAAAAACATTCGGCCCCTGGCTTTGGGTTGTGGTCAGGTAAACGCGGCCATCACGATAGCGCGGCGTGGCGTAAACGGGTTGCCCGACGGGAGAAGACCACCTTATCTCCGGCGCCTTCGCCCACGCTACGGCTTGGTTGGCAGCCAGCAGGGCGATCAAAATCGCCAGCCCACTCTTCAATCGCATGATCGTTCCTATCTCTCGCCGACGTTTGATGAAAATATGCCTATCAATGAACATTACCCTGTGTCAAGGTTGAACACTTGACCCCGCGCCCTTCCTCGCCCATCCCGTGCCGATGACGAAGACCGCCCCTGCCCGCCTCGCGATTTGGCTAATCGCGCTTGCCACCTTATTCCGATTGATCCTCGCCATGGGCATGGGTCTCGGCATTGATGAGAGCTATATGGTCGCGGCGTCGCACCAGTTCGCTCTGTCCTATTTTGATCATCCGTTCGTCTCTTGGTGGCTGGAACTCGCGATCCGGCGCGTGACCGGCTTGCAGACGCCTCTGATCGTGCGGCTGCCCTTTATCGCGGCGTTCGCGGGCACCTCATGGCTGATGGTTCGCCTGACCGATCGGCTATACGGCGCCCAAGCGGCGCTATGGGCGCTGGTGGCCTTGACAATTTCGCCGGTATTTTCGCTGGCTTTTGGCACCTGGGTGTTGCCGGATGGACCGCTCGATTTCTTTTTGCTCGCTTCCGTGCTCGCGATGGCCAAAGCGCTGGGATTGGCGCGGCCTGACGCCGGGGCGCAGCCCGATCCGAAATACTGGCTGGTTGCCGGTGTCTGCATTGGGCTGGCGATGGATTCCAAATATAACGCGGCGCTGAATTTGCTGGGTGCCTTGTTGTTCCTGGTGCTCGACCCGGCGGCGCGACGCCTGCTCGCAACATGGCGGCCTTGGGTGGCGTGCCTGATTGCCCTGATATTGTTCAGCCCCGTGCTGATTTGGAACGCGACGCATCATTTTGCCTCGTTCGATTATCAGGGCGGGCGCGCCGTCGGCTTTGGGTTTTATCCGCTGCGGCCCTTCATTGTTTGGGCCGGTGAAGCTTTGTTCGTGCTGCCGTGGATTTTCGTTCCCATGATCATTTTAATGATTGGCGGATTGCGCGCCAACGCGGATCGACGCGCCCGGTTCTTGGCAACGTTGGCGGTGATCCCCGTGACGTTATTTTCAGTGGTCGCGCTCTGGTCCGCCCGCAAGATATTATACCATTGGGCAGCACCAGGCTATTTGATGTTATTTCCGGTGCTGGGCGCTTGGATTGCCGACCTTACCGCGGCCAAGCGGACCATTATAAGGCGCGTTGCCATTGGCTCCGCCGGGTTACTCGGCGGCGCCGTGCTGTTCATGGTGGCTGAACTCAATCTCGGGTTTATTCCAGGGTTCAACCGGCTGTTTCCGCTGGGTCATTCGCCCGATATCCAGGCCGTTGATTGGACCAGCGTGCGGGCCACCCTGATGCGCCGGGGCTTGCTGGATCAGCGGCATTTCGCCATCGCAGCGACGCGCTGGTTCAACGCGGGGAAGATCGGCTACGCGCTTGGCCCGGCGGTGAAAGTGACCGTGTTTGACAGCGACCCGCATGAATTTGCCTTTACCGTGCCGCCCCGTTCGCTGATCGGCGATAATATCCTGATTGTCGGCACCGAAGGCGCGACAAAAGTGCTGCAAGCGCAATATGCACCGCTGTTTCGCTCCCTCACGATTGGCAAGCCAATCATCATCCGTCATCACGGAACGAAGCTGTTACGGCTCCCGGTTCTCTATGGTCAGGATTTGCGCCGCTGGCCGCAACCGACCAAGCCTCAGAAATGAATCCCCACCGAATTGGCGCTGCGGTAAATCATGTAGGCAGCCACCACAAAAATCAGTCCAGCAAACACCCGGTTAAGGGCGGATCGGCGTGGCGCTAACGCGATGGCTGCGCGCATACCAAGAAAGCCACCCAAAACGCCACCACCGATAAATTCGGCTGCCACCAACCAGGCCACTTTCCCCGACAGTGAATAATTAATCGCCGTTGTTAAGCCGAACGTGCCGACCGAGAGCAATGATGAGCCAATGGCATAAATCATCGGCATGCCGGTGCTCAACAGCAAGCTCGGCACAATCAGAAAACCGCCGCCAATGCCAAAAAACCCGGACAAGGCCCCTGCCCCAAGCGCCGCGAGAGCAACCTGCACCGCCATCCGCTTGGTCAGTTCTTCCTGCGGCGTTGCACCGCTGACATGCGGCGCCGGTTTACGCCGCAACATCAAGATGCCAACAACCACCATCAGAATCGCGAAATAGAAAATCAATTTCTTGCCATCGAGCGCCTTGCCGATATTCGAGCCGACAAAAGCGCCAAGGACACCAACAATCGAGAAAATAATCGCACTCCGCCAAAACACGTTGCGTTTGCGCGCATGGCCGAAGAAATTAATAAAGGCGTTGGCGGACACGGCGAGCGCGCTGGTGCCGATCGCGCGATGCGGTGGCAAGCCAACCACATAGAGCATCAAAGGGGTCGCCAGGATCGACCCGCCACCACCGATCAAACCCAAGGTAAAGCCAACAGCGCCGCCCGACAGGATAGCCAAAATGATCTGCTCCAAAGCAAGTCCCCCTGATCATTGTTATGCCAGCCAATAATTCAGTCTGGCGTTGGAGTGCTACGGTTCTATGGAAGGTTCGCGTGTTAGCTTCTAGGCCCGGATAATAGCGAAATGGGCGGCATGGTTGCGATGAGGCGATGGCGTCGGCTCGGCCTTCGAGCGTATCGCGGAGATTGTCGTATCACCAAAGCCGCTGGCTAAGGCTGCGATCAAACGATGCTGGGTGTCATCCGCCAGCCGATAGATCATCGCCCGCGAGTCGCGGCGCGCGCTGACCACGCCGGCATCACGCAATTCGGCAAGCTGCTGGGACAAATTTGGTTGGCGGATTTGCAACATCGCCTCTAACTGCGCGACCGATTGCTCGCCATTCAGTAAATGCAGCGCAATCCGCAACCGCGTAGGGTTTGCCAAATAGCGCAGTGTCAAAGCCGCTTTTTCGATATCAAAGTTGTCGTTCTGCATCATTGGCGTTACGGTCATTGGCCGTTGTGCTTTTTTGTTTTGCTCGGCGGCGTCGGTTTATCCCGTCCGATTCGACCGGTCCGGTAATACCAATCCGCTTCGCCGCCTTGATCAAACATGGCGTCTGCCGATTGCGGTGCGGGCAAAATAACGGCGTCGCCCGGTTGCCAGCCTTCCGGCATCAGCACATGATGCGTATCACTCGCTTGCAGCGCGCGCACCAGCCGCAATAATTCCGCGACATTCCGGCCAATGGTCATCGGATACCATAGGATTGCGCGGATGATGCCTTGCGGATCGATGACATAGACGGCGCGCACCAAAGCGGTATCCGGGGCGTGGGGCGCAATCATGCCATAGCGTCGCGCAATTGCCATTGAGGGGTCTTCGATGACCGGAAATCCGATCGTCACGCCGAATTGCTGGTGAATACTATGCACCCAGGCTAAATGCGCGAACAGACTATCCACTGAGAGCGCGAGCAAATCGCACTCAGCGGCCTCAAATTCGCTGGCGAGTTTGGCAAAGGCAACAAACTCGCTGGTGCAAACCGGCGTAAAATCCGCAGGATGCGAAAAAAAAATCAACCATCGGCCGCGATAGCCGGACAGGCTGCGCACACCCATCGTGGTTCGCGCCTGAAAATCGGGGGCGACATCATGCAATTGCGGCGGGTATAGGCTCGGCGACGACAACTCGCTCATCCAAATCTCCTGATCGTCACCGAACAGGGACTAAACACCCTGAACGGCACTATATTCTGCATATTTAAGCTAGACATATATACGTTTATTTGCAAGCATGCTCCATGGTGCCGCTTTGTGCCCGAAAATCATAAATCAAGGAGGATATCCCCTATGCCCAATCTGGCCGCCGATCACCAAGCCGCCCCAACCAGCGCCCCCTATGATGTTTTGATTGTTGGCGGCGGTGCTGCGGGGATTACGACCGCTGCGATGCTGCGCAGTAAAATCAATGGCTCGATCGCGATCATCGAACCTTCGGAAACCCATGCCTATCAGCCGGGCTGGACCTTGGTGGGTGCTGGCGTGTTCAATCTCGGGCAGACCATCAAGAAAGAAGCAGCTCTGATTCCCAAAGGCGTTGATTGGATCAAGCAAGCCGCCGCGTCGTTCGAGCCTGATGATCATTGCGTCGTCTTGGCCGATGGCAGCCGGGTTGCCTATCGCTATTTGGTGGTTTGCCCCGGCTTGAAGCTTGATTGGGACAAAATTGAGGGGCTGAGCGAGACGCTGGGCCGCAACGGTGTGTGCAGCAATTATCGTGGTGACTTGGCCGCTTATACCTGGGAATGCATCAAATCCTTCCAAGGCGGCACCATGATTTTCACCCAACCGCCCATGCCAATCAAATGTCCCGGCGCGCCACAAAAAATCGCCTATCTCGCCGCTGATCATTTGCGCAAAACCGGCAAGCGGGCGGCAACGGAGATCAAATTTTGCACGGCGCTCGAGACATTGTTTGGGGTCGCGTTTTTCGTGCCAGCGCTGAAGTCTGCGATGCAGGACCATCAAATTAACGTGAATTATAAAACGGTTCTGAAAAAGATCGATGGTCCAGCCAAAAAGGCGACCTTCGCGGTGACCGCCGCTGATGGCAGTGTCTCCGAGACAGTGCTGGATTTTGACATGATCCATGTCACCCCGCCGCAATGCGCGCCAGACTTCTTGAAAGGCAGCCCGATTGCCAACGAAGCCGGCTTCGTCCAGGTTGATCAAACCTCGATGCAACACGTCAAATATAAAAATATTTTTGGCCTTGGCGATGCGGCGAGCACGCCCAATAGCAAAACGGCGGCTGCCGTGCGCATGCAGGCTCCCGTGGTCGTGCGTAACCTGTTAGCGGCGATGCGCGCCGAGCAGGGTAGTGCGACCTATGATGGTTATGGCTCCTGCCCGCTCACCACCGGCTATGGCAAAATCGTGCTGGCGGAATTTACCTATGGCGGCAAAGTGACGCCGAGTTTCCCGCTCGATCCGCGGGTGCCCCGACTCTCGTCGTGGTTGTTGAAAACCAAGTTTCTGCCTTATCTATATTGGAACATGATGCTCAAAGGCAGCGAGTTTGATATTGGCCACAAGGAACGCCAATTCGCTGACGCGGCGTGACCCGGTCAGCGCGCACGCCGGATCGCGCATCCGGCGTGCGGCATAACCCATCGATAAACATATCAACGAGTCGGAGGGCGCCTCGCTGCCAATTCATTCTCGTTGAAGAACAGGCCCCGTTCGTCAAAGCGCTGGGAATAAGGGCGTGGGCGAAATCGCCATCATCGGCGCCGTCGGCGCCAACGCGGTTTGGCATGCGACGGGCCAGCGCGTTCGTCAGTTTCCGATCAACCGGCATCGGCGGCTCCGCTCCCACTAACGCGCGCATAGTCGCGCCCATGGGCTGATCAATTGCATTGTTGCAGAGATTGGAATATTAATCTCGACATCTTTTGCGCGGAGGAACATCCATGCGTCATTCAACCTCAAATCGGGTTCGCGTCGGTTTGGCCGCCGCTGGCGTTGCCGCTCTGCTCACCGGCGCCGCCGCGCCGCCGCAGGTGGCCACTTGTGCGAGCTGCCATGGCGCGAACGGGCTCGGCAATGCCCAAACCGGGTTTCCCGCCTTGGCTGGCCTGCCCGCCCCCTATTTGGAGCAGCAGCTATACAGCTTTAAACATGGTGGCCGGGTCAACGCGATCATGCAGTCATTTGCAAGCAAATTGACCAAGGCGGACCGGACTATCATCGCGAATTATTACGCACATCTACCAGTTCCAGCCAAAGCAGAACCATCGCCCCTGCCTGGCGGTCCTGGCGCCGATTTGGCAATCAACGGGGCTTGGCACCAACAGCTCAGCGGCCTGCCATCCTGCGAATCCTGTCACGGTCCTTATGGCATCGGCGTTGGCGCCAATTTCCCGCGTCTCGCCGGGCAACCGAAGGCCTATCTCGCCAATCAATTGATCGCTTGGCAAAAAGGCAGCCGCTCTAATGATCCTTTGCATTTGATGCGCAATGTCGCAAGCAAGCTGAACGATGCGCAAATCGATGCCGTGGCCGGATATTATGCAGCCCTGTCCGCTAATCCAACTATTCTGCCCAAGCCCGGCGAGCCATCGCACGCAAATGTGAAAGGAGCAAAATGATGCGCCGTTTCACGTTGCTGCTAACACTATTTCTCGTTCCCGGCGCGGCCATTGCCGCACCCGCCACCGCTTTCACGCCGCCAGCTTACACGGCAATGCCAACCGGAAAATTTGGTGCTGCGGTCAAGCTCGGCGAAAATATTTTTCGCCACACGACAATCTACGGCAAAGGCATCATCGGCAATGGCTTGAATTGCAGCAATTGCCATGTCGATGCCGGTCGGTTGGCCGGGTCCGCGCCGATGTGGGCAGCCTACACGGCCTATCCGGCGTATCGCGCGAAAAACAAGAAAGTGAATAATTTCGGCATGCGGTTGCAAGGCTGCTTCCGCTTTAGTGAAAATGGTAAAGTGCCTGCTCTGGACAGCAAAACCATTATCGCGCTGGAAGCTTATTCCTATTGGCTCGCCAAAGGTGCCCCCACCGGCGCCAAGCTGGCCGGGCGCGGCTATCCAGCATTGCCAGCAGCTCCCTTAGCGCCGAATTATGCCCGGGGTGCCGCCGTGTACAAAGCCAATTGCGCTCTCTGCCATGAGGCCGACGGTGCGGGCCAATATGTGCGCGGACAAACAATGTTTCCGGCATTATGGGGCCCCAAATCCTTCAATTGGGGTGCTGGCATGGGCAGCATTAAAAACGCTGCCGAATTTATCCATGCCAATATGCCGTTCGGCGCGGTCGGCACTCTGACGCCTCAGCAAGCCTGGGACGTCGCGGACTACGTTGATAGCCATAATCGGCCTCAAGATCCCCGATTTGTCGGCTCAATCGCGGCGACACGCACCAAGTTCCACAACAACAAGTTTTCGATGTACGGCGAAACCGTCAACGGCAAATTACTCGGCGCCAAGCCATAATGGCTTTAAACCAGAAAGGATGTCCCATGACCGACTCACCTGAAATCTCGCGCCGCACCGCGATGGCACTGCCGGCGGCTGGCATTGGCATCGCGGCGGTAGCGAGTGCGATGTCGCCGATCGGCGTGGCGCAAGCCGCCACCACAAACGACACGCTGATCCCCGCTCAGGGCACCAAGCTCCGCGCCCTAGCAGCAGCTTTGGCCAAAGCGCCGCGTCGGCGAAACTTCAAGACCGTGCCAATGATTTTGACTAGCCCCGACCAGTATGACAGCGAAGCATTACATTTGCTGTTCAGCTATGAGGGCGGGCCGAAGCAAGTTTGGGACAACACGGCCCTCGAAAGCCCGTGGCTCAATTTGATGCGCAACTCGATGAATGCGCAAATCTGGTCCTGGAAACACCCCGATTTTATCGCCGTTTCCGCAACCCACGGTACAGCGCATCTCGCTTTGTACGATGCCTATATCTGGGGAAAATATCTCACTGCGTTCACCGGCGGCAAGATCAAAGCCAATAGCTGGATCGAAACACCGGCTGCGGCCAAGGCAAACCCTGCTGACTATAACGATCCGACCGGCGTTTTCTCCCCGCTCGACAATAGCATTGCGGTGTTGCAGCGCCGTGGTGCGGTTTTCTGCGCGTGCCACAACGAAGTTTGGGAACTCACCATGGGCGTGCTGAAGAAAGGCATTAATCCCGACAAGTTGAGCCACCCCGAACTCGCAGCCGAATTCACCAACCACCTCATTCCCGGCGCCGTGCTCACACCTGGCGTCGTCGGCACGATCCCGCAATTGCAGCTTGCCGGTTATCACTACGCGAAATAAGTCGGCAGCACAGTCCAGGAAACAGAACATGACAGTCAAAAAAACATTGCTCGCCAGTGCTGCCCTTGTGGCTGCACTCACCACCACGGCGTTCGCGGGCAACACGCCCGCATCATGGCCGATGTATGCGCTGCAACCCAGCCATAACGCGGCCTTCACGTCGGACTTTCCGGCTGTTTCCTGGACTTTTCAGGCACCAGGGGCCGCTGCGGCGCGCCAAGCGGTGCATAATAACACCATCATCCGTGATTTGGTCGGCTTTCCTATCGGTGTCGCGGTGGCGAATGATGCGGTCTACGCACCCAACGATAATGGCTATCTCTACAAATTGGATGCCAAAACGGGCAAGTTACTTTGGTCATTCAACGCCTATAATCAATTGATGACCGTGCCTGTGGTCGCCACCGTAGCCGGTAAAGAGCTCGTGTTTGTCGGTGCTGGTAATTCGGTATTTGCCTTTAGCCACGCAAAGAAATTCGCAACCAAAGGCGCTCAGGTGATCCGAGGTACCGACGTATCGGCCATTGACGCGATTAATGCACAAACCGGCGCGCTCGTCTGGAGCTTTAAAACCAAGGGCGAAGATATGCCCAGCGCCGTGTTTGATCGGGGCTTGTTGCTATTTGGCAATGGTGATGGCCATGTCTATGCATTGGATGCGGCAACCGGCGCTCTGAAATGGAAAACGCCGATTAAGTCGTTTGTTAGCATGTCCTCCGCCGCGTTCGATCCCAGACAAAATATTGTGATCATGGGCGGCACCCATCCGAGTGACATCGTGGCCGTAAACGCCGCGAGTGGCAAATTGCTCTGGCGCGTGCATCCGAAAAATATCTTCTCCAGCAGCGGCGGTGATGGTACTTGGGCGGTAACTGGCAACGAAACAATCGGACAAATCGAAACCCGCACTGCAACCGAGACCAAAAATTCCTCGTCCGAGGAGTTGGCGATTGATATCGCCACCGGCAAAATTCTTTGGTCGGTCAATCTTGGCACCGGCAAATCACCGCCTCGTAATAAGGACGCAGTTCCAGCGATCGCCGCTGGCATAATCTACACCGGCAGTCCGGTGACCCATCAGGAATATGCGATTGATGCCAAATCCGGAAAAATCCTGTGGCACACGCCGCTGAAAGTCGGCATGAAGGCCGCCCCGACGATTGTTGGCGCCGACATCATTCAACCGACGGCCAAAGGCGCGATCATCACTCTCGATAAAAAGACCGGCAAAGTCTTGAACGATATCAATTTCAAGCAGGGCGGCTACGGTCCGCAAAATGGCGATGTGGTGGGCAACACCTACTTCATCGGCACGAATGCTGGATATCTTCAAGCCATTCCGCTCACCAAGCTAGCCGTGAGTCGCTGATCGGCTTTCCACACCTCACCCACCCGCCGGAGGTCAACATATCGACCCCCTGGCGGCTTGGAACAATGACGTTAATGGCGAGCCTAGGTTTTAGAGCCAGTCAGCCCTTAGGGCCGGACGAGGATATAGCCGCGCTTAACCAGTTGCATAATGCGCACCACTCCGAACGGCACTTTTTTTGCGATCGGGTTCAGCAGCGGCGTCTTGCCGGTTTTACGGGTGATGGTGTTGATTGTATTCATACAAACATCGAATTGAACGCCCTGTGCGGCCAAACTATTGACCCGCACTCGCAGAGGGCTATCGGCAAACAGTAACGATACCCCTGGCCCAAAGGCGACAACGACAATCGAAACCGTATCAGGATAGGCTTTCAGCACCGCATTCGCGTTGTTCAGCACTTCCTTTTGTTTGGCAGGTGTCGCATCGGAAAGTTGCAGTACCAATTTATGGGTGGCAAACGGGTTTTTGCCCGCCCACGCGGCAACTGGCGATAGCGCGAGCGCAACACTGCCTAAAACGGCGAAACGACGGTTCATTAGGTTTCGTAGCCGGGATTGTTCTCTATGCCAACTAGTTTCACCTGATTCGGCTTGGCGACCTTCACCACTTTATGGCGGCGCAAATTGCTCGCAACCACATCCCAAATCGGTTTGCCGTTCTGCGGCAGGCTAACCGACGCCCAACTGACCACTTTGTAGGATTTATTCGCCTCGACCGGCTTGCCGCTATCGAGCACCATGTCGGAAATCCGATGCCCAATCAGCTTGGCCGGCGCGCAAGCGTAATTCATGCCACCGACGCGGATCATATCACCGCCTTGCTGGTAATATGGATCGGGGTTGAACAAATTATCGCAGACATCTTCCATCATCGCCTTGATCGCACTGCCCGTCATCATTGACGTATAGGCCATCGGATAGGTGATCGCGGTTTCGCTTAGCAAATCGCCCATCGTGAAGGGCGAGCCGGGCAAGAACGAATTTCCCCAGCGAAATCCAGGCGAGAAGGCGATTTCAGCATCCATCTCCTCGCGCGCGGCATTCATAATCACCTGATCGACCGACCCGTAGAAATTATTGCGCCGATACAGCAGTAACTCGGTATCAGCGAGTTTTTCGGACAACATTTTCTGATAGGGCGCTTCAGATTTCTCAATGGCAGCGCTAACCGCCGCGTCAGGCTTAATTATATCGGTGTAAATCGGCAGCAATTTATAGTGTAAATCGCGTAATTTACCCTTGGCCAAATCAAGATCAAGCACGGCAACAAACTTACCCGCGGTGCCTGCATTGGTAACAATGGTGGTCCCGCCCGGATTTTTCACCAAAACCGGATGCGGCACCGCGTCATGCGTGTGACCGCCCAAAATAATATCAAGCCCGGTCACGCGCGATGCCAGCTTGAGATCGACCTCCATGCCATTATGCGACAGCATCAGAACAGCATCGACCTTATGTGTCTGACGAAGTTCGTCGATCATTTTTTGCATGTGCGATTCGTGGATGCCAAACCGCCAATCGGGCACGAACCGACGCGGATGCGCAATCGGCACATAGGGGAATGCCTGACCAATCACGCCAACCCGATATGCTCCGAGCTCGCGAATAATATAAGGCTCAAACACCTGACCGGTTTGCGTGTTGAAGGCCGGCTTGCCGGTCATGCCGGCTTCAGCGGAGAGAAAAACGTTTTGGGCAATGAACTTGCCATGAAACGCCTTGATAATGTTCTCGACCCCCGCTTCGCCGTAGGTGAACTCCCAATGGCCGGTCATCGCATCAATGCCGAGCATATTACCCAGCTCAACCATGCTCAGACCCTTGGTGAGATTAGCCACCCCGGTGCCCTGACACAGATCGCCACCATCGAGCAGCAGCGATTTGCCAGGGCCAGCCCCCGCGCGCAACTGATCGATCACGGTCTTTAGATGCGCAAAGCCGCCGAGCGGGCCATATTGATGCGCAAGCTTAACAAAATCGAGGAAAGTATAGGCGTGCGCATCGCGGGTGCCTTGCTTCATATCGTAATGCTTAAGGAAGGCATGCCCAACGAAATGCGGGGCGTGACCTTCCGCAGCACCCACGCCGATATTCTGCGAGGGTTCACGAAACTGCACGGGTCTTGCTTGGGCATGGGTATCGGTCTGATGAATAATCCGCACACTGCCCTGCATCGGCACGTCATACGGATCAGACGCTGAAAATGCGAAACGGGGCAATAGAGCCGTGCTGCCCGCAGCAACCATAACTGCGCGTCTTGTAGCCTTCATCGAGACATTCCTTGGCAACGAGGCCGGATACGTCCCGGCCTCATGATTTAACCAAACTTACTTGACGACTTCGTTGACCCAAAGCTTCTTTTGCACTGTGGCCTGCTGGATCGACAAATTAGCGAGCGTCTCCGCCGTCATCGCCTTGGATTGCGCTAGGGCAAAATCACCCTTGGCCTCAGCCGCCTTGGCCGCTTTGAATGCGGCCAATGTCGCCAACCATTGATCATTCATGCCTTCGGCAATTTTGATCCGCGCAGCTGCGCTGGAAATCGCCTTGGCCGCGACAGCCTTGCTCGGCCCACCCGCTTGAGCCAGGAACGGCATCAGAACCAGCGCCACCCCAGCCGCCATCAGTGTTTTTCTCATGGCCGCGCTCCCGGGCCGGAAACCGGCAACCCATTATCCATATAAGTCAAGAAATAGGCGAGATCACGATACGCCGCACTGTCAGGCTTCGCTGGCGCCGAATGAACCTTCTTGTTGCAACCAATGAAGCGCCGCACCAGCGTGCCCATATTGCCCCATTTTGACCGATAGAGCGGAAATGCAGCCGTCATTCCCAAAGCCGGTGCCAACACGTTGCCCCGTAAATGCATCCCCGCCTCTTGCACATGACAGCTTGCACAAGAGAAGTTCAATTGGCCGCGCCGCGAGTAAAAATACTCCTTACCCGCCTGATAGGCTGCCAGTGCCTTCGGATTATTCGGCACGACAACATTGATTGGCTTACCGTCCGACGTTGAGGTCATATACGCCAAAATATCGGCCATCGGCCCGGTGGTCAGTTTCAGCTTCTTCAAACCATTCGCGACCCGGCAACGGTTAATCGCAATACCAAGCGTGACAACGCGCCCGGTTTTCGCGTCAAACATCGGGTAGTTTTGCGCTATCCCGATGCCACCATTCGGAAAACACGAGGCATAATCCTTGCCGTTTGGAAATTTGGCATTGAACAAGGATTTGCCGGTATCGAGAGCAAATTGATAGGGCGGAAACTCCATGATCTGCTTCCACTGATCAGCTTCCGACTTGCTGAAATTATACGGCCCATTCACATAAGCCGCCAACGGCACGTTAGGAAAACGCTTCAGGAAATAACCCTGAAACGCCTTCAAGTCCGCCTGCGGATTAACAGGCGCCGCCGCACGCGCCGAGGCCAGCGGCCCAAACAGCGCGAGCGAGGCACCCATCAGTGCCATTATAAAGAATTTCATCGTTGCTCCCTCCCTATCGTCCAACCCGCCCTGATATCGGGCGGAGTGAACTCACATAATATTCGAGCTGACGTTGGCTTTTTCGCCTTTGTTGTCGACCCAGGACACACCGATCGGATCGCCCGACTTGCCGCCCTTAAAGGAGAATTTGATGAACGGATTTTTGGAAACCGCCGGCCCCCAATAGCCTGTTAGCACCACTTTACCTGCATGGGTGAATTCAATGACTTCGATATAATGCGCCGGGATGATCTTGCCCGCCTTATCCTTCACGAAGCCGGAATCCATCGGATGCTTGACCAGCGCTTCAACCGTGGTAACGCCGCCTGCGGTGGACGCATGAATAAGAATTTGATGTGCCATTGATCTGCTCCTTAACCGCAACCGCCGAGAGTGACTTTAACCGGCTTTGACGTGCTATATAATTTGCCGCCCGACTGCACGACCGCGACCACTTTGGTGGTCTTGGCGAGCTTTAACCGGCTCGAAATGCCCGGGTTGGTGCCAGCCGGAATTTTATAGGCTGCTGCCATGGTGAACGGATTATCGATCGCGAGCAGCGCCACAGCGGTCACGTTGGGCAAGCTCGAATCAACTGTCACCGGCACCACCGCGCCATTTTCAGCAATATCAGGCGCGCCCATTTTAACATCGGCCGAATGCGTCGGCGCTGCGCCATACATCAGCTTAAGCGCAGCGGTTTCCGTGGTCTGCGCAAACGCCTTGGCCGGATAAGACGCCGCGTCGGCAACATCCGCCGCCTGGGCGATCCCGGTCAAACCCCCTGGCGCCACGGCAAGAGCCGCAGCCCCCGCCGCCGCACCGAGCAGCACCTCACGCCGACGTGGCGAAAATTTCGTCATTGATGGAATATGTGTCACTGTTTCCTCGCTTACTTGGTGTACATGAAGTCGATAACGTCGTTGATCTGCTCCGGCGACAAAATATGATTTTTGCCAAATGCCGGCATCACGGTTTGAGGATTGCGCGCTTCCTCATCATAGATGATCGCATAGAATTCCTTACGGTTTGGAACCATGGACTTCACGTCTTTCAACGCAGGCCCAACATTTCCCGCCTCGGTTGCACCTGTAAACATATGGCATGCATCGCAATTGCCCAGCGTCGTCGTCTCGGCAATTTTTTGCCCTGCCGCAATTTGAGCCGGCGTCGCGGCCTGACTGATACCGACCGTACTGAGCCCCGCCAATAGCGACAGACCCAACAAGGATGCGCGCAAATTCATAACGTCCCCCTCATTTGCCGTTCTTCATATGGTCCACCGGACCGGTCAGATGCGGCGTCAAATTCATCGTTACGGCATTGGACGTGATCTTCGGCGTGCCAGACTTCACACAATTATTCATGCAAGCCACGTTATGCGTTACCGGCCTCGGATCTTTCCAATTCCACCCATTGCGATCAGGCATTTTCACATCGGCCACGCTTTGCGCGTTGGCCACGAAGTTCGAATGCACAATCCCATTCATATTTAGCAGATACGCGGTCAATGCATAGACCTGATCGGGCTTTAACGTATGGGGCGCATAGAATGGCATCGCCCGATTAATGTAATCCCACACCGTGTTGCTAAACGGCCAGTAACTGCCGAGCGTTTTGGTCTGCGTTGCGGTCTTGAGTGAACCAACGCCACCAACCAGTTGCGGATAGCCATTTTTTCCCTCAGCGAACGTGCCATGGCACATCGCGCAATCTTGGCCGTAAAGTTTTTCACCCTGGGAAACCGTCCCCTGCCCTGGCGGCAACCCCACACCGTTGGGATAAACCGTGATCGTCCACCCAGTGACTTGCGCCGGCGTCGGCGTTGTCCCGATTTTATAAAACCCTGGCGGATGAGCGGGTTTTTTCATCGGGTGCTTGCCGAAATCGGTGGCTTCGGCTTTCCAGGTGCTCAGGTAATTAGCCGGGATCGGCGCCGGTTTGAACGGTGGTGCCGCAACCGCAACACCAACACCAAGTCCGATCAGAATAGTGGCGCCAACAGCGCGATTAAGAAAGCTGGACATTATTCACCTTTCCATTGGCCAGAATTTGCCAAGTCTGGATCGAATTATTCTCATAAACCGGGTCGTGGCCCCAGAATTTATGCTTTTGCACAATCGTCGGTTGGACATAGCCCGTCTCGTCCGTCACCCGCGATTGAATGAGAGCCGGTTTGCCATCCCACTGCCAGGGAAACGTGAAGCGCGTCAGGCATTTAGACAGGATCGGTTCGTCCAGCTTCGCCGGCCGATAAGTCTTGCCGCCATCCACCGAAACATCTACGCGCTTCACCTTGCCACGACCACTCCAGGCCAGGCCGCGAATTTCATAGAAACCCGGCCCACCATCCAGCGGTTTTTCTGGGCAAGGAAAAGTGATCACCGACTTCGCGTCCATCACCCAAGTAAAACCCAACGCCTCGCCCGAAGGCAGCAACTCGCTATATTCGCTGGTTTCTTCGCGGGTAATCGCCGGAATCTTACTGACCTCGATCTGACGCAGCCATTTAATATTCACATTGCCCTGCCAGCCCGGGACCACCAAGCGCACCGGATAGCCTTGCTCAGGGCGCACCGCCTCGCCGTTCTGCCCGTATGCGATGATGCAATCATCGAGGCATTTCCACAGCGGCAGCGAGCGGTCCATATGCGCGCCATCCGAACCCGAGGCCACAACCCAGCGCGCATCCGGCGCAACCCCAGCCTCATCCAGCAAGGTCGATAATTTTACCCCGGTCCATACCGAGCAGCCGATCATGCCGTGGGTCAGTTGCAACGAATTAACCTGCGCCGCAGGCCACTCCGTCGCGCCATTGGCGGGACATTCAATGAAATGGATGTGCGAAACCGATGGAAACCGCATCAAATCATTCAGCGTCAACAGCAACGGCTTGCGCACCATCCCCGAAATCATCAAGCGATATTGATCCGGATTAATTGTCGGTCGGCCCGCATGATAGCGCTCAAAAAATAGCCCGTTCGATGTGATGATCCCGGGCTGATCCTGCAGTGGCGTGAAACTGGCATCGGCATCGCGCGTCGGCGATAGCCACGGAATATAGCGCCGCACTACATTTTTCTCGTAGCGCGATGGCTGGCCATAGGGCCGCGAATCCACACCATGGCCCAGTGAATTCGACCAGCTATTATCCGCTGGTGGCGCCGTCGGCGCGCCTGCAGCACGGGCCGATGCAGCAATCATCGATGCGCCCGCTGCGGCACCGAACTTAAACATGTCACGGCGATTTGGTTTGGTCATTTCCCCTCGATCATCTTTATAAAGGCGCTTATCACGACGACCGATGGTGCTGGACGACGCCTTCGGCCAAAAACTTATAAACTTAGGTCTATTACGTATGACGAATATGTCAAGCCAATTTCATGTTCAATTCAGCGTTGGCTCCTCACCGCTATGCGATTTCATCCACAGACACAAAACCTTATCTGCTTTATTGGTTAAGAGATAATGAATTCATCCCCAATCCGTCGCCCCCTCAACCCATCCATGGCCCAATCATGACCAGCCTGTTCATTCCCATGGCGCTCTATGGCGCTTTATGGATTAGTTTTGGTCTCGGCCACAGTTTTTTTGCCGCGTCGCCGGGTCGATCCTGGCTGCGCCGAGTCGCGGGCAACCGAGAACGCCTCGTGTATAACGCGATTGCGCTGCTTCATCTGATCATTGTGCTGGCCCTTGGCGCCATTCTATTCGCAGGATACGCGCCGTTTCACCGGCCGCTGCTGCTCCGTGCCCTGATGGATGGCTTCGTTTTGCTCGGTGTGATCATCCTGTATCGCGCCGGCAAATCCTATGACCTCGCCCGGTTTCTCGGCCTGACATCGCCAGCGACAATGGAGCCTCTGGCCGTCAGCGGCATGAACCGAATTGTGCGGCATCCGCTTTATCTTGGCTTGATTTTGCTGCTGCTCGGCCTCTGCACAACGCCACTAAGCCTCGCCACCACCATTTTCGCGGTGATCTATATCCTGATCGGCATCCGCTTCGAAGAACGCAAACTGGTCCAGATATATGGTGCCGCCTATCAAATTTATTGTGCTGAGGTTCCCATGCTCATCCCGCGTTGGAATCGACCGCCCAGTGCGCCGTGACAACCCCTTGACTTTGAGATATATTTTATTTATCAAATATACAGAAATAACGAATATATGAGTGTTCTTCATGGAACAACTACTTCTACCTGCACCCGTGTCAACTGCCTTCACACCCGGCTACGCACTCGCGGGGGGCTTGATGATCGGCCTGTCCGCCTCTCTGCTTTGGCTAAGCATTGGCCGGATCGCTGGCATTAGCGGCATTATTGGCAATATTTTCACGCCCACCGAGCGCAATTGGCGAGTCGCCTTTCTCGCCGGTCTAATGGCAACGCCCGTGGCCGCGCGCCTATTTGGGATCGCGCCGGCCATGCATTTGCAAGGATCACCGCCGCTTCTGCTGGGTGGCGGCTTGCTGGTCGGGGTTGGCAGCGCACTCGGCGGTGGCTGCACATCGGGTCATGGCATTTGCGGCCTGTCACGGCTCTCGCCGCGCTCGATCGCGGCAACCGGGACCTTTATGCTGATCGCGGTGCTCGTGGTTTTGTTGACGCGGGCGGTCATCTGATGCGCAGCACGCTCGCCGGGCTGGTTTCGGGCATATTATTTGGCGTTGGGCTGATGGTTTCACGCATGGCGGACCCGGCCAAAGTGCTGAATTTCTTGGATATTACCCAACATTGGGACCCGAGCCTCGCCTTCGTCATGGGCGGCGGGGTGCTGGTCGCAAGTGTCGCCTTTGCTATTGCCCGGCGGATGCAGCGCCCCTGGTTCAACCCGCAATTTCCGGTGCTCGCCACGGGCGGCATTACGCTGCAACTCCTCCTCGGTGCCGGATTATTTGGCATCGGCTGGGGTCTGATCGGCTTATGCCCTGGCCCGGCCCTGATCGCGTTGGTGCTCGACCCAAAGCCAGTGGCGATTTTCGTGGTTGGAATGCTCGCCGGTTTGTGGGGCGTTCGGTTCCTCAATCAGCGCCGCTAAGCCCGGCAGCGCGGGCGCGCGCAGTTGCATCACGACGCGCGATTTGTGTAGTATTTCCCCGCAAATCAATAAATCGGGGGAACTACTATGTCGGCGTTAAAATCAGCGGAAATCGCAGCGCGGCTTGATCGTCTGCCGGCCTCGCGCACCATCTGGACCATTATCATCCTGATTTCGCTCGGCGGTCTGTTTGAGTTTTACGACCTGTTTTTCACCGCCTATGTTGCCCCCGGCATGATCGGCTCGGGCCTGTTCAAGCCCGCGTCGCTCGGTATTTTCGCCTCACTCAGCGCCATCAAGCTCGCCGGCTTCGGCAGCTTCGTGTTCGCCACCTTCTTTGGCTTGTGGGTCGGCGTTTTGATTTTCGGCCAAGTGGCGGATCGTTTTGGCCGCCGGTTGATTTTTACCCTGGCATTGCTCTGGTATTCGGTCTGCACCGCGATCATGGCCTTTCAAACCACGGGCTTTGGCCTTGATTTGTGGCGCTTCATTGCCGGCATCGGCATCGGCGTCGAACTGGTCACCATCGATGCTTTCATCTCCGAACTCATGCCCCGCCGCGAGCGTGGCCGTGCATTCTCGATCAACCAATTCATCACCTATCTGGTCGTTCCCGGCATCGCCTTTCTGGCCTTTGCGCTGAAAGGCAGCAAACCATTCGGTCTCGATTATTGGCGGGTGGTGGTGCTGGTCGGCTCCGTCGGCGCCTTGGTGGTGTTTTTTCTGCAACGCAACATCCCCGAAAGCCCGCGCTGGCTGGCGCGCCAGGGCCGCGTTGATGAGGCGGAGCGGATCGTCGCTGATATCGAGCGCAAAGTGATGGCGGAAACCGGCCAGGCGCTGCCAGAGCCAGCCCCGGCTGTGGTCGAGGAAGATGGCAATGGCACGCTCGCGGAAATATTCGCGCCGCAATATTTGAAGCGCACAATTTTGCTCTCGGTCTTCAACATGGCGCAAGTCATCGGGTTTTATGGCTTCGCCGCTTGGGTGCCGACCTTACTCATCCATCGCGGGATTCACGTGACCGCGAGCCTGGAATACGCCTTCATCATCGCCATCGCCAACCCGTTTGGCCCATTGCTCGGCACGCTCTTTGCCGACCGAATCGAGCGAAAGACCCAAATCATGGGCGGTCTTGCCATGATGGGCGTGGTGATGGCTTTGTTCGCGATGTCAAACGCACCGGCCCTGCTAATCGTGCTCGGTGTGTTGTTCACCTTGGCTGCCAACGTGATGTCCTATGCGTTTCACAATTACCAGGCGGAACTCTACCCAACCCGCATTCGCGCCCGTGCGGTCGGCTTCGTCTATTCCTGGAGCCGCTTGGCCGCCGCCTTTGCCGGGCTCGCCATCGGTTCATTGCTCGCCGCGGGCGGCGTTCCTTACGTCGCGGTGTTTATCGGGATCGCGATGATCGTCGGCATCACCGCCATTTCGTTCGGCCCATCCACCAAAGGTCTCGCATTGGAGCAAATCAACCATTAGATCAATGAAATTGATCAGCAATCCCAGGCTGGAGCGTGATGGATGATCAGCAATCACGCGCCAATCGCAACCGGCGGTTGGCGCGCGTGGCTTTTTCCGCTAGTCAGCGTCGATGAACCGCATTGCGCAAATCACCCGCACCACGGCTGAGACCGCCATTGAGATCACGCTCAATCTCGATGGCAGTGGCCGCACCGATATCGCGACCGGTATCGGCTTTTTCGATCATATGCTGACGGCCTTTGGCCGTCATGCGATGTTTGATTTGTCGGTGCGCGCAACCGGCGATGTGCATATCGATGCGCATCACACCATCGAGGATGTCGGCATCGTGCTTGGCCAAGCGCTGCGCGCGGCCTTGGGCGACAAGGCGGGCATCACCCGGTTTGGCCAATCATTGCTGCCGATGGATGAGGCCTGCGTGCAAGCAGGGGTTGATTTGTCCGGCCGTGGCTTTTTGGTGTTCGACATTACCTTCGAGCGCCCAATGCTCGGCACCATGGACACACAACTCGTTGAAGAATTTTTTCGTGCGCTGAGCGCCAATGGCGCGTTCGCGCTGCATCTCTATCAGCGCGCCGGCCATAATGCGCACCATGTCGCCGAAGCCAGTTTCAAGGCGGCTGCCCGCGCTTTGCGCCAGGCGGTCGAACCAGATCCGCGCAGCGCGGGCGCTGTTCCCTCAACCAAGGGATCGCTGTGATTTGCGCTGTCATCGATTATGGCAGCGGCAATCTAGCCTCCGCCGCCCGCGGCTTGCAGATCGCCGCCGAACGTGCCGGTTGCTCTGCCAATGTGCTGATCACCGATGATCCATCGGTACTTGCGCGCGCCGAGCGCATCGTGCTGCCCGGCCAAGGTGCCTTTGCCGATTGTGCGGCCGGCTTAGCCGCCCGCCCGGGCTTGCGCGCCGCGATGATGGACCGGGTCGATCAGGGCGTGCCGTTTCTTGGCATTTGCGTTGGCATGCAGCTGATGGCCATGCGCGGCCTGGAGCATCAAACCACGCCCGGTTTCGCTTGGCTCGCCGGCGATGTCGCGCCCATTGAAGCGCCGGACCTGCGCATGCCGCATATGGGTTGGAATAATCTCGATTTTATCGCCGGAGCGCATCCTTTGCTCGCTGATCTGCATCCCGGCGATCACGCCTATTTCGTGCATTCCTACGCATTGACCGGTGCCGATCCAGCAACGGTGCTGGCGCACACCGATTATGGTGGCAAATTGGTCGCGATGGTGGCCTCCGGCAATCGCGCCGGCACACAATTTCACGTTGAAAAAAGCCAGGACGTCGGCTTGACCATCCTGCGCAATTTTCTGCGCTGGGATGGACAAGCTCCAAAAGGAACGCCGCAATGAGTTTTACCACCAAGCGCAACGAGCCGAAAAACGATTTGCCAGCGCCCGATAGTCTCGCGGTCGAGCGGCTGACCGCCATTCAAGACGACGATATGCAGGCTCTCTGCGAGGCCGCCGATGCCGCCATCATCGATGGCGGCGGCTTTGGTTGGCTGCGCCCGCCCGGTCGGGCCTCGCTCGAACAATATTTTCGCGGCGTGGTGCTGGTGCCGGAACGCGAATTATTCGTCGGGCGCATGGATGGGGTGATTTACGGGGCCGCCCAGCTCGTGCGCCCGCCCCGCAATAACGAGGCGCAAGCCTTCGGTGCGACCCTCGCTCATAATTTCGTCGCCCCCTACGCGCGTGGTCATGGCCTAGCCCGACTTTTGATCCGCCGCGTCGAGGACCGGGCCCGGGCGTTGGGATTCCAGGTGCTCAATTTGGATGTACGCGAAACCCAAACCGCCGCCATCGCGCTCTATGAGGCGGCAGGCTTTATCCGCTGGGGCACGCATCCCGCCTATGCCCGCGCCGAAGGCCAAACGCTGCGCGGGCATTTTTATCATAAATTACTGCAAACAGGCTGAACCATGGCGTTGACCCTTTACCCGGCCATTGATCTGAAAGACGGCGCATGCGTGCGCCTCGCCCGTGGCGACATGGAGCGCGCCACCATCTATGCGCAAGACCCGGCGGCCCAAGCACATGAATTTGTCGCCGCCGGCTTCGCGGCCTTGCACGTGGTCGATTTGAACGGCGCTTTCGCCGGCGCATCGGTCAATGGCGCTGCGGTGCGTGATATTCTCGCCACCGTCAACGTGCCGGTGCAACTGGGCGGTGGTATCCGCGACATCGCCGCAATCGAATCATGGCTCGGCTTAGGCATCGCCCGCGTGATTCTCGGCAGCGTCGCTGTGAAAAATCCCACGCTGGTGCGCGAAGCGGCACGGCAATTTCCCGGTCAGATCATTGTCGGCATCGATGCGCGGGATGGCATGGTGGCAACTGAAGGCTGGGCCGAAACCTCCAGTATGAAGGCCGAAACGTTGGCCGAGCAATTGGAAGATGTCGGCATCGCCGCCATCATCCATACCGATATCAGCCGCGACGGCATGTTATCGGGCCTAAATTTGGTGGCCACCGAAGATTTGGCGCGGCGGGTCACCATCCCGGTGATCGCCTCTGGCGGTGTCGCCGGTCTGAGTGACATCGCGCTCCTGCGCGATTGTGCGATGCGTGCGCGCAATATCGAAGGAGCCATTATCGGTCGCGCGCTCTATGATGGCCGGATCGACCCGGCTTCAGCCCTGAAATTAGCCGCCTGATGCTTAAGCTCCGAGTTATCCCCTGTCTCGATGTCAAAGATGGCCGGGTGGTCAAAGGGGTGAATTTCGTCTCGCTGCGTGACGCAGGCGATCCAGTCGAACAAGCCGCCCTGTACGATGCCGCCGGGGCGGACGAGCTGACATTTCTCGATATCACCGCGAGCCACGAAAACCGCGATACAATCCTCGATGTGGTGTCACGCACCGCAGCGCGGGTATTCTTGCCCCTGACGGTGGGCGGCGGCATTCGCTCCACCGAGGATATGCGTCGGCTCTTGTTGGCGGGGGCCGATAAATGCAGCATGAATTCCGCAGCCCTGGCCCGACCGGACTTGATCAATGAGGCCGCCCATAAATTTGGCAGCCAATGCGTCGTCGTCGCGATTGACGCGCGCGCCACCGATCATGGCTGGGAAGTCTTCACCCATGGCGGACGCCGCGCCACCGGCATTGACGCCATCGCTTGGTGTCGTGAAGCCGAAGCGCGCGGTGCCGGCGAAATACTGCTCACCTCAATGGATCGTGACGGTACCGGAACCGGCTTTGACCTGAAGCTGCTGCGCGCCGCTTGCGCTTCTGTACGCCTACCGGTGGTGGCGTCCGGCGGCGTTGGCAAATTGGAGCATTTCATCCAAGGTGCGCAGGCAGGTGCCACCGGCTTGCTCGCCGCAAGCGTGTTCCATTTCGGGCAATTTACCATCGCCGAAGTCAAAGCGACGCTGGCCGCGTCCGGCCTGCCCGTGCGGTTAGCATCACAGGATTTGCCCGGCGCGGCGCGGCAGGATTAGAAAGCCCCATGGCCAAGAAAACCACGCTCATCGCAACCGGCAAGCCCGTCAAAGCAAAACCAAAGCCCACCAAGCCGAAAGCGCTCAAACGGTCGAAAGCGCCAAAAGCGCCAAAACCGAAAGTTCTGAAGGCTAAAGGCGCAAAAAGCCTCATCCAACCTCCGGTGACGTTGCCACCGGTGCCGCCGCTCAACCCGGACGCGCCCGACGCCCGCGTGCTGGACCGGCTCTGGTCGATTGTGTTGTCGCGCAAATCCGCCGACCCGTTGATTAGCCATTCGGCCCGGCTGCTCGCGCGCGGAGTCGCAAAAATCGCTCAAAAATTTGGCGAAGAAGCGGTAGAATGCCTGATCGAAGCGGTCTCAGGCAATCGAGAGGCATTGATCGCCGAAAGTGCCGATGTGCTCTATCACATGATGGTCATGTGGGTCGGGTGCGGTTTGCGACCCGACGATGTTTGGGCCGAGCTTGAGCGGCGCGAAGGCATCAGCGGTATCGCCGAGAAGGCGGCGCGGCGTGTGCCCGTCGCCATTGCAGAAACGAGGAAAATACCATGAATTCAGAGGGTCGTAACCAAACGCTCCGGCGCGGTGTCAGTGGATTGCCGCCCTATGATGATAACAATGTCTTTGCCAAAATTCTGCGCGGCGAAATTCCCAGCCGCAAAGTTTACGAAAATGAATGGGCGCTCGCCTTCCACGATATCAACCCGCAAGCGCCCGTGCATATTCTGGTGATCCCCAAGGGAAAATACGTGTCATTCGCTGATTTTTCGGCAACCGCTAGCGACGCCGAAATCGTCGGCCTGATCCGCGCCATCGGTGATGTTGCGCGCATGCTGGGCTATGAGATCAATGGCTACCGGTTACTCGCGAATATGGGGCCGGACAGCCATCAGGAAGTCCCGCATTTGCACGTGCATCTCTTCGCCGGACGCCCGCTTGGACCGATGCTGGTCACCTGAGCCGCCATGTTGATCGCGGCCCCTGCCCTGCTCCGCGATGGCAAAGTCACCGGGCCGGGCGTGGTCGAGATCACCGATGGGGTCATCACCGCCCTGCATGAGCGCGCCCCGGCCGATCAACCGGTCATCACGCTGGATCGCGGCATTCTCGCCCCCGGCCTGATCGATCTGCATTTGAATGGTGCCTTTGGTGTTGATTGCGCCTGCGCCACCCAAGCCGATATGGCGCGCCTCGCCCGCGACCTCGCCGCCCATGGCGTTACCAGCTTTCTCGCCACCATCATCACCGCGCCAATCCCCGATTTGCTCGCGGCGAGTGCCCGCCTCGCCGCCGTCACGCCGGTGGCCGATGGCGCGGATCTGCTGGGCCTGCATTGGGAAGGCCCGTTTATCGCGCCGTCACGCCGCGGTGCCCATCGGCTTGAGGATCTCGCAATCCCCGACCCCGCAATGATCGATCATTTGCTGCGCGACTCCGCGCTGCGCAGGGTCTTGCGGCTCATCACCCTCGCCCCCGAATTGCCCGGCGGCTTGGCCGCCATCTCCCGGCTGACTGAGGTCGGCTGCACCGTCGCGCTGGGCCATTCGGATGCCGATGCAACAATGACCCTGCGCGCCATCAATGCCGGCGCGAGGCTGGTTACCCATGTTTTCAACGCGATGCGCGGCTTGCATCATCGCGATCCCGGCTTAATCGGCGTGGCGCTGAGCGATCCGCGCCTATGGCCCTGCTTCATCGCTGATTTGGTGCATGTTGACCCCATCGCGCTCCGCGTTGGCTTCGCCGCCGCCGGGTCACGCGCCATTGCGGTGACCGATTCGATCAGCCTGGCAGGTCTGCCCGAAGGCTCGTCCCAGCTCTTTGGCGGTGCGCCCGCCTGGGTGCGCGATGGCGCCGCCCGCCGTGACGATGGCGCACTCTGCGGGGCCATCATCACGCTCGATCAAGCGGTGCGACGATTGATTGCGCAAGGCATCGCGCCCGCCACGGCCTTGACCGCCGCCAGTGAAATGCCCGCCGCGGCGCTCGGCTTGACGGATCGCGGCCGCATCGCACCCGGTCTGCGCGCTGATCTCGTTTGGCTCGATGATGATTTTTCACTCTGTGAAACCTGGATCAAAGGCCAACCGGTGCTGGGCCGTGCGCCAAAACCCGCTACCCCCCAGCAGAACCATACGCCAACCGAACAAATCCATGCCAATGCGACGGCCCTCGATGCCCTGCCGAGTGACCAGATCATCGCCCTGTTGTTGAACCAGGAGCAGCGCAGCGTGCACGCGCTCAGCACAGCCATCGCCGATCTCGCGATGCTGGCCGATTGCATGGCCACAACCATCGAAGCTGGCCACCGGGTGATCACGCTCGGTGCGGGCACATCCGGTCGGCTGGCGGTGCTTGATGCGGTCGAATGCGGCCCAACCTTCAGCCTCCCCGCCAATGTTCTGGTGCCGATCCTAGCTGGCGGCCCCGAAGCGGTCACCGGCGCGGTCGAGGGCGCCGAAGATGATGGCACCGCCGCCCTCGCCGCCTTGCACGCGCAGCACGTCACAGGCGGTGATTTGGTGCTCGGCATCGCCGCGTCCGGCAACACTGAATTCGTCCGCGCAGGGCTAGCGGGCGCGCGCGCCCTTGGCTGCACAACAGCCGCGATCAGTAACAATCCCGATGGCAAAATCCTGGCGGTTGCCGATATCGCGGTCATTTTGTACAGCGGCGCCGAAATTCTCGCCGGCTCAACCCGCCTCTCAGCTGGCACGGCACAAAAAATCGCCCTCAACGCGCTCTCCACCACCGCAATGATCCGGCTTGGCAAGGTCTATGGCCCCTACATGGTCGATATGCGGCCCACCAATGCCAAGTTACACGCCCGCGCCTGCACCATTGTCGCCGCCCTCGCTGGCTGCTCGATGCATGATGCCCAAGCCGCCCTCGCCGCCAGCGGCGATCGCATCAAGATTGCGGTGATCATGCAACGATTAGGTCTAACCGCCGCAGCCGCCCAAGCGCGCCTTGAGGCAGCGGGCGGAAATTTACGCACCGTGATCGGGGCGGTGATCATTCAGCCCCGGTCAGTGTCATCCTCGATCGCATGACGACAATATCATGATCTAAATCATGGACTTTCCGCCCGAAATCGGCGCAAAGTTCGGCTCCGGCACGAAACGAGCCGGACGCATTGGCAAAAGGGGAGAAAAATGTCCAGAATCGCATTAGTCACCGGCGGAACGCGCGGCATTGGCGCCGCAATCAGTATCGCGCTGAAGGCGGCAGGCCACACGGTCGTGGCGAGCTATGCCGGCAATCAAACCGCCGCCGAAAATTTCACCGAAGTTCACAAGATCGAGGCGATCAAGTTTGACGCAGGTGATTTTGACGCCTGCATAAAAGCTGTTGAGCATATCACCTCCCGCCTCGGCCCGATCGAGATTCTGGTCAATAACGCCGGCATCACCCGTGACGGCACCATGTCGCGGATGTCGCGCGAGATGTGGGATCAGGTGATCGATACCAATCTCGGCTCGTGCTTCAATCTTTGCAAAGCAACCTTCGATGGCATGCGCGCGAAAAAATTCGGCCGCATCGTCAATATCGGCTCGATCAACGGCCAAGCCGGGCAATATGGCCAGGTTAATTACGCCGCCGCGAAATCCGGCATCCATGGCTTCACCAAAGCCCTCGCCCAGGAAGGGGCCCGCTTTGGCATCACCGTTAATGCCATCGCCCCCGGCTATGTCGATACCGATATGGTGCGCGCCGTGCCGCCGGACGTTCTGGAAAAAATCATCGCAAAAATCCCGGTCGGCCGCTTGGGTCACGCCGAAGATATCGCCCGTGGCGTGGTGTTCCTCACCGCCGATGATGCGGATTTCATCACCGGGTCAACCTTATCGATCAATGGCGGTCAGCATATGTATTAGATCAATTCTATTGATCTAAATCGCGATGGTCTCGACCCGTTTGCCACGCGCCACCAGCGCGATTTTGCCCGATTTCAGCCGCAGCGCGTCATCACCAAACACGGTGGCGCGCCAGCCGGTTAGGCATGGTAAATCAGCCATATCATCGCCAGCCAACCGATCAATATCATCCGACGAGGCAATCAAGCGCGCCGCGACATGATGGGTATTCGCCCGCTCGGCCAACAGCACTTTTAACAATGCCACCAAAGCCGGTGACGGGCGCACCGCATCCTGCGCGCTGGGCAGGCTCGGCAAATCAGCCTCCGGCATCGCCTTCGCCGCCGCAATCACCGCAAGCAGCGACAGGCCGGATTTGCCCTCGGCGAAACCCTTGGTCAGCCCGCGCACCCGGGTCAAATCATCGGGCGTCACCGGCGCCAGCGCGGCCAATTCCGGGATTTGCTCATCCTTGATCACACGCTGCCGTGGAATATTAATCCGCGCCGCTTCCCGCTCGCGCCATGCCGCAATTGCTTGCACCAAAGCAAGCTGACGCCGGTTCGAGCCACGCAGTTTCAACCGCCGCCACGCCTCTGCAGGGTCGGCGCGATAGGTGCCCGGCTCGGCCAACTGCCCCATCTCCTCGGCCACCCAGGCCAGCCGGCCATCGCGATTGAGCCGCTCGCGCAAGGCCTGATAGACCAGTCGCAGCCATGTCACGTCCGCCGCCGCATAGCTGATTTGCGCCTGTGACAAGGGGCGTGCCTGCCAGTCGGAAAACCGATGCGCCTTGTCGATCACGCCGCCCGCCAACGCCGATACCAGCGTGTCATACCCAACCTGATCGCCAAATCCAGCGACCATCGCCGCCACTTGGGTGTCAAAAATCGGTGTCGGCACCGCGCCGAATTTAAGCAGAAAAATCTCCACATCCTGGCGGCAGGCGTGAAAGACCTTGGTCACCGCTGGATTGGCGAGCAATAGACCCAACGGCGCCAAATCCAGGCCCGGCGCTTGCGCATCAATGACCGCGACATCCTCCTCCCCACCCAATTGGATCACGCATAGCTCGGGAAAATAGGTGCGCTCGCGCATGAATTCGGTATCCACCGTGACAAATTCCTGCCCCGCCAGCCGCGCACAAAGGGCGGCCAGGGCATCGGTTTCGGTGATCAGCACGGGAGTGGCAAAGGAGGGGCGAGATTTCATCCCCGGTCAGTGGCACGGGCTGGCTTGACAGGAAAGAGGGTGGCCCGTCATTTGCGCCACCACCCTGATCAGGATTGACGCTCATGCATGATTATCGAACCCATACTTGCGGCGCTCTACGGAGCGACGATGCTGGAATCACCGCCCGGCTTTCTGGCTGGGTGCATGCCAAGCGCGACCATGGCGGGTTGCTCTTTATCGATCTGCGCGATCATGCTGGCCTCACCCAATGCGTGTTCGCCCAAGGCTCGCCTTTATTCGCACAGGCCGAGTCGCTGCGGGTCGAGAGCGTCATCACCATCACCGGCACCGTGGTGTTGCGCGCCGAGGGTACGCTCAACCCCAAATTACCCACCGGCGCCATCGAGCTGCGCGCCGAGAGCTTGGTCGTGCAATCGGCGGCGGAACAATTGCCGATTCAGGTCGCCGGCGACGCTCAATTCCCCGAGGATTTGCGCCTGCGCTACCGGTTTCTCGATTTGCGCCGCGACAAGCTCCACCGCAACATCATGCTACGCGCGAATGTCGTCGCCTGGCTGCGCCGCGAAATGACCGCGCGCGGCTTCACCGAATTCACCACACCGATCCTGACCGCCTCATCGCCCGAAGGGGCGCGTGACTTTCTGGTTCCCGCCCGCTTGCATCCGGGCAAATTTTACGCGCTGCCCCAAGCCCCGCAGCAATTCAAGCAATTACTGATGGTCGCGGGTTTCGATCGCTATTTCCAAATCGCCCCGTGCTTTCGCGATGAAGCCAGCCGGGCTGACCGCGCACCGGGCGAGTTTTATCAGCTCGATTTCGAAATGAGCTTTGTCACGCAAGAAGATGTCTTCGCCACCATCGAGCCGGTCTTGGGCGGGTTGTTCAAGGAATTTTCCGGCGGCAAATTCGTCAGTGACTGGCCGTTCCCGCGCATCCCCTATGACCAAGCGATGCTCAAATACGGCTCTGACAAGCCCGATTTGCGCAACCCGCTCATCATCGCTGATGTCACCGAACCCTTTCGCGATTCTGCCTTTGGTCTGTTCGCCAAAATTGTCGCCGCAGGCGGCGTGGTGCGCGCCATCCCAGCGCCGGGCTGTGGCGCCAATCCGCGCAGCTTTTTCGATAAGTTGAACGAGTGGGCGCGCGCCGAAGGCGCAGGCGGTCTTGGCTATATCCAATTTGATGCCGAGGGCGCGAAAGGCCCGATTGCCAAAAATCTCGAAGCCGAGCGCGCCGAGGCGATCCGCCAAGCCGTCGGCGCCAAGCCGGGTGACGCGGTGTTTTTCGCCGCCGGCCCGCGTGACAGCGCAGCCAAATTCGCTGGCGCCGTGCGCACCAAACTTGGCACCGATCTGGGCTTGATCGATCCTAATCGCTTTGAGTTCTGCTGGATCGTTGATTTCCCGATGTATGAATATGACGAAGAGAGCAAATCCATCGCCTTCTCGCACAACCCGTTCTCCATGCCGCAAGGCGGGCTGGAGGCGCTGAACAGCCAAGACCCGCTGACCATCAAAGCCTATCAATATGACATTGTCTGCAACGGTATCGAGCTGTCCTCAGGCGCCATTCGCAACCATAAACCCGAAATCATGATCCGCGCGTTTGAGATCGCTGGCTACGGCGCCGAGGAGGTTGAAGCGCGCTTCGGCGGCATGCTCAACGCCTTCCGCTACGGCGCCCCGCCCCATGGCGGCTCCGCGCCCGGTATCGACCGCATGGTGATGCTGCTCGCCGATGAGCCGAATTTGCGTGAAATCATCGCCTTCCCCCTCAACCAACAGGGCGAGGATTTGATGATGGGCGCGCCAGCGGAAATCACCCCGGCACGGCTGAAAGAACTCTCACTCGCCCTCGCCTTGCCGCCAAAAAAAGCCTGATCTTTCTCTCCTGATCGAGACTTCAACTCATCGAGACTTCAACTCATCGAGGGTTCGCCGGCAATCGGCGTAATCCCTTGCGAGGCAATCAAATCGCTGCATTCGCCAATCGCCGCATCAAGCGCGGCGATGTCGGTGCCCTTGGCGACCATCGCCACGCCCGAGCCTTGCTCGCGGTAAAACGGATAGGAGCCCAAATCCAGCGCGGCGTACCGGGCCTGGATCGCGCCCAAACCGGCCGCAATGCTGCCCTCCAAAATCCCAAACCCGTGTACCGCGCGCATGGTGATCGGCGTTCCGCGCGAGAGGCTCGGTTCAAGTGCGGTGAACATTGACTGCATAATCCGTGGCACTCCCGCCATCACATGCACATTCGCCATGGAAAAGCCGGGGGCCACCGAAATCGCGTTGGGAATCGGCACCGCCCCGCGCGGCATGGTCGCCATGCGCTGACGCGCCTCATTGAACCGCTCGCCCAAATGCTTGCGCATCGCCTCAAAGGTTGGCGCATGCGGCTCCCAAGCCACGCCGAACGCCGCCGCCACGCATTCGCTGGTGATATCATCATGGGTCGGCCCAATACCGCCGGTGGTGAATAAATTATCGTATGACGCGCGCAATTCATTCACGGCACGAATGATCCGCTGTGCAATATCAGGGACCACCCGCACCTCCTCCAACCGATGGCCCAGTGCGGCCAAACGCTGTGCCAAAAACTGCACATTCACATCCTGCGTGCGCCCGGAGAGAATTTCATTGCCAATGATCAGAATGGCAGCCGTGGGATTATGGTGGGTCATGACCGAACCTTACAGAAAATCGCGCAACATGGGGATCAGCGGTCGATCCGCCGGCGGCAGTGGATATTCATCAAGCCGGTGTGGTGACACCCACGCCAACGCCTGACCCTCGCGCCCGACCGGCTCGCCGTGCCAACGCCGACATAGATATAATGGCATCAGCAAGTGAAAATCGCCATAGGCGTGGGAGGCGAACACAAAAGGCGCCAAATCACGCGCATCCACGCCAATCCCCAACTCTTCAGCCAATTCCCGCACCAAAGCCGCTTCCGGCGTCTCGCCAGCGGCCAGCTTGCCGCCGGGAAATTCCCATAACCCCGCCAAACGCTTCCCCGGTGGCCGTCGTGCCAGCAAAATATCACCGGCCTGATTAATCAGCGCGCACGCCGCCACCAACACCACCGGCTTTACCACCGGCTCCGCATGCTGCGATGCGGCAAAATCCTCGTTCAAATCGCGCAAGAGCGAAAAATGCAGCACAGCGATCCGCTCATTCGGCTTGCCGATAAATTGCGCCTGCCCCGCCCCGATTTGGCGAAAACCCAACTGTGCAAGCAACGCGCAGGAAGCATGGTTATCCTCGGCCACATCAGCGGTGATCGCACTAATCGGCAATTCGGCAAAACCCCAGGCAATCAGGCTTTCCAATGCCTCGCGGGCAAAGCCTTGCCGCCAATGCGCCCGCCCGGTCCAATAGCCCAGACTCGCCGTGTCAGCCTCCTTGGCCAGCCGCAACCCGGCACTGCCAATTAACCGATCATGCGCCACCTCAATCATCGCAAACTCATAGGCCGTGCCCTGAATCCGATCCGTAATCGCCGCATCAACCCAAGCCCGCGCCAACGCTTCGGGGTAGGGATAGGGCGATTGCGGCAAACGCCGGCAAATTTCCCAATCATTGATCTGACGATGAAACGACGAATGATCCTGCACGGTAAAACCACGCAGGCGCAGCCGCCGGGTGGCCGCAGGTTCAGGATGAAGCGGTCCGACCGCGCGGGGAGACATGCGCCCCAGATAGCCGTTTCACGCCCCTGCCGGAAGGGCGCCACCCGGCAGCATGAACGATTTTCGCTCCTCGCGCCCTATTCGCCCGTTGCGCCAGCCATAACCGCGCCCCTCAAGCAGGGAGTTGATTTGCGGCAACGCTCGGCGCACCTTGCGCCGATCATGGACACTGATGTCGCTTCCGACCCGTCGATCGAAACCGTGGCCGCCCGCGCCCGCAGCGCCGCCGCCGCACTCGCCCGCTCAACCACCGCGCAGCGCAACGCGGCGTTGCGCGCCGCCGCAACAGCCCTGCGCGCTCACGAGCCCGCCATTCTCGCGGCCAATGCGCGTGATCTGGCCAGCCTTGATCCGCAGGGACATCGGGCCAGCGAGGCATTCCGCGACCGGCTGCGCCTGACATCAGCACGCATCGCCGCCATGGCCGATGGCGTCGCAGCGGTGGCCGATCTGCCCGATCCACTCAGCAAAATCTTGGCCGAATGGACCCGGCCCAATGGCCTAGTGATCCGCCGCGTGCCCCAACCCATCGGCGTGATCGGCATGATCTATGAAAGCCGGCCCAATGTCGGCGCAGATGCCGCCGCCCTCTGCCTGAAATCGGGCAATGCCGTGCTGCTCCGGGGTGGCTCGGAAAGTCTGCATTCTGCCGCCGCCATTCATGACGCCATGCAAGCCGGGCTCGATGCAGCTTGCCTGCCGCGCCCGGCGGTGCAAATCGCCCCGAACGCTGACCGGGCCTTTGTCGCTGCCATGCTCGGCGCGAGCGGCCTGATTGACTTGATCATTCCCCGTGGCGGCAAGAGCCTGGTCGAGCGCGTGCAGCGTGAAGCCCGCGTGCCGGTGCTCGCCCACGCCGAAGGGCTGAACCACACCTACATCCACGCCGAAGCTGACCCCGCAATGGCGCGCACCATTCTGGCCAACGCCAAAATGCGGCGTCCCGGCGTTTGCGGTGCCACCGAAACCTTACTGCTCGATGCCGCCATCGCCCCGACCCTGCTACCGCTGCTCGTCGCGGACCTCGCAGCCCTTGGCTGCACATTTCGCGCCGATGCCCGCGCGCGCGCCATCATGCCCGAACTGCCCGCCGCCACCGAGGCCGATTTTCACACCGAATGGCTCGATGCGATTCTCTCGATCAAATTGGTCGATGGCGTGCAAGACGCCCTCGACCACATCGCCGCCCACGGCTCATCGCATACCGAGGCCATCGTCACCCAAGACCGCGCCACCGCCGAACTATTTCTCGCCGGCATCGATGCCGCCGTGGGGCTCTGGAACGCCTCGACCCAGTTTTGCGACGGCGGCGAATTCGGCTTCGGCGCTGAAATCGGCATCGCCACCGGGCGGCTGCATGCGCGCGGGCCGGTCGGCCTCGATCAGTTGGTTACCTATCGCTATCAAATCACCGGCACCGGCCAGGTGCGCCCCTGACCCGATTCGGCGATAAACGGCGCATGCGCATCGGCCTGTTGGGCGGCAGCTTCAATCCCGCGCACGCTGGCCACGCTTATATCGCCCGCGCCGCCTTGCGCCTGTTGCGGCTCGACCAAGTCTGGCTGCTGGTTTCCCCAGGTAATCCGCTGAAATCCAGCGCTGACATGGCCCCGTTCGCCCAGCGCCTCGCCTCGGCGGAACGCCTCTGCACCCATCCCCATCTGCGCGCCACCGACATCGAATATCGGCTCGGCACCCGCTTCACCGCCGATACGCTGCAAGCCTTGCGCCAGCGTTTCCCGCGCGCGCAGTTCGTCTGGCTGATGGGGGCTGATAATTTGCGCCAATTCCCAAGCTGGAAACGCTGGGAGCACATCACCCGCCTGATGCCCATCGCCGTGCTGCCACGCCCCGGCTCCACACAAATCGCCCTCGCCAGCCAAGCCGCCCAGCGCCTGCGCCATGCCCGCCTGCGCGCCAACGCCCAAACGCTCCTCGCACGCAGTGCCGCGCCGCGCTGGAGCTTATTGCCGATTCGCGAAAATCCTTTATCAGCAACCCAGATACGCTTGCGCGGCCAAACACTCACGCCAGCCGCCCCACCCAAGGAGTTCTGATCATCGCTCGAACCCCCTCCCGCCCGTCGCCGCCGACGCCCGCAGCCAAGCGCACGCGCGCGCCCCGCAAACCCCCTAAACCGGCGGACGCAGCCCCCAAGGCGCCCGGCACGCCGCGCAAAAAAGCCGTGATCGCCGGCCCCAAAACGTCGAGTGCGGCGAAAAAAACCACGAGCCGCAAAGTCGCGCCGGATCGGCTCGCCCAAATGCAAGCGGTGATCGCAGCGAGCCTCGAGGATGACAAGGCCGAAGACATCGTGGTGCTCGATCTGGCTGGCCGCGCCAGCTTCGCGGATCGCATGGTCATCGCCACCGGCCTCGCTGATCGCCAGATCGCCGCCATGGCCACCCATCTGATCGAGAAACTCGCAGAAATCGGCGTCAAACGCGTGCAGACCGAAGGGGCCAGCGGATCAGATTGGGTGCTCGTCGATGCCGGTGACATCGTGGTGCATCTGTTCAAGGCCGAGGCCCGCGCGCTCTATGCGCTCGAAAAAATGTGGGGTGCCGACCTCGACGAACCGGCCTGATCCGGGCGCTCAGCGATGCGATTGAGCCTGCTTGCCATCGGTCGCGACCGCACAGGTCCGGAATCTGACCTGTTCAACCGCTATGCCGCCCGGATCAATCCGCGCCTGGAATTGATCGCGCTTGCCGATGGCGTTGGCAGCCCCGCCGAAATAAAAAACCGCGAAGCCACCGCCATCCTGGCGCGAATCAAACCCACCCAGCATGTCATCGCCCTCGATAGTGGCGGCGTCGCCCCCGATACGCTCGGTTTCGCGACCCAAATGGCGCAATGGCGCGAGGCCGGGCGGGAGTGCGCCTTTATCATTGGCGGTGCCGAGGGTTTGGCGCAAAATGTTCTGGACCGCGCCAATCTGGTGCTCTCGCTCGGCAAATTAACGCTGCCGCATTTGCTTGCCCGCGTGATCCTCGCTGAACAGCTCTATCGGGCGCAATCGATCCTGGCCGGGCATCCCTATCATCGGGCCGGTCGGCCATGAAACGCTGGATCGGATATGCCCCGATTGGATACGCGTTCGTCGGCATCGCCGCCTTGGCCGCATCACTCGCCTTCATCACCTTGCGCACACCCAAGGCGCAAGCGCGCAACGCCGCGTTTGGCAATCCGGTCGATGGGTTAGTGCTCGGCCTGCGCGCCGAACTCGGCAATCCGGACGCCCAATTCTGGTATGGCGTCACCTGCCAATACGGGTATGGCAGAGCGCAAAACATCAAAGCCGCCAAAATCTGGTATCGGCGCGCCATCGCCCATGGCAATGCCGCCGCCGCGTTCAATCTCGGCACGCTCTATGAGCGCGGTGACGCCCAGCCCCAAAACCTCAAACGCGCCCTCTATTGGCTGCGAATCGGGGCTGAGCGTGGCAACCCGCAAGCGGAAAATTCGCTTGGCTACCTGCTGATGACCGGCCATGGCGTCACAGCCGACCCGCAGCAAGCCTTTTTCTGGCTGGCGCGCTCGGTTGTCCAAGGTAACGCCGTCGCCGCCCGGAATCTGGCGATCATGTATCAGCAAGGCCTGTTCGTGCCGCGTGATCCCACCGCCGCGCGCTATTGGCGCGACCGCGCCCGACAATTGGCGGCAAACGGCCCGGAAAGTCACAAAATCCAATAGAATCCTCGGCGATTACCCGGTAAGGAGCAACCATCATGCGACCAGTCATGTTAACCATTCTCGACGGATTCGGCTGCCGGGCCGACCAGGCCGATAACGCGGTAGCCCTCGCCCGCACCCCGCATTTCGACCAGCTCTGGGCGAGCGCGCCGCACGCCCATTTGCGCACAAGCGGCCTCGATGTCGGCTTGCCCGAGGGTCAAATGGGCAATTCCGAGGTTGGCCACACCAATATTGGCGCGGGGCGGGTGGTGATGCAGGAATTACCCCGGATCGACAGCGCCATCGCGGATGGATCGCTAGCCGCCAATCCCGAACTCGCTCGCTTCATCACCGCCCTGCGCCAAAGCGGCGGCGCTTGTCATCTCATCGGCCTCGCATCCCCTGGCGGCGTGCATGCCCATCAGCGCCATATCGCCGCTCTGGCCACCCTGATCGCCGCCGCCGGCGTAAAAATCTGGGTTCACGCCCTGATGGATGGGCGTGACACACCGCCCCAATCCGGTGCCGCTTGCCTCGATGAACTGCAAACCGCGCTGCCCGCAACCGCCGAAATCGGCACGATCTGTGGCCGCTATTTCGCCATGGACCGCGATCATCGCTGGGAGCGGGTGCAGCGCGCTTATGATCTGTTCACTGCCGCCAAAGGCACCCCAGCCGAAACCGCCGCCGCCGCTATCCAAGCGAGCTACGCCGCCGGCCAGACCGATGAATTCGCACCCCCCTTCGCCATCGCCGCCTATCCGGGCATGCAAAACGGCGATGGCCTGATCTGCGCCAATTTTCGCGCAGACCGCGCACGGGAAATCCTCACCGCCCTGCTCGATCCTGATTTCGATGGCTTCGCGCGCGCAAAAACCGTCAAGTTCGCCGCGACAATGGGCATGGTCTCTTATTCCACCGCGCTTGATCGCTGGATGCCGGCCTTATTCCCCCCGCAACCGATGGACCAATTGCTCGGCGAAGTCGTCGCCGCTGCCGGCATGAGCCAGCTCCGCGCCGCCGAGACCGAAAAATACCCGCATGTCACCTATTTCCTCAATGGCGGCGCCGAGCAAAAATACCCCGGCGAAGAGCGCATCATGGTCGCCTCCCCCAAAGTCGCGACCTATGATTTGCAGCCGGAAATGTCCGCCCCGGAACTCACCGATAAAGTGGTCGCCGCAATCCGCTCAGGTCGGTTCGATCTGATCGTGCTAAATTACGCGAACCCCGATATGGTCGGTCATACCGGCAATCTGGCCGCCGCGATCAAGGCGGTCGAAGCGGTCGATACCGGCCTCGGCGCCATCGCCGATGCCATCGCCGCCCAAGGTGGCGCGCTGATGGTCACCGCCGATCACGGCAATTGCGAATTAATGAAAGACCCGGAAACCGGCGGCCCACACACCGCCCATACGCTCAACCAGGTGCCGGTGCTGCTCGCCGGCGTGCCGGGCATTGTCGGCCTGCATGATGGACGGCTGGCCGATATCGCCCCCACCCTACTCGCTTTGCTCGGCTTGCCCCAACCCGCCGCGATGACCGGGCAATCGCTCCTCATTCGCGCCGATGCCCAATCCCCCCTTGCGCGCTGATTTTTTGCTCCTGTCCCGATTAACACTGGCGCTCTGGCTGGCCCTGTTTTTCGCCCTCTTGCACCCAGCCGCGTTCATCAGTGATGCCCGCGCCGCCCCGCCGAGCCTAAGCCACGCCGAACAGCAACGTGCCGCCGCCCTGCAGCGCGCCCAGGCCGATCAACAACGCGCCGCCATCGCCGCGCGCCATGAAGCGGCGGCGCAGCGCCGCGCCGATGCGTTAACCCAACAAGAAATCACCCTGAATGCCGCCTTGCGCGCAACCGAAGACCATACGGCCCGCATCACCGCCCGCCTCGCCGCGCTCGATCAAGCGATGACCCAAGCTGATGCCACCCGCGCCCGTGACGCCGCCTCGATCCGGCCCCTCATTCCAGTCATGCTCCGTCTCGCGCTGCATCCCACCGCAAGCCTGCTCGGCAGTGGCCGCGACTTGGGCAGCGCGGTGCAGGGCGCTTTGGTGATGCGCGGCCTGACCCGCGAAATTAATCAACGCGCCACCGCCTTACGCGCCGTCATCGCGCAAGACCGGGCGCTGCGGGCGCAGGTCGCCACCCAGCAAGCGGCGCTGCAAACCGCCATCGCCAGCCAAAAAGCCGCGCGTGACCAATTGCAAACCGCCATCACCGCCGCTCAAACCGCCCAGCAGGCCGCAAGCGAAATCCAAGCGCGCGCCCGCCGCGCCGCCGCCGCCCATGCCGCGCAAGCCCAATCGCTCGGTGGCCTGATCGCGCGCCTGCAAGCCGCACAACGCCGGGCCGCCGCCCGCGCCGCCGCCGCGCGGATCAAGCCATTTGCCCCCTCTAGCAGCGCGCCCAACAGGATCACTCCCAACAAGAACACTCCGGGCGATCTGCGCGGCGCGCCGGTCGCTGGGCGCTTGGTGCGCCAATTCGGCGATCAAACCATGGCCGGCCCCGCTTTGGGGGATACATTCGCAACCGCCCCCGCCGCGATGGTCAGCGCAAGCTGCGCCGGGCGCGTCGCTTTTGCGCGTCGATTCCAATCCTACGGCAAGCTGATGATCCTCTCTTGCAGCGATGGAAACGATTTTGTGATCGCCGGCGTTCACCGATTTATTGTGCATGTTGGTCAAAAAATCGTGCCCGGTCAGCCGATTGCCGCAATGGCGGCGCACGGCAATGAAGGCGCCAACGCGCCGAAACTCTATGTAGAATTGCGCCATGATGGTAAGCCGGTAAACCCGGCGCTGGGATTTGCGGGGAGCCATTAGCGAAGTGGTGATGGCTGGACTTCCGCACCAAGCCCCCGCATGGTGATGGAATAGACAAGGGATTGAAAACGGATGACGCGTAAGGCTGGATTATTAGTGTCCTGCGGTTTTGTGCTCGGGATTGGTGTTGGCACCATAGCGCCCGCGTTCCACGCGGCCTTGGCCGATGACGCACCCGGTTCGAAGACCGATCAACAACTCAGCCTGTTCGGCGACGTGTTCGAGCGCGTTCGCGCCGATTACGTCACACCCGAACCCGCGCGCAAACTCATCTATGGCGCTCTCAATGGCATGCTCGCAGCGCTTGATCCGCATAGCGGCTACATGAACAAGCGCCAGTATAAGGATATGCAGGCCGAAACCTCCGGCCAGTTCGGCGGGCTGGGCCTCGAAGTGTCCGAAGCGTCCGGCTTCATCAAGGTCATCACCCCGATCGATGATACCCCCGCCGCCAAAGCCGGGATCAAACCCGGGGATCTGATCGTCGCGATCAACCAAAAACCGCTGGTCGGCCTGTCACTGAGCCAAGCGGTCAATGACATGCGCGGCAAGGTCGGCTCACCAATCACCCTGACCATCAAGCGCGCCGGCATTGAAAAACCAATCACCGTCACGCTGGTGCGCGCCATCATCCACGTCAAAGCCGTCCATAGCCATCTATACGGCACCATCGGCTATATGCGCCTGACCAGCTTCGCCCAGAACGCCAATCGCGATATTCGCCGCGCCGTGCGCAAACTCAACAAGGACGCCAAAGCCAAGGGCCACCCGATCACCGGCTATGTGCTTGATTTGCGCAACAATCCCGGCGGCTTGCTCGATCAAGGCGTCGCCGTCGCTGATGATTTCCTCAATTCCGGCGAAATCGTCTCAACCCATGGCCGCCATTCAGAAGATGACGCAGTCTGGTATGCGCATCCGGGCGATATTCTGCATGGCAAACCCATGGTCGTGCTCATCAATGCCGGCACCGCCTCCGCCGCCGAAATCGTCACCGCCGCCCTGCAGCAAAATCGCCGCGCCGTGGTCATGGGCACGCGCAGCTTCGGCAAAGGCTCGGTGCAAACCATTTTCCGCATTCCCGGCCACGGCGCGCTGCGCCTGACCACCGCCCTTTATTACACGCCATCCGGCAAGTCCTTGCAGGATTACGGCGTCACGCCGGATATCGTGGTGCATGAAACCCGCAACCCCAAGGATCATTTCCCGAAAGTGCGCGAGGCCAATATGCCCAACGCCTTCCACAACCCCTCCGGCCTAAAAGCGCCGCAACTGCCGCCAAAAATCACCCTACCGCCCATGGTGAAAACCATCGATCCGCGCCCACCCGCAAACTTCCCCGCGCTGAAGCCTGGCGTGCCGAGCACCGATTATCAGTTGCAAACCGCGCTCAAGCTGGTCGCCGCGATGGCCACAATGCCCAACGCTGCGAAATCGCCCTGACCCGTGCAGGCCCCGATCCCATCACCCGCGCGATGAACCATGCCATGGGTGACCATGTCGCTGGTGATGCGTGAATTGGCGGCGCTGCCCCGCAGCGTCGTCTGGTTCTGGGCGATCATTCTGGGCGGCGCCGCCCTCGGTGCGGCGTGGCTTGATTATCTCGGCCCGCCAACCGAAAACCCGCCCATCGTCGCGATTGCCGCCCCCAGCGCCGCTTTGTCCCGCCCCAGCATTTACAATGCCGCCTGGTCCATCCCCCGGCCCAGCCCCTATGGCGTGCCGCCCAAACATTATTACGCCGCACCGCCCCCGCCGCGCGAACCCCATCAAGCGCGCATCGCCCTGCTGGTCACCGGCTTCGGCGCGCTGAACGGCCCTGGCCCCGACGCTATCGCCCATCTGCCAGCTTACGTTGCCATCGCGATCACCCCGTTCGGTCTGGAATTGCACCAACTCGCCCGCGCCGCCCGCCGCTCAGGCCACGAAACCCTGGTCAGCCTGCCCATCGGCGGCGTGTCTGCGCGTCAAGAACCCTATATTCTGAGCATCGGCAATCAATCGGACGTCAATGGCCGCGCCCTGGACTGGGCGCTCTCGCGCTTTGAAGGCTATGTTGGCGTCACCGATGCGGGCGGCCTGTCCACCAGCGGGCGCTTCCTGCAAGACCCCGCCGATGCGTTCTGGCTGATCAACAGCCTGAAAGCCGATGGTTTGTTCATGCTCGATATCAATCCCGCCGCCGCCCTGCCGGACGGGCCGGATACCGGGCGCGCAAGCGTGGTCATGACCGCCGATCAGGGCGTTACCGGCCTCAAAGCCGGCCTCGTTCGCCTCACTCGCATCGCCCATCGCAGCGGTTCGGCCATCGGCGTCATCGAATCGCCCAACAGCGCCGAACTGGCCGCCCTGACCGCCTGGGCCGCGCACCGCCCCGCTACCACCGCGCTGGTGCCGGTTAGTGCGCTCATCGCAACCGGAGCCCACAAGTGACCCAACCCGCCGAAAAACCCAGCGCCCTGCCCTATCGCGCCAATGTCGGTGCCGCTTTGTTCAACCGCCAAGGCGAAATCCTGGTCGCCCGCCGCGCGGATTTGCAGGCATTCGAGCATTACCCCTGGCAACTGCCCCAAGGCGGCATCGATGCTGGCGAAGATCCGCGCCACGCCGTGATCCGCGAATTGCGCGAGGAAATCGGCACCGATGCCGTGACCATCATCGGCGAAATACCCGAGTGGCTCACCTATGATTTTCCCGATGAGGTGATGCAAAAACTGGGTAATCGCCATCGCGGCCAACGCCAGCGTTGGTTCGCGCTGCGATTTCTCGGAACCGATGACCTGATCCGGCTGGATGCCGATCCGCATCCGGAATTCTCCGAATGGCGCTGGGTGCCCCTGGCCACCATCGTGGCTCTGGCAGTTCCGTTCAAACATCATATCTATCAGCGCGTTGCTGACGAGTTTTCACGTTTTACCAAACCAGATGGAGCATAATCATGGGCGAAATGATCGAATTAACCGCCGCGTGCGGCCATAAATTTGCAGCCTACGCCGCAGGCGAAATCACCGCCCGACGCGGGCTGGTGGTCGTGCAAGAGATTTTCGGGGTCAACAGCCATATGCGCCAAGTCGCCGACCATTTGGCGTCCTTCGGCTACCGGGTGATCGCGCCTGCTTTGTTTGACCGTGTCGAACGCGGCGTCGAACTCGCTTATAACCAGGACGGCATCCAAAAGGGTCTGGCACTCCGCGCCAAAATCGACGAAGCGGACGTGATGCTCGACATCGAGGCCGCCGCCGCGGCCTTGTCGCCGCGCCCCACCGGCATCATCGGCTATTGCTGGGGCGGCACCATTGCCTGGTGGGGAGCGACCCGCAGCAAAAGCTTCAAAGCCGCCATCGGCTGGTATGGCGGGGGCATCGCCGCGAGCAAGGACGACGAACTCCATTGCCCGGTGCAACTGCATTTCGGCGCCGAGGATAAAGGCATCCCGCTCACCGATGTCCAAGCGATCCAGAAATCCCACCCCGAAATCCCGATTTTCATCTATCCCGCCGCCGATCACGGCTTTGGCTGCCATGATCGCGCCAGCTTCAACGGCCAGGCCAACGAAATTGCCGAGCATCGCAGCCTCGCCTTCTTTGCCGAACATCTGGTCTGACCCGCACACACCCCAACAGAGATTGAACCGAGCGGCGGGAAGTGCTCATAGATTGCCATGACCGAGCACCAAAACGCCGAGCGGATTCTGATTCTCGATTTCGGCAGCCAAGTAACCCAACTGATCGCCCGCCGCCTGCGCGAAGCGGGCGTCTATTGCGAGATCTGGCCATTCGACGCCGACCCCGCCCGCATCGCGGCCTTCGGCGCCAACGGCTATATTCTCTCAGGCGGCCCCGCCAGCGTCAGCGAACCCGGCTCGCCGCGCGCCCCTGAGCTGGTGTTTCACGCCGGCGTGCCGGTACTCGGTATTTGCTACGGTCAAATGACGATGTGCGCGCAGCTTGGCGGCGATGTCGATAGCGCCGAGATCCGCGAATTTGGCCGCGCCACAGTGCACATCACCGAAAATTGCGGCTTGTTCGACGGGGTCTGGGACGCTGGCAGCCAAGAAACCGTCTGGATGAGCCATGGCGATCATATCAGCGCACCACCGCCTGGCTTTCGCACCGTCGCCGTCAGCGAAGGCGCACCCTACGCCGTCATCGCCGATGATACCCGCCGATTTTACGGGCTGATGTTCCACCCCGAAGTGATGCACACACCGCACGGCGCGCAATTACTCGGCAATTTCGTCCATCGGGTCTGCGGCCTCTCGCGGCGCTGGACCATGGCCAATTTCCGCGATACGGCGCGGGCCGCCATCAAAGCCCAAGTCGGCACCGGTCGGGTCATTTGCGGCCTCTCCGGCGGTGTTGATTCCGCTGTCGCCGCAGCACTGATCCATGAAGCGATTGGCGATCAACTCACCTGCATTTTCGTCGATCACGGATTGCTGCGCGCCCAGGAGGCGGACGAGGTGGTGGGCCTGTTCCGCGATCGTTTCAATATTCGCCTGATCCACCGGGACGCCTCAGACCTGTTTTTCGCCGCCCTCAATGGTGTCAGTGACCCTGAGCAAAAACGCAAAATCATCGGCGGCCTATTCATTGATGTGTTCGAGCAGGAGGCGCAAAAACTCGGCGGCGCCGACTTCCTCGCCCAAGGCACGCTCTATCCGGACGTGATCGAGAGCGTCTCGGTCAGCGGCGGCCCCAGCGCCGTCATCAAATCACACCATAATGTCGGTGGCCTGCCCGCGCGCATGCGCCTCAAACTGGTGGAACCGCTGCGTGAATTATTCAAAGACGAAGTCCGCGCGTTAGGGCGCGAACTCGGCCTGCCCGAAAATTTGGTTGGCCGCCACCCCTTCCCCGGCCCCGGCCTCGCCATCCGGATCCCCGGCCCGGTTGACCGCGAAAAAGTCGCGATCCTGCAAAAAGCGGACGCCATCTACCTGCACGAAATCCGCGCCGCCGGACTGTATGATCAAATCTGGCAAGCCTTCGTGGCCCTCCTGCCGGTGCGAAGCGTCGGCGTCATGGGCGATGGCCGCACCTACGACTACGCCTGCGCCCTGCGCGCCGTGACCAGCACCGATGGCATGACCGCCGATATATACCCTTTCGAAATGACCTTCCTAAACCGCGTCGCTGGTCGCATCGTCAACGAAGTGCGCGGCATCAACCGCGTCACCTACGATATCAC
>JBMFWT010000017.1:0-53561 GCA_049964975.1 Acidiphilium sp.
CTTGTGGCCGGGCGATGCGCACGGCCTCCAGCATGGTCACGGCGCCCAGCCCGGTTACCAGACCGGTGAGACTCGGCTGTTGCCATGAGGTCGCGACGAAGCTTTGTGCGGCCAGATGATAGACCTCATCGGGTTGATAATCCTGCACCACCCGGATCAGGCTGCCGAGATCGGTCAAATTCCCCTCAACCAAGGTGACCCGATCGAGAATACCCAGCCAGCGCAGCCGCTCGCCGATCACATCCGATGACGCGGATCGGCGCATCACGCCGATGACACGATAGCCTTTGCCGAGCAGCAATTGGCTCAAATAGGCACCATCTTGGCCAGTGATGCCGGTAATCAGGGCTGTGGGCATAGATGCTCCGTAACTCAGGTTTCGCGATAGCGGGGTTTTGAACGGAATTATCGTCGCTGGCTAGGGGAGGGCCAGAAATCGCGCCAATCATGGGTGGTCCGTTAACGATATGTCACATCGTTAACGGTTGCGCCGATCACGGCGCGCACTTAAGTCAATGCGAGACATTCTTCGACTTTGCTTTGGGAGAGCGATGTGTGGCGGATGACGCGATGACGGGGGCCGAAATCTCGCGCGGATGCCATTATTGCGTCTTCAATCTGACATAATCATCAGCGATGGTGCCGTATGACAATTTGGGTTGATATCGAAGACTTGCTTGCGCATTTCTACGCGGCCAGTCGGCCTTCTGGGATTCAGAGACTTTCCTATGAGGTCTATCGCGCACTTGCCCGCCAAGCGGAGCAAGGCGAGGCGGTGAAATTCGTGCGACATCGGCCGAACGGCTCGGATCTCGAAGAAGTTTTTTGGCCTGATATCGAAGCGCGGGTTGAGCTGGCATTCAGCCAGCAAAATGAAACGACGATGATCGATGGACCGGTTGATCAGGATATGCCAGCGCCCGTGCGCGCCATGGCGCCACCATCGAGACTGCGTGCGTGGGGGCGCAATCTGCCTATGGATTTGCGGGCGCCGCTGGCCGGATTGGTCAATGCGGAGCGGGCCGCCTTGGCCGCGCAGCGCGATGCGATGCGGGCAGCCGGTGATTTGCTGCGCGGCTTGCGCCGTTGGGCCGGGCTGGGCGGCAGCGGCGCGCTGGGAACGGTGGCATCGGTGCCGATGCCTGCCTCGTCCACCGATCACGCTGGTTCCGCCGTCAAGCCGGAGCCGGGCGATGTATTTCTGGCGTTGGGCGCTTCCTGGCAGGGTGGTTATTACCCGGCCTTGGTGGAGTCATTGAAGCGGCGGTTCGGTGTTCGCTTTGCGTTCATGGTTTATGATCTGATCCCGATTTTGTGGCCAGAATTCGTCATGGCGCGCATCCGCGAGCCTTATCGGGCTTGGCTCACGCCGATGCTGCGGGCAGCCGATATTGTATTCACCATTTCAGAAGCGACCACCAACGATGTTTTGGCGTTCGCGGCGCAGGCCGGCATCCGTGTGCCCGCGACCCAGATTGTGCCGATCGGCGTTACCTTTCCCGAACGCACCTCACAGCCGGCACCCGTGTCACGGCCTTATGTGCTGATGGTCTCGACCATTGAAATTCGTAAGAATCATGCATTAATTTTCAAGGTGTGGCGGCGCTTGATGGCGCAACTGCCCGCCGAGCAGGTGCCGACATTGGTGTTTGCCGGGCGGATCGGCTGGCAAACGGCGGATTTGCTCGCCCAGATCGAGAATACCAACCATCTTGATGGGTTGTTGCGGGTGATCGAGGCGCCCAGCGATCAAGAATTGGCTGCCTTATACCAAAATTGTCTGTTCACCGTGTTTCCCTCGTTCTACGAGGGTTGGGGCCTGCCGGTTACTGAGAGTTTGAGCTTCGGCAAGACCGTCGCGGCGGCGCATTGCGCCTCGATTCCGGAGGCTGGCGGGGCGTTTTGTGATTATTTCGACCCCGATAATCTCCATGATGCTTATCGGGTGATCGCACGTCTCATTACTGATCCGGATCATCGCCGTAATCTTGAGCAGCGCATTGAGCGCGAGTTTCGGCCTCCGTCTTGGGCTGATAGTGCGGTGGCGATACTTTCTACATTACGGCCGACGCCTATGCCTGTCGAGGCTGCGCGCCCGCTGTTGGTGGCCGAATAAGTGCAAACCTGCGTCAGGGCGTTGGATGCAGCACCACGGTTGCCGATAGATTGACCCGCTCGGTGACGTTGCCGGGCTGCACCATCGGCGGCGCGCCGGGGCGCGCACTATAAATCATCGAGCGCATCAATGGCACAATGGTTCCGCCGATCCCCATATTGATCGATTGAATGTGCCCCACGTTCATGCCGAGTGCGGCGGCGAGTGCAAGCTCCTGATCATGCAGCGTTTTGACCGCCGACTGGATGGCGGCATCGCGCGTCGCGGTCGCCGTGGCGGGTTGCAGCGTGCCGGTCAGCGATTGCAGTTGCACGCCATCTTCCTGGAGCTGGCCAATCAGGTTCAGCACGGGTTTGGCCGCTGCACTGTTCGGCGCGGCTGGGAAACCGAGTGAGACCGATTGCGTTGCGTCCCACACGGCCCCGTGCTGGGACGAGGTTACCGAATAGCCGCCGGTGGTCACCGATAATGTGGCGATTTGGTTCAGTTGCTGAAGCACGCTGGCCATTTGCTGGTTCAAATTTGTCTGTGCGGTGCGGCTGTCCGGTCCGTGGGTTTGCACCAGCAGCGACGCGCTCATCGCATCGGGCGCATGGGTTGCTTGGCCGGTCACATTCAGTGACAAAATCGTTGTTTTCGCCGTCCCAGACGCTGGCGCCGCTTCGGCGCGGGATGCATATAATCCGATCAAGATGCCGAGGGCGATTGTCGCGCGCCAAAATCCGTGGCGGTGATGGTTAGGCATTAAAAGCTCCTCTGCGCCGCTGACGAAGCGCTTTATTGCAGCGATTCCAAACCCATCCTGCTCGGCGTTGTGTGGACGCAAGCTGGCGCGCTGGTCAATTAACTTTGTCGTAAGTCAACCCAGACCGGCCAACCCGATCGCTGGGGGCTTGCGTTTATCCAACCCAGACCGCATGAAATGCGCAATGCTCGACCAAACCAACAGGCAGTCCTCGATCACGCGTTTCGATGCCGGTATGCTGACGGCCATGCATGGTCTGGCCGCGTGGCGCAGCGCCTGTTTTGACCCTGCCGCACCCGACTCGGTTTTGCATCATCAGCCCGCCAGACGCCTGAATACGCGACCGCAAGGCAGCGAGGGTGATGCGTCTGGGTTAGGCCATGATCCAGGCGGTGATCCCGGTGATGATCGGGGTGATGATCGGGGTGCTGATCGGGGCGCACATTATGAGCTGGCGGCGGTTAGTTCCGTTTCGCTCGCTTCGGCATTGCTCGACCCGGTCTCAATGGCAATCCTCAGTCCGGCTCTGGGCCTGTTTGCGCGATCGGTGGATACCCTACCGGGTCCATTGCAGGGTTCTTTGCAGCATCGTGATGCGATCGTCACGCCGGTCGCTGGTGCCGACATTCATGATGTTCGCCATTTTTTATATCATGGCTTACCCTCGGCGGTGATGTTGCGGGGGCTGTTAGGCGCAAATTTGCAGGTCGCGGGACCGGTTTTGCAGCCTTGGCAGGCCGAATTGTTGGCGGCTTTGGGGCTGGATCAGGGTTATTATTCGATGACCGGGCCGACCAAATTCACCCGGATTATCGCGACCGACATGACGCAGAAGGCGGCACCATCGCGGTTCGCACGGGGTGTGATTGACCGGCTGCGGTTCCGATTTGGTCAGGATCATGCGCGGACCCGCCGCCTAATCGTTGGAACAGTGCCTGCGGAAATCGCAGATGAAGCACGGGAATTTGGCTTTGAGGCCGTGGATCTCGCGGCGCTGACCATGGCTGAACAAGCGCGCTTATTGGCCAGTGCCACGGCGGTGATCGGCCCCAGCGGATCAGCACTCACCCTGGTTGGATTTTGCGATCCGGGAACCGCGATTTTGGAACTGCAAACCCGCGACGCATTGGAGAATTGGACGCAGGTTTTGTGTGCGCTGTTTGGTCTTGATTGGTATGGCTTGGTGACCGATGCGCCCGACGCGGCGCGCCCAACCGGGCTGGACCAGGTATCGCTGCGGGCCTGCCTGAGGCATATAACGGGTCCGAAATAATGGCACGGCTTCGTCTGGACCATGCGCAACCCACATTCGTGCCCATCGCGCCGCGTGGTTTTGTGCCTGATGCGGTTTTTTTTGGCGCACCACGGATGCGCCCGCCCTTCGGCGGACAGCGCATGGCCCGCAGCGCTGGGTTGGTTACCGAGGTTTACGAGGCGGGGCTGGTTGTGCCGACTCCGTTCACCACGCGGATTTTCGACCCGACCGCGCCCGAAAATGCGGGTTGGGCTGATGCGACGGTCGCGACGGCGGCGCCAATCGCGTCGGGTGCCGCGATTCCCTTGGGGCGGTTTCTGACCGAGGGATTGGCCATTGCGTTATTGCAGCGCGATGTGATCGGCACGGTGCCGCTGATCGGCGCGGAACTAACGCCTGCCCAGCGTGTCGCGCTGGAGGCGTTAGATTTTGCGAACCCTTTCATCGCGATTGATCAGCCGACGCGCGTGCGGCGGATGATTGTGACCCAGCGTGAAACCGGCCTTCATCAAGGGCGTCCCGCGCCACTGCATGCCGACCGGTTCATGCGCGTTGCCATCGAAGCGCTGCGATTTGCCGTCGAACCCTATGAAATCAGCGCCCAAATTGCGTTGCGCCGGACGAAACCGCTTTCTGACTTTGTGATTGCCAATCGGCTGAGTTTCGATAGCTGGCTCGCGAGCATGGGGGTGGTGACGATTGATGCTTCTGCCATGCGCATTGGCGGGCGTGATTTGGGATTGCTTGATCTCGCGGCGGCCATGGCCGGGGCGCGCCGTGTGGTGATCGATGACCCAAATCAAGCCGGATTACTCGGTTTTTGTGATCCGGGTACGCAAGTCGTTGAAATCGCCGTCGATGGGTGGGCCGATCCACGGATTGCCGCGATGTGCCGGATCTTTGCGTTGGATTGGCGCATCGTGCTGTGCGCAGCGCCGGTTTATTCGATTTCGCAGCCCGTGCCGTTGGGCAGTAAATCGTTGTTGCGCACCGAAATCGATATCGCCGGCGTTGCGATGGCGCTCGAGCTTTCTTGACTTTGCCACGCGCTTTCCTGATATAAGAGTTTATCGCAGACCGTGGCGCAGGATTGCGCGTGGCTGCGCAAAACCCTTGACCGAATTGGTTGTTCGATTTGTCCGATACCCAGGATGTTACCCCTGATTTTGCCGATCCCTCGGTCGATGAAGCGCCCGTGAACGGCTTTGCTTCGCTCGGCTTGTCTCCTGAAATTCTCCAAGCGCTTGAAGAAAAAGGCTACACCGCGCCAACGCCGATTCAGGCGCAAGCGATTCCCACCGTGCTGATGGGGCGCGACGTGATGGCTTGCGCGCAGACCGGAACCGGCAAGACGGCCAGTTTCACGCTGCCGCTTCTTGATATTCTGTCCGGTTCGCGCGCCCGCGCGCGGATGCCACGCTCGTTGATCCTGGAGCCGACCCGCGAATTGGCGCTTCAGGTGGCTGAGAATTTCGTGCAATACGGCAAACATCTAAAATTGAATCACGCGTTGCTGATCGGCGGCGAGAGCATGGCTGATCAGAAGGACGTGCTGACCAAGGGTGTGGATGTGCTGATCGCAACGCCCGGTCGCTTGATCGATTTATTCGAGCGCGGCGGTTTGCTGCTCTCGGATGTGCGCGTGTTGGTGATCGATGAGGCGGATCGGATGCTCGATATGGGCTTCATTCCCGATATCGAACGGATCGTCGCGCTGCTGCCGGTGCTGCGCCAAACTTTGTTTTTTTCAGCAACGATGGCACCGGAAATCAAGCGTCTGGCCGATGCGTTTTTGACCAATCCGCGTGAAATCACGGTTTCGAAGCCGGCTACAGTGGCCACTACCATTACCGAGGCGCTGGCGCTGGTGGCGCCGCATGACAAGCGTGAGGCGTTGCGCCGGTTGATCCGCTCGGAAGATGTGCAGAACGCGCTAATTTTCTGCAATCGTAAGCGCGATGTCGATATTTTGTATAAATCGCTGACCCGCCATCAATTTTCTGCCGGCGCCTTGCATGGAGACATGCCGCAATCGGCGCGCTTTGCGACGCTGGAGGCGTTCAAAGCCAACACGATCCGTCTGCTGGTTTGCTCGGACGTCGCGGCGCGTGGCTTGGACATTGGCGGCCTCAGCCATGTGTTCAACTTCGATGTGCCGCATCACGCCGAGGATTACGTGCATCGCATTGGCCGCACCGGCCGTGCCGGACGGGAGGGGCGGGCGTTGACCATTGCGGCGCCGGAAGATCGTCAGGCGGTCGCGGCGATTGAAAAACTAACCGGTCATGCCATTCCGCCAATGCAAATCGAGGGGCTCGATCCGGTCGATTGGGCGGAGGAAGATGGTCGGCGCCGGCGTCCTGGGCGTGGCAAAACTGCGGCACCACCGCCAGCCAAGCGCGGGGCCAAGCCTGCGATAGCCGGGCCTGCCCGCGAGGTCTCGTCGCCGCCAGTCCCGCTGCAACCGAGTGCTGAAATCGCGCCCGAGAGTGCGGCGCCGGATGCACCGCGCGGGCGGGGGCGCACACGCGGGGGCAGTCGCCGCACCGCACGAAGCGGCTCATCGCCCCAGGGATCGTCAGTCCCAACCGAGCAGCCGATGGTGGCTCCAGCGCCGCACGATCAAAGTTCCGCCGGCGTGGTGCGTGGATTTGGTCATGATGTGCCCGCTTTTATGCTGATTGCGCGCAGGCCGGGACCAAAGCCGGATTTTCATGTGACGAACGCGGAGGATGCGTCGGGTGACGATGTCCATCCAAATGATGAGGGAACGGAGATTGCTGCATGAACAAAATTGACCCATCGTTGCACAGCCACACGGCCCATAAAGGCGGTTTCGCGCCATTTGATTGGGCCGACGCGCTCAATTTTGATCGGCAACTCTCCGACGATGAACGCGCGATCCGTGACGCGGCGCATGAATATTGCCAGGGTCAATTATTCCCACGCGTGCTGAAGGCATTTCGCGAGGAGAAATTCGACCGGGCGATTGTGTCTGAGATGGGACAGATGGGTTTTCTCGGAGCCACTCTATCGACCCATGGGTGCGCTGATGCCTCCTATGTTGCCTATGGTTTGATCGCGCGCGAGCTTGAGCGCGTCGATAGCGGCTACCGCTCGGTGTTTTCGGTGCAATCCTCGCTGGTGATGTATCCGATTTCCGCCTTCGGCTCAGAGGCCCAAAAAGACAAATATTTGCCGAAACTACGCACCGGCGAGTGGGTGGGCTGCTTTGGCTTGACCGAGCCGGATGCCGGGTCCGATCCGGGATCGATGCGCACCAAGGCGACACCCGTGGAGGGTGGTTATCTGCTCAACGGCTCGAAAACCTGGATCAGCAACGCGCCGATTGCCGATATGGCTTTGGTCTGGGCCAAGGATGAAACCGGGACCATTCGCGGCTTTCTGGTTGATCGGGGCTCCAAAGGGTTCGAGACGCCAAAAATCGAGGGTAAGTTTTCGCTTCGTGCCTCGATTACCGGCATGTTGATGCTGCAAGACGTGTTTGTGCCGGCGGATCATGTGTTGCCCGGCGTCAAAGGGCTGCGCGGTCCGTTCTCCTGCCTTAATAATGCGCGCTACGGCATTGCCTGGGGCGCGATGGGAGCGGCTGAGTTCTGCTGGCACGCGGCACGGCAATATACGCTCGATCGGCAAATGTTCGGACGCCCCCTGGCGGCGACCCAGCTTGTGCAAAAAAAGCTCGCCGATATGCAAACGGAGATTACGCTAGGCTTGCAAGGCGCGCTGCGGCTGGGCAGGCTGCTTGATGAGGGCAAGGCGGCACCGGAAATGATTTCGCTGATGAAGCGCAATAATTGCGGCAAGGCGTTAGATGTTGCCCGGGTTGCCCGTGACATGCATGGCGGGAACGGGATTGTCGATGAATATCACGTGATCCGCCACATGATGAATTTGGAGACGGTCAACACCTATGAGGGCGCGCATGATGTGCATGCTCTCATCCTGGGCCGTGCGCAGACGGGGATTTCGGCGTTCTGATCCTGTTGCGCCTCGCGATATCGTGGAGCTCGACTCTGGTTATTTTCTGGAATTATCTCAGGAATGAGATCAAAGGGCGGTCATCAAAAATTTGAGATCACCCTTTGTTCAATTTTGAGTGTAGACAAGGCGGCAGACTCTGGTCAGCAGCCAACATTAACTTGATGTTTATTCGACCTACGTTATAATCAATCTGGATATGGTTGCCGGCCGACGCTGCAGCGGGCTTTGTGCGATAAGCGGTTGGTAGGGCGACATTTTTTTGGAATTCTTGCTGTCGGTTGCTTTTGAGAATTTGTTCGGTTGTGTTTTGGCAACTTGGTGTGGGGCATGAGGTATTTGAGACCGAAGGATGAAAACGATGGCTCTCAAGGAAGACGCCGCTTTGCTGCGGGTATAATCGGTCGAATCGAAATTCCGGCCGAATTTTCGGCGCGTGCCAAGATCATCCATCTCGATAACTGGGCTAAAAATAGCTTTATGACCGCTATTCCGGGCGGCGCGATCGCGTTTATACTCCTGTTGCAGTGCGTGGCCCCGCTTCAGCATTCGCTCGACATATTTTGTTTCGCCAGCATCGTTGTCGGCTATACGATCTATATCGGCGTTGGCGATTGGTGGTTGAGCAATGCCGACCAGCTGGCGGATCTGGCGCGGGCGCGTCAGCTCATGTTTGCAACGCGCGTTGGACTATCGACGGCGTGGGCGATATTTTTCAATGTGGTGGTGCGCGCGGGCGGCGACCACGCAACGATCATCGTTGTCGGCACCGAAATTGCTTTAATCTCCGCGACCATGATCGTTGGGCCGTTGACCTTTGGGGTGGCGGCCTTGTGGCCGTTGGTGATCGGGGCTGTCATGTCGGTTGGCCCCGGCGCCCCTGTCGAGTCATCGACGATTACCGGGGCGATGTTGGTGTATGGCCTTTATACATTCTACGCGTTTGGCTTTTTGAGCCGAAAAATGATTATCGAGACGCTGACCACGATACGCCTTGAACAGACCAACGAGACGATCCGGATTTTGTTGCGTGATTTTGAGGAAAGTGCCAGCGATTGGCTTTGGGAGACTGATTCTGCTTTTAATCTGGCATCGGTGTCGCCCCGGTTTGCTGAGGTTGCGCAGCGCGATCCCGAAAAGACGGTGGGGCCGCTGATTGATGTGCTGCGCGGGGATGGTCCGCCGGAGCCGGGTTCGACGGAGGACCCTTTAGCACCATTGCTCGATCAATTCGCGCAGCTCGCGCCGTTGCGCGACCTCGTGATCCCGATTGTGATCGGCGGCGAGCGGCGCTGGTGGCTTTTGACCGGAAAACCGATTTTAGAAGGCCCGAACCAGCGCTTTGTCGGTTATCGCGGCGTCGGTTCGGACGTTACCGACAGCCATCAGGCACGCGAGCAAAACGCCTATCTGGCGCGCCACGATGTGCTGACCGGGCTTGCCAATCGGGTTGCCTTCACCGATGCTCTGGAACAGGCCATGACGGCGAAGCGGGGCGCTTTATTGAGCCTCGATCTTGACGCGTTCAAAGCGGTCAATGACCGATTTGGCCATTCAACCGGGGATTTGGTGCTCAGCGCGGTGGCGCATCGGATCCGGGGCGCGATCCGCGATGGCGATCTGGCCGCCCGGCTCGGTGGTGATGAATTCGCAATTTTGCTCGATACCGACGATGAAAACGAAGTGCGCGCGGTGGCCAAGCGGATCGTTAATATCCTGGGTCGGTCGTTCAAATTTGAAGACATCACGGTGGAGATCGGCACGTCGATTGGCATCACCCTGGTCCAAACGGCTTTGAAATCGGTGCGGTCCCAGGCGGCGGTAACCGATCATGGCGCGGCGATTGAAACCTTGATCAGACAGGCCGATTTGGCCCTGTATCAGGCCAAGGCGGATGGCCGGGGCACTTGGCGGTTTTTCAACGAGGACATGCACCGCGATGTTGATCGGCGCCGTCATCTCCAGCGCGATTTGGGCAATGCCGTGAGTGCGGGCGCTGTTGCCGTGCGGTTTCAGCCGGTCATTGGCTTGGCGCACCGCGATATGGTAGCGGTGGAAGCGATGCCGCATTGGCCGCAACAATCGGCCAATCAGGTCGCGCCCTCGGATTTATTCGCGGTCGCGGAACAGAGCGGCCTTGCCGGCATCATCGCGGAGATGATGATGAATGAAAGCCTCGCTTGTGGGCGGATTTTGCCATCGGCGATCAGGATTGGTCTCGATTTGGCGCCGAGCCTGTTGCTGGATCGCGCCAAAATTGCCAACTTGATCGATATCATCGCGAAATCCGGCATCAAGCCAGAACGTCTGGAGTTTGAAATCACCGAAGCGGCGCTGGTCGATGGCAGTGACAAATGCCTGGATCATTTGCGGCAATTACGCAGCTTTGGCTGTCGCACCGCGATCGATCATTTTGGGCTAGGGGCCACGTCGCTCGCAAAATTGCACGAAGTTCCGTTTAATCGATTGAAAATTCATGGTGATTTCGCTGCGCGGGCCGAGACCGATCCGCGATCCGTATCGATGCTGCGTGCCATGATCGATATGGCGCACGCCTTGGGCTTGGTGGTGACGGCGGACGGGGTGGTGAACGAAGCTCAGGTTTCGCTCTTGAGTGATTTAGGCTGCGATGAGGCCCAAGGCCCGTTCTTTGCGCAGCCGATGCCGCTCGCCGAAATCTTAACCTTCCCCGCCCTGAAAATCGCGCGGTTGGTGCCCCGCACTCAGCACTCGGGCTGAGTGCCCTTAAATGATGATGCTCAGCACTCGGGCTGAGTGCCCTTAAATGATGATGCTCAGCACTCGGGCTGAGTGCTCTTAAATGATGGTGCTCAGCACTCGGGCTGAGTGCTATTGGGCAACCGGGTGGGCAACCAGGTGGGCAACCGGGCTTCGCGCGTTACGCAATTTTCGGGCGTATCTGCGTCACATCTCGCACCGCACCGCGCGCGGCACTCGTGGTCAGCGCGGCATAGGCTTGCAACGCTGGTGATACGTTGCGCGGGCGGGGTTGTGGCATGAAGGCGTCGCGGCCCAGCGCAATCATCGCCGCGCGGCGCTGTGCCAACAGAGTGGGTTCAACCAGCACATTGATGCTGCGCGCTGGAATATCGATCGCGATGATGTCGCCCGGTTCGATCAGTGCGATGGCCCCGCCTTCGGCGGCTTCCGGCGAGATATGCCCGATCGACAAGCCCGACGTGCCGCCGGAAAAACGCCCGTCCGTGATCAGCGCACAGGCTTTGCCGAGGCCCTTGGATTTGAGATAGCTGGTCGGGTATAGCATTTCCTGCATCCCCGGCCCGCCTTTCGGGCCTTCATAGGTAATGACCACCACATCCCCAGGCTTGACCTGATCGCCCAAAATCGCGGCCACCGCCGCTTCTTGGCTTTCGAAAATGCGTGCAGGCCCCTGAAATTGCAGACTACCGGCATCAACCCCGGCGGTTTTCACAATCGCCCCGTCTTCGGCAATGTTGCCATACAGCACCGCAAGGCCACCATCGACACTGAAAGCGTGCGCAATATCGCGGATCACCCCATGGCGGCGGTCGGTATCGAGACTGTCATAGCGGCGCGATTGGCTGAAAGCCTGGGTGGTCCGCACGCCGCCGGGGGCAGCCGCGTACAGCGTGGTCGCCGCCTCGCGGCCCTGCATCACGTCCCATTGCGCCAGTGCCTCGCCCAGCGTTGGACTATGGACCGTTGGGCAATCGTGATCCAGCAAGCCGCCTCGGTCCAACTCGGCTAGAATGCCCATGATCCCGCCGGCGCGATGCACGTCTTCCATATGCACATCCGCCACCGAGGGCGAGACTTTGCACAGATTGGGCACGCGGCGCGATAACCGGTCGATATCCGCCATGGTGAAATCATGCCCGGCTTCGTGGGCGGCGGCGAGCAAATGCAGCACCGTGTTGGTTGATCCGCCCATCGCGATATCGAGCGACATCGCATTCTCAAAGGCCCGTTTGCTCGCAATGGCGCGCGGCAGCACGGTTGCGTCGTCCTGCTCGTAATAGCGCCGGGCCAGATCAACGATCTGCCAGCCGGCTTCGACAAATAATTTCCGACGGTCGGCATGGGTTGCCAATAACGATCCGTTGCCCGGCAAGCCGAGCCCTAAAGCTTCGACCAAGCAATTCATCGAATTGGCGGTGAACATGCCCGAGCAAGAGCCGCAGGTGGGGCACGCCGAGCGCTCCATCACCGCCGCCTGCTCATCGGTCTGGGTCGGGTCCGCAGCGCTGACCATCGCGGTGATCAAATCAACGGCGCGGGTCTGCCCGGCGGCAACATATTTACCCGCTTCCATCGGGCCGCCGGAGACGAAAATCGTCGGGATGTTCAGGCGCAGAGCCGCCATCAACATGCCGGGCGTGATTTTATCGCAATTGGAAATGCACACCAGCGCATCCGCACAATGGGCATTTACCATATATTCGACGGAATCAGCGATCAATTCGCGTGAGGGGAGCGAATAGAGCATGCCGTCATGGCCCATGGCGATGCCATCATCCACCGCAATCGTGTTGAATTCGCGCCCAACCCCGCCTGCTGCGGCGATTTCCGCAGCAACCAACTGGCCCATATCCTTCAAATGCACATGGCCGGGAACAAATTGGGTGAAGGAATTTGCGATCGCGATAATCGGCTTGCCGAAATCGCCATCCCCCATGCCGGTCGCGCGCCAAAGCGCGCGGGCGCCTGCCATGTTGCGGCCATGGGTGGTGGTGCGAGAACGATAATGCGGCATCGGCGGTTTCCTTGATCGATTTGGAATAGTTTACACCGGACGATGATGCAGCGCAAAGACGCGCAGGGCCGAGGCGAGCTTTTGCTCGGGGGCGCGGATTGCATCGATCTCGGCGATGAGGCGTGCCAGCGGCATCGACCGTTTCGCCGCAATCGCGGTCAGCACGACCCAAAAATCAGGTTCCAACGCGATCGAGGTGCGGTGGCCGGCGAGGCTGAGGCTCCGCTTTTCCAGCACCGATCAGCTTTTGCGGGTTAGGCTGGCGAGCAGCGCGGGCAGAAACACAAAGGTGGCGATCAGCACGGCGAGCAGGCTGAGCAGCAACACCGTTCCCATGCTCGCCGTGCCACGATCAGCGGAGGCAGCCAGCGAACCAAAGGCCGTGCCAGTGGTCAAGGCCGAGAAGAGCACGGCGCGCGCCGTCGCTGAGCCGAGCATGCTGCGCATCCCGGCGCGCCAATTCATCACGAAATACACATTGAACGACACCCCCACCCCCAATAGCAGCGGCAGCGCGATGATATTCGCATAATTCAACGCCAAGCCGTCCAGTTGCGCAAATAAGGCGGTCAGCAAGGCCGACAGGGCCAACGTGACAATCACCAAAGCGGCATCGCGCGCCGAGCGCAGCACCACGATCAAAATCACCGCAATCGAGATCGAAGCGAGCAAAGCAGCTTCGCGAAAAGCACCAAGAATTGTCCCTGCCGTCGCCACCGAAATCACCGCCGGACCACCGACATTCGGCACGATACGCTGCACGGCGCGCACAAATCGGCCAATGCCCGGTGAGGCGCCAGCCGCCGCTGTGGGGATGATTTGGAGCCGCACACTGCCATCGGGCAGAAACCAATCGCGCTTGATCGAGGCCGGAAGATTGGCCGCGGTAATCGGCGTGGGGTTCAGCGCCTGGTTCAGCCGATCCAATTCGCCTGGCAAATTGCCGGTGAGCACCTGATTGACCGCCATGATCTGGGCGTTCGTCAATGCCGGGAAGCGCGCCAAATCCGTGCCGATCGCGAGCATGGGTGACCCGGCGGGCAATTTGGGTGCCGCCTGTGCGATGGCTTTGCGCGCATCGGCGGCGGCGGCGCGGATCCGCGCGGGCGTTACGGCGGGCGGCGTTCCGGTGGCCAGTGCGGGTGCCAAAATCGCTTGGGTTTGGCTGATCATCGCAAGCTTGGCCGATTGATGGGTGGGGATGAAGTCGGCACCGGAAATCACGGCGGCAACATCGGGCAAGGCGCTCAATTTGGCGGTCAGGCTGCGGGCATCGGCCAGGGATGGCACCAGGGCTTCGACGTAAAACGGGTTGGTCACGATGTTGCCGGTCAGCGAGCGGAGCGTGCGCATCGCTTCGGAATTCGGATTCTGGGTATCGAGCGGATTGGCATCAAACTGCAAGCGTGCCGCAGACACCACGCCACCCAGCGCCAGCACCGCAAACCCCGCCAGGATCGCCCGGCGATGGCGGATCAGAAATTGATCGGCGCGCGCGCCCGCCGCAAAACCAATCGGCTCCGCCTCCGCGCGGGGGCGGGTGAGTGACAGTAAGGCGGGCAGCAGGCTGATGGTGCAGATAAACGCAATCAACATGCCCACCCCGGCAATCAAGCCAAGTTCAGCAACGCCGATGAAGCTGGTCGGCACGAACGCCAGAAACCCGCACGCCGTGGCAATCGCCGCCAGCGCGATCTGCCCGCCGGCTTCGCGGGCTGCGGCGTTCATCGATAGGCCTGGATCGGTGATTCGTTGCCGAGCATCGCGCAGGCGCACGCAAAATTGGATCGCAAAATCAACGGCCAGCCCGACAAATAAAATCGCGAACGCCACCGAGATCAGATTGAGCCGCCCAATCGCCACGGCGGCAAAACTGATCGTCAATGCCAATCCCGCCACCAAGGTGACCAGGATGGGCACGATCATCCGCCATGAGCGCACAGCGAGGGTCAGCCACAGCGCAATCAAGGCCAAGCTGACCGCAAGCCCGATAAAGACGCCTTGGCGCAGACTGGCAAATTGCTCATCCGAGAGCGGAATTTGACCAGTATAATGCACTGTCGCCTGACCAGCGCGCACCAAAGGCAGTGTCGCGATAATCTGGCGCAAAGCAGCGGTCGCGGCGCCGCCCGGCTCCAGCGTTTGGTGATCAAGCACCGGATGGATCAACACAAATTGCACATCGCCTTGGGCGTTGCTGATGCTAGGAGCAATCAGATTTTGCCAGGAGAGAGAGGGCGGCGGACGATTGGGTGATGCCGCCAAACTGCGTTGCAAGGCGGTGGCGAAGCTGGTGATCGACGCCTGATAGGGTCCGAGATGCGCCTGCCCGCTGCTCACCCCTTGAGCGATCAAACCGAGTGCCTTGAACAAGCCTGCTGCACTCGGGTCGGCGCTGAGCTGCCCGAGGAACGGCTCAGCAATGACAATCGTGTTGAGCAAGTCGGCCAGCTTGGCTTGGGGTAGGAGCAACAAACCGTTTTGGCGATAAAACGCGCCGCTGCTCGGGCGGCTGACATCGATGAAATGGGTTTTGTCGCGCGCGACATCTTGGGCGAGGGTGCGCGCCGTGCTGGCTTCGGCTTCAGGTGTCGGTGCGCGAATCACCGCCACGATCAAATTATTGAATTGCGGAAAGGCTCGATCCAGGCGCATTTGTTGCTGGCGCCACGGCAGGGAGGCGGCAAATAAATGGTCAGTATCGGTGTCGATCGTTAAATGATGCGCGGCAAAATTCAGCCCAAGCGCAATGAAGAGGGCGTAGAGCACCAAAACCGGCACCGCGCGCCGATGGCAAAAATTAACGATGGCGACAATCAAGCGGGTCATTCGAGCCTATCAATATTCATGCGGCGCCCATGGTTTCCGCGCCGATAGCCGCCTTGTCGCAGCGCAACGGCGCCAATTATGATGGGGGCGCGCACCTTAACCTTTGACTAATTTAGGTAATCCAAGCGGCTTGCCAATCAGCTTGTCGGGCACCACGATGCCGTGGCGGCGTAGAACGGGCACGGCGCCCGGATGGATTGCGACGGTATCGATCCCCGCTTGCCAAACATCATGGGCGGGCACGGCGATGCGGGCGGTCGCGAGCAAATTGGCCTGGTGCAGCAAGGCCGCTTCGGTCAACGCGGCGGCAATGGGGTCCGGCAAATCGGCTCGGGCCAGCGCCATCGCTGGGGAGCCAACGGTCATCACCGGACGGGTCAAGCCGGGCAGGGCGGTGCGCGGCACGATGCTGGCGCTGACGCCCGGATCAAAGCTGCCGGCAGCGCGGCTAGAAGGGGCGGTCAGGCCGATCAGGCGAAACTGCCCGCCAGATGCGGCGCGGGCAATGGCGGGCAGGGGCGAGGCACCGAAAAACGCGCACGCATCCAGCGCGCCGGTGCGCAAGGCCGCAATCTGCTGGTCATAACCGCCAGTGATCAATTTTGCACCCTGAACGCCGGTAACGCGCAATAAGCCTGGCGCCAGCACCGCGCCCGTGCCACCGCGCGGACCGACACCGATCCGCTGGCCGGCCAAATCATCAAGTTGCCGAATTTTGCCATGAACCAGCGATACGATCTGAAATTGCTGCTGATAAATCGGAAACAGCGCGCGAAAGCCGCGCATTTTCAGCCCGCCCGTCCAGCGCGCACTCCCCATCCAGGCTTGATTGGCAATCGCGAGACTCGCCATGCCAAGCTGGGCTTCATTCTGTTCAAGCAGCAAAATATTGGCGACACTGCCGCCGGAGGCGCGGAACGCGATGGGCAGGTGCAATGATTGTTCGGCCAGCGTTGCAAATGCGGGGCCGTATAGCGAAAAACCACCGCCCGGCGCTCCCGTCGCCATAATCAGCGGCATCGCGGGTGAGGGGGCAAGGGATGCGCGATCAGATAATTTCGTCGGGGCCGCGCGCGCCGTGTTTGATGACGCCAAACTGAGCGCACCAGCCCCGAGCGCGCTGAGGACAACGCGTCGTGAGAGCCTTGCTGTGCCAATGTGATCTGGCCCAAGAGCCATTGCGGCCTCCCCGGTTCTTGTCATGGTTCTGCATCACCCCCGAATACGGCAAAATCAGGGCAGAGCCCGCGCGTGATCGTTCAATCGGTGCTGATCATTCAAACCGAACAGCGCGCTCTAGCGCCGCGAGCAACGCCGCGCGCACGCCGGGCTCGAGCGCAGAATGACCGGCATCCTGCACCATCGTTAGGCGCGCCGCTGGCCAGGCAGCAAGCAGGTCAAAGGCCGTGCAAGGCGGGCAAATCATGTCATAGCGGCCCTGAACAATCTCGCCGGGCATTTGGCGGATCCGCGCCATGCCGCCGAGCAGCCCGGATTCCGGCAGAAAGAGCTGATTGACGAAATAATGCGCCTCGATCCGCGCCAGCCCGAGGGCCGTGCGATCCTGCGCAAAGGCATGAACGGTTTCAAAACTCGGCAATAAGGTTGAGCATGATCCCTCATAGACCGACCATGCGCGGGCTGCCGGCCCATGGATTGCGGGATCGGGATCGATCAGCCGCCGATAATAAGCAGCTAGAAGATCACCACGCTCAGCTTCGGGCAGGAAATTGACAAAACTCGCATGGGCGTCGGGGAAAAATTGACCAATCCCCTGTAAAAACCAGTCCACTTCGCTGGGGCGCCCCAGGAAAATCCCCCGCAGCACCATCCCGCTCACCCGCGATGGTCGGGCCTGCGCGTAGGCCAATGCCAAGGTCGAGCCCCAGGAGCCGCCGAACAGCACGCAGCGTGGAATATGCAAAAAATCCAATAACGCATCGATGTCATCGATCAAATGCCGGGTGGTATTCGCCACCAAACTGCCCAGCGGCGTTGACCGGCCTGCGCCGCGTTGATCGAAAATGATCAATCGCCATAGATTCGGGTCAAAAAAGCGCCGATGCACGGCTCCCGCGCCAGCGCCTGGCCCGCCGTGCAAAAACAACACGGGCTTGCCGCGCGGATTACCAACCTGCTCCCAATAGAGCACATGACCGTCGCCCACCGGCAAAAACCCCGATTGATAGGGGCCGAGTTCGGCGAATAAATCTCCGCGCGGCATCATCGCGCCTCAATAACAGCCGCAATCACCCGCTCGATTTCCGCATCGGTCAAATCCGGATGGATCGGCAAGGCGAGGATACGGGTGGCGATCGTTTCGGATACCGGCAAAGCCGCCCCGTCATGGGCATGTGCATAGGCTGGCTGATGATGCAGCGGCTTGGGATAATAAATCGCGCTGGGCACGCCTTGGGCTTGCATCCGGGCTTGCGCGGCGCTGCGCGCTGCATGATCGGCAAATAAAATCGGATAGATTGCCCAGGCTGATCGGCTCTGCGCCACGCGGGCGGGGATTGTCACCGCGCCAGCCAGCCCGGCATCATACGCGCAGGCGATGGCCTCGCGGCGCGCCAATTCCGCATCGAAAACCTCGAGTTTGGCGAGCAACACGGCTGCCTGTATCGTATCGAGCCGACCATTCATGCCGATACGCTGGACGTCGTAGCGCGTGGTTCCCTCGCCATGGGTGCGCAACGAGCGGTACAGCGCTGCGCGGTTTGCATCCTCCGTGAACAACGCCCCGCCATCGCCGTAGGCACCAAGCGGTTTGGATGGAAAAAAACTCGTCGCCGTTGCGTGGGCGGCGCGGCCCAGCCGCGTATTGTCGAGCACCGCGCCGAATGATTGTGCGCAATCATCCAGGGTGAACAAATCATGGCGCTGGGCGATGTCGTTCAGGGCCGGCCAAGGTGCTGGCTGGCCGAACAAATCAACCCCGATCAATGCGCGCGGGCGCAGGCGGCCGGCTCGGCGAATGCTGTTGATCCGGGCTTCGAGATGGGCGGGATCGATCTGAAAGGTGGCCGGATCGATATCCACAAAAACCGGCGTTGCGCCGAGCAGGAGCGGCACTTCCGCCGTCGCGGTATAGGTGAAAGCGGGGAGGAACACCGCATCCCCCGGCCCGATCCCCTCGGCCATCATCGCAATTTGCAGCGCATCGGTACCGGAACTGACCCCCACGCAATGCGCGGCACCGCAATAGCGCGCGAGCGCTTGCTCCAACTCAACGACTTCCGGGCCCATGATATAGGCGCCGTGGGCGAGCACAGCATCGATGCGCGCCCGCAGGGCCGGGCCCAGCCGTTGTTGCTGGGCGGCGAGATCAAGAAACTTGATCATCGGTGGCGTGGCGGCGGGGGCAGCGTCGTTGCGACTATGGGTCATGCCCTTCGCTTAGAGCAAACCGGCGCCCGATGGAATCCCGGATTGATCAACCGGATGCCCATATTCCGGCACCAGGCGTGCCAGCACCGCGCGCACCCCCTTCACATCGCCGCGCGCAATCAGGGTGGCAATTTCGTCCAGAGCGCGGCTGACAAAAGCTGCATCAGCCGCGCGCGGCGCTGCCATCAATAAGCCGGGAAATCCCGTCTCGATGGGCTGCTCGCGTCCGTGAAACAATTCCTCGAATAATTTCTCGCCGGGGCGCAGGCCGGTGAAATTAATCGCGACATCAATATCCGGGCGCAGACCGGCAAGCCGGATCATTTGCCGCGCCAGATCCACGATTTTGACCGGTTCGCCCATATCAAGGACAAAAATACCCCCCCGCGTGACCGGCAAAGCGGCATCCGAAGACCCCACCACCGAGGCTTGCAACACCAACGACACCGCCTCGCGCACCGTCATGAAATAGCGGCTCATGTCGGGATGGGTGACCGTCAGCGGCCCACCCCGTGCGAGTTGCCGGCGAAACAGCGGCACCACCGAGCCGGTCGAGCCGAGCACGTTGCCAAACCGCACCGTGACAATCCGCATCGCTCCGCTATTAGGTTGCGTGCGCGCCGCAATATCGACCCCTTGGGCAAACATTTCGGCCAATCGTTTGGACGCCCCCATGATCGAGGAGGGGTTCACCGCCTTATCGGTCGAAATCAGCACCATCAACCCGGCCCCCGCCGCGCGGGCGGCCTCCGCGACGTTGCGGGTGCCCAGCGCATTGGTGGCGATGCCTTCGAGCGGATTGGCCTCGACCATCGGCACATGTTTCAAGGCTGCTGCATGAAAAACCAAATCCGGCTGCAGGCTCGCGCTGAGGCTGTTGATCCGTGCTGCATCGCGAACATCGGCAATCACCGCCTGGCGAGGCACGGCTGGGTCAGTCTCGGATAGTTCAAGGTCGATACTCCAGAGCGCAAATTCGCTGGAATCGAGCAAGGTCAGCAATCCCGGCCCGAACCCCGCCACTTGGCGCGCCAGTTCCGATCCAATCGAGCCGCCCGCGCCGGTGATCAGCACCCGCTTGCCCTGGATCAGCCGCGCCATCCCATCGCGATCAAGCGCCACTTGCGGGCGGTTGAGCAAATCTTCGATGGCAATTGGGCGCAGCGCCTGTCCCGCTTCGCCATCATCATGGGCCTGTGGGGCGACCAGGGCGGTTGGGCTTGGTGCGCGGGCAACCCGCAAGCCACGGGGCTCGGCTTGGGCCAGCACGTGGCGCAGGCTGACGCCGCTGATCTCGCTCCCGGCAATAATGAGCAGCGCCGGTGGTTCGCCCGCCGCATCCAGCCGATCAAGCACCGCCCCCAACTCGTCGAGCGCCGCGAGGATCGGCACGCCATGGATCCGCCGCCCGGCTTCGCGCGCCGAGGGCAGCACCAGCCCCAAAGCGCGATAGCGGCGGCGGGGATCGCGCGCGAGTGCGGCGAGGAATAATTCCCCCGCTTCGCCATCGCCAATCACTAAGGCCGGCAGCAAATCGGCATTCGGCTCACCCCCGCCATCGCGCCGGGCGCGCAGAAGCCGATAGGCGAGGCGCGGGGCGATCAAACCCAGCGCAAACATCATCAGCAGTAAAATTGGAAAACTGAGCGAGGGGAGTTGCGCGCCGACACCAACCAGCAGCAAGGTGATGAGTAAGGTTGCTAAGCCGGCAATCAAGATAATTGCGAGCGCGTCGGCCAGACCGGTAAAGCGCCAATGCTGGCGGCCAAGCCCGAACGGAATCCCGATGAGCCAAATCGCCGCGGTGCCGGCCAGCGGCAACAATGTCGGCACCGGCGCCGGATGGGTGGGGTTGGCGAGCCAAAATGCCGCCAACACGGCAATGGCCGCCAACGCCCCATCCAAGCCAACATTGATCGCAATCCGTTTCTGACTGCGCGTGATCTCGAATTTCATCAGATCAGCCTAGCCGATCCGAGGCTGATCCGCCAAGGCGCGCGGCTTTTGGCGGTGCCGCGCGTCATGCGCGATGATAAAGGCGATTAGCCCTTATGCTGCGCGCGCACTGGCGTGGCGTGAACCGTGCGCACCGCTGCGATTTGCGGCGCTTGCGGCACCGGGAAGCTCAGATGATAGGCGCGATCCATCGCCGCCACCAGTTTCGCGTGGGCGGCGGTCGAGGGGGCGGCCTGTGCTGCGAGGGGGGCGAAGACGGCGAAGATTGTGATGATTTTTGCCAATTTGCTCATTGTAAGGCTCCTGTCAGGTTGAGCCGGTGCGAAACACCGGCCGGTCAGCGATTGACCTTGATCTCGCATATGGAGCCGACAACAACGCGGGATAATCGGTTCGCTGGATGTAAGATCCATACAGTGAATGCATAAATCGAATTAAAAAATCGACTCGTTCTCAAAATTTATTCACTATCGAAAAATATATCGTAGACAAAACAAGAAATTGATTCTATATTTTGATCCTTTCTGAGGGGGAATAATATTATGTCATCGAATACTTCAGCAATTCCAAGTGGTACCACAACAACTTTAACGAGTTCACTGACTGGCAATATCACCTTCAGTAATAACCCCAGTGATTCCGGCGTGCTCCTGATCGACCCAAGCGCGCTGAGTTTCGGCCCAAGCACTTCGAACGTGGTGGCCACCTATCTTGGCGGCAATATTGTCAATTTCTCGCCGGGCGACACGATTATTGTCGCCAATGTCGAGCAAGATTACGCCAATTTTGATAAGGCGCCGAGTTCGTTAACCAATAATCAAAGTTTCGATAATTTCATCGCGGCGGCTGCGAGTGGAACCTACGGTGGTTTTCCGGTCGGTCACATTACCGTCTACATCGAACCTGGGAATACGGTTACAACCAATAATGCGCTTGTTAATAGTCTGTTGGGCACATCTCTGAACGCTGTCGCCGGACCCTATCTTGAATCCCTCGATCAAGCCTTGTTCGGTGCATCCTCGATCAACGCCACATTGACGCTGAACCCGCAATTTGAGTCTGGATCAAGCTCGATCGTCGATGTCTCGATCACCACCAACGCCCAAATCAATGCCTGTTTCACCTCCGGCACCCGCATCGCCACCCCGCGGGGGCCAATCCCGGTTGAAGCGCTCCAGCAGGGCGATCAGGTGGTCACCGCCTCGGGCGCGGTGCGGCCGATCATCTGGGTCGGCTCGCGGGCGATGGATTTCACCCGCCACCCCAATCCGGCCTCAGCGCAACCGGTGCGCATCGCCGCTGGTGCGCTTGCGCCCGGCCTGCCCGCGCGGGATTTGCGGCTCTCGCCAGATCACGCTTTGTGGCTCGATGATGTGCTGGTGCCGGTCAAGGAACTAATCGATGGTGCCTTGATCACTCTGGAGCATGATTGCACGCAGACCGTTTATTATCATGTGGAGCTTGATGCCCATGATATTTTGCTCGCTGAAGGCGTCAAAGCTGAAAGCTTCCTCGATACCGGGCATCGTGCGTTGTTTGCCGATCGTGATGCGCCGGTCAGCTTGCATCCGGACTTGGTGGCCGATCAGGCCATGCAAGAGCGGCGCGTGGCGCTGAGTTGTGCGCCCTTGGTTATTGATGGTCCGGTGCTTACCCAAATTCGCGCCGGTTTGGCCGCTCGCCGCGCTGCAATTGGCTATCGCCTCGATGCCGTGACCCCGTGGCTACGCGCTGGTGCCAGCATCTTGGCGCCGGTGATCGATGAAACAGGCCCCGACATTGCCAGCTTGACCGTGCATCTGCCCGATCAGGTGCGCCAGGTCGATTTGCTCTGCGCCAGCTTCGTGCCCGCCGAGATTGATCCGGCCTCGCGGGATCGTCGCCGCCTCGGATTGGCGATCGCCGACATCCAGCTCGATGGCCACAGCCTGCTGATCGACGCGGTGATCAAAGCCGCCGACCGCCATCCCCGCGCCGCGTGCGATGCCGCGATCTGGACCCGGGGTGATGCCCGGCTTGATCTGGGCCGCAGCGGACGGGTTTTGACCATTTTATACAAAGCGCGTCCATTGGTTTGGCGCCGCGCGGCTTAGGACATTGTTTTAGATAGAAAATTTATCCGATCAGACGGTTCCATCTGATCGGGTGTTGCCAGAGCGGGGCGAACCAAACGAAATATTAATTGGCGTTTTGGCCGAACCAAGTTATGATGGTGATTGGAGCATCACGTTGTGGTGATCCGGTCCCAACTTGTCCGCCGGCTTGATCCGTCGGACTCATGCTCACCATAAACCCGCAAGTGAAGGCGGGACAGAATAAGGAATTGCCCCGGTGGCTACTGAAAAATCTCAAAATGTGCAGGACGTGTTTCTGAATCATGTCCGCAAAAGTAAAACCCCTGTCACCGTGTTTCTGGTCAACGGCGTCAAGCTGCAAGGCGTGATCACTTGGTTCGATAATTTCTCGGTCCTGTTGCGCCGCGACGGACATACCCAGCTTGTTTACAAGCACGCCATCTCCACGGTGATGCCCGGCGCACCGATCCAGCTATTCGATGCAACCAAGGTTGAAGGCGCCGCCGCTCCGGCACCCGGCGCGGCGGGATCGACGCTCAGTCTCGCGCGGCAGGCCGCCATCGAGCAGGGCGAGGAATAAACAGGCTTGGCCAGCGAGCGCCCGTCTCGCGCCGCCATTTTGCTGCCCTGGGAGCAGGGCAGGGGCGGTAGCTCCAACAAACGCGCGGCTGATGCCCGTCTTGGCGAGGCCATCGGCCTTGCGGCGTCGATCGGTCTGGTCATCGCCCATGACGCGATCATCCCATTGCGGGCGCGCAAGCCCGCCACCTTGTTTGGTAGTGGCCAAGTCATCGAGATCGCTGCGGCGCTGCGCGAGGCTGAGATTGACGTCGCCATTGTCGACGCCGCGCTCAGCCCGGTGCAGCAGCGTAATCTGGAGCGCGCTTTTGCCTGCAAGGTGATTGATCGCACCGGCTTGATTTTGGATATTTTTGGCGCGCGTGCCCGCACGGCGGAAGGGGCGCTGCAAGTGGAATTGGCGCATCTCGCCTACCAACGATCGCGCTTGGTGCGCTCCTGGACCCATCTTGAACGCCAACGCGGTGGCTTCGGCTTTCTGGGCGGCCCTGGCGAAACCCAGATCGAAGCGGATCGCCGGTTGATTACTGATCGCATCGTGCGGCTTAAGCGCGAGCTTGAGGATGTGCGCCGCACGCGCGGCCTGCATCGTGAGGCGCGCAAACGCGTGCCGTTCCCAGTGGTTGCTCTGGTTGGCTACACCAATGCGGGCAAATCAACTTTGTTCAACGCGCTGACCGGTGCCGCTGTGCATGCCCAAGATCAGCTTTTCGCCACCCTTGACCCCACCATGCGCTTGATCGATCTCCCCTCCGGTCGCCGGGCGATCCTATCGGACACGGTCGGCTTTATTTCCGAATTGCCAACCGAATTGGTCGCGGCGTTTCGCGCCACGCTCGAAGAGGTGGCGGGGGCCGATTTGATTTTGCACGTGCGCGACGCCGCCCATCCGGACAGCACCGCGCAATATGACGACGTGCTCGCGGTGCTGGACGGTATGGCCGCCTCCGGCATGCTCGATCAAGATTGGCGCACCCGCACGATCGATGTGCTCAACAAGATCGACCTGCTTGACGCCAATTCGGACATGCCCAGGGAAGCCCTTGTGGTTTCCGCCCTCACCGGCACCGGGCTTGATCGGCTGCGCAACGCCATCGATGCGCGTTTGGGCGAGAGCCTAGCCAGTGTCAATTATCAAATCCCCGCCGAAGATGGTGCGCGGCTTGCCTATCTCTATCGCCACGGCGAGATCATTGCGCGTGACGATCAGGGCGAGCTGATCAACATCACCGTGCGGTTGAGCCGCGAAGATCGTGCGCGCTTCGAGCAGGAATAGCTGACCATGCTGGATCAACGCGACCTCGCCGCCATCGAGGCGCTGATGCGCGATGTGGCCACGCGCCACATCATGCCCGGCTTTGGTCGCACCAAATCGGGGCAAATCCACACCAAATCCGGCCCGCTCGACCCGGTAACCGATGCTGATCGCGCCGCCGAAGCCGCCTTGATTGACGGGCTGGGGCAGCTATTTCCCGGCATCGGCACGCTGGGCGAGGAAAGCGCTGAAACCGATCCGTCTTGTTTCGCGGCGCTTGATCGCGATGATCCGATCTTTGTGATCGACCCGATCGATGGCACTCAGAATTACGCGGCGGGCTTGCCTTTATTTGGCACCATGATCGCGCTGATCGTGCAAAATCGGGTGCTGGCCGGGTTGATTTACGATCCCATTCGCAATGATACGGTGATCGCTCAAGCCGGCGGCGGCGCTTGGCTGTGGCGCGGGCAGGAACGAACCCGCCTGCACATGGCGCCTTCGGTGCCGTTGTCCGCCATGATCGCCGCGATCTCGTGGCAATATATGCCCGAGCCGGAACGCAGCCGGGTGTTGCGCGGTCTGACCGCGCTCGGCCAATTGCCCAATTTTCGCTGTGCCGCGCAGACCTATCGGGCCATGGCGATGGGGGCGATCCATGCGTCGTTGTCGCGCCGAACCTTGCCGTGGGATCATGCCGCCGGCAGCCTGATCGTCGCGGAAGCAGGGGGGTTCGTGCGCCAGCCTGACGGTGCGCCGTGGCATCCCAACGCTCTGAATGGCGGCATCATGGTGGCGCCGGATCAAGCCACTTGGCAGGCACTGCACGCTGCCCTGTATAGTGTGATTTAGAGCAACATCCGATCCACTAGAATCATCTGATCGGATAAAGTTGCTCGCCAAAACAATGAGCGAGAGCATTGTTCGTGAGCCTGTGCGAACGGAAAATGCTCGAGCCCAGCGTCTCGATCACGCCGATCATCGTGGCAGCTTTTCCTGCGTTAGCCGCTTGAGCCAGAAATTCGGCATATGGGCGATATAATCAGCGCGTAATTGGTCGATCGTTGCTTGCGGTAGCCCAACGGCGGTTGCGGTGAAAAATTCATGATCGCGGGTAAACACCAAATAGGCCTGAGTTTCGTTCATCATCAGCGTTTGGTTCGACATATCGTATCCCTCATGGCCGAGAAAGCGGCGAAAATCCTGGCGCTCAGCTGGGGTCAATACCGATGTGAAGAAATGCTGCGTGTAGGCACGGTAGAATGGCAAAGTAAAAAATGCGCCGTGCGAAATCTCATGGCGCAAAATCACGGCGCGGACATGCATGCTCACCCGCTTTCCCGCTCCGGCGGCGGGCAGCGATATCACCGCACCATTCGCTCCTGCGCGTAAATAACCCACGCGCTCCAAGAGGGCCCGAAGTTTGTGCTCTTGGGCATTGAGCTTTTGGTGATCGCGCTTGGCGATGCGAAAAAAGCGCCGGAGCGACCGTGCGGAATAATCATTGCCGTAATAATAGGTGCCGATGGTCTGATGCGCGGCTGCGGCTGCGACTGTGAGTTCGGGCCATGAAAGCACCCGATCTCGCGGCGCGTCGGCCTTTTCGATCAACGCGGCGATCCGGTCAAACATCAAGCCCTGGCTATGCAGCGAGGGACAATCGACCACTAACACCAGCGGATCATCTCGTAGCCGGAACACCATGAGATGACGTGGATGATTAAGCGCGATTGTTGTCTCGCCTGCCAGAGGAATCGGCGCCCGGTCGAACACGAGCCGGGACAGGCCAATGATGGCGATTGCCGCCACCAAGACCGCACCGCCGATCACAGCGAACCGGCGAAATTGGGAGCGCGGCGGTTTGGATTTGGATGTTGGCGGCTTGGATGTTGGTAGCGTGGGCCTTGGCGGCTTGCCGCCAGGGGGCGTCACCCGGACCGTATCGTCAGAACCCATGCGTCATACGATCCGGGGTTAACGGCAAGTCGGCGTGAATTACTTGCCGATATTGATGATCTGCACGCGGCGATTTTGCAGGTTCGGGGTCTGCGGCGGTGTTTTTACCAACAAATCCTTCTCGCCGACGCCCGACGCTTCCAGCTTCGCGGATGCAACATGGAATTTCGTTTCGATATAGGTGGCCACCGCATGAGCGCGGGCGTTTGACAAAGCGAGGTTCGCTGTCGGCGTGCCCGTCGTGTCGGTATGGCCAACAATATTGAATTTATAGCCGGCCAATTGCTGGCTGGTCAGCGCATGGCCCAACTGGTCCAGCTCGGCCTTCGCCTTTGGGGTCAGCGCTGCGGAGCCGGAGGCAAAATCGATATTGAGATTGACCGACCCATGACCATTGATCGGCGATGGGGCAGGGGCCGTCACGGCGTGATGCGCCATCATCACACCCGGATGGGCGGCGGTACGGGTCAACGGCATGGACGGTGCGGCTTGCTGGGTGCCTTGGGCCAGCGGCACAATCCCGCGCGTGGTGGTGGATAAGGTTCCCGTCGGTTTCAGCGCGTTGATAATCTGTTGCGCATTCGGGTTATTGCCGGGGGCTTGCGCCAACGCGGCGGGGGCAACCAAAACGATTGCAAATCCAATCGATGCTTTGAGAAAAGTTTTCATGATGCGCTCCTTTGCTTCAGTGCGGATTTTATATCAGCTTTGTGATGGGCTTGGAATGCCGTTCGATCAGCGATGCCGGAAATAACGCGTCGTCGGCATGCCGCCCCCCGGTCAGTGAAGCCGTGGGGCGCGGTAGCCAGCCGGTCCATGATAGGCGCGGCGCATCGGCACCCCCCAAGCGCATCATCGGGATCGCCGCTTGATCGAGCACCAGATTGATCGCGAAATCGCTCTCCATGCCGACATAGGCGCGGATCAGTGAGACCAAGCGCCGCAAGGTTGGCTGGTCGGGCAGCAGGGCTTCAAATCCCGCCCGGTCCAGCGGGCCAATGCGCAGAATGAACCGCGCCTGCTGATCAAACGCCCGCGCACCTACCGCACAATCGCGCCCTAATCGGTTGAATTGTCCCGAAATTCGCCCTTTGGGCATCCGGCTTTGCTCGCTGGGTTCGAGTGTGAGCCAAAGCCCGGCAAATTCAATAATCGAGACCTGCCGGCCCAACCAATCGGATATAATGGCCGCCAACCGCTCCGCCGAGCGCGCTTGGGTGGCGTAAAAGCCCGCATAATGCTGGATCACCGACCCGCCCGCATCGAGCCGATCGAGCAGCCGATCCGTGCCAAACCCGCTCAACGCGAGCAGGACTGACGCGACCGGATCGGTGGCGACGGCATCGATCCCGCGCGCCGCCGTCGTCCGCGCCAATGTCGCATCGCGCAGGCTGGTCATCGCGCCGCGTTCGGCGGCTAAATGCGGGCGATATTTCGCGCCAGCCTCCACGAAAGCGGCTATCAGCCGTTGTGCCAGCAGGTCGAAAAATTGCGCAACGGCCGGGGCTCGATTGCGCACCGACAGCGCGATCTGTTCGGTGTACCAGCGCGGCATCGTCCCACTCGGGCCGATCAATCCGATCATCGCCGTCTGCAGCCGAGCACGTTTGCGCTGAGCGGTTATCGGCTCAACGGCGCTCACTTCAGCCCCCGGTTGTGCGAGGCTGATATCAGCCACGAACCGGATCGCCGCGCCCGGATCTTCGCGCCTGCCGGCAAGCCAGAGCAGCCGCGTTGCCGCCCGAAAGCTGAACCGGCTGGGCTTGCGCTGCAAATGCTCAAGCGGCGACAGCATCGACATCGGCTACACCAGCGTCCGCGTTCCAGCGCGCGCCGGAAACCGCATCGCCGAATCGCGCATGCCCCTCAACCGCACGGTCGTGCGCACGAAGGAATTGATCGTGCCGTGCAGCGCCAGGAACCGCTCAATCACGCTCGCCAGCAAAAACAAGCCCGCATCGCGATAGAGTTTGGCATCGAATTCCAGCGTGACATCCAAGCCCCGGCAAAAACCGCCGAGCCGCCCGCCCGGCACCCGCGCCGTGCCCGGCTTTGAGGCAATACTCACCAAAGCCGCAATGGCCGCCCGGCTTTCGGCGGTTTCCGCCCGATCATAGAGGCGCAAAATCTCGCGCAAGGCGGCAGCGCCGTCAGCCCCACCGGTCATCGATAAATGACCGAGCGACAAATGCGAAATCAATTTCCAAGCGCCTTGCTCGCGCAAGAGCGGGCGCAGCGTCGCTGTCGGCGCGGTCAGGCAATGGATGCGCGCCACTCCATCATGCGCCGAAATCGGCTGCAGCTTTGGCTGCCCACCGCCAAACGGTAAATCCGCTGGCAGATCGCGATTAAAGCACACCGCATCCACCGCCAAAATTGTCTCTGCCGGCGCGTTCGGCGAGAAATCCGGCACATAAGGCGCAATAAAAATCTCGCTGCCCGACAGGCCAGCCGCCGCATTGCGCCGCCGTTCCTGATAAAAACCGCTCGGCGGCTCGGCCTCATTTTCGGTCAAGCGATAAAATTCGCGCCAGGGCTGGCTGGTGCCATCGGCGGCAATCGCGCGCACCTGGGTGATCCCCCAAATTTCAACGCCGGTGCTGCGCCGCGCATCGGGAACCACCCGATACTCGATATCGGTATGATCGAGGGCAATCGGCTCACAATGTTGATGGAACAAATTAACCACCGGCGTGCAGCCCAGCGCAAAATTATCAGCACTCAGTGCGCGTTCCAGCTCAGGCACCGCCGCATCTAGATAAATGAAAATCTCAAGCCGATCACGCTCGCAGAGCAAGGTTTTCCGATCAAGCTGATCGATATCAACAAATAGAAATTTTTCTGGAAAGGCAAAATACTCGCTGATTAACCGGAATCCGGCAAAGCTGCGCGCGGCATAGGGCAATAACGCATCGTCAGCGTCAAAGCCAACGGCGCGCAGAGCCTCGCGCCCCACCAGGACCGGTGCCGGGTCTCCGGGCGCATCAGCGAGCGCAACCCCAATGGTATGCGCCATCAGCAATTCATAAAGCTGCGGTGCGAGCGCGCCGGCCCCGCGCAAATATAATCGTAATCGGTCAAGCCCGAGAGTAGCGAAATTCAAATCGGGCGAATGGGTGCTGATCACCAAGCGTAACACGCTGGCTGCGCCGGGCGCCATTGGGTTCACCGGTGCCACAAACGGCAAGCCGGTCAATCGCGCCGTCTCGATCCGCACCGGCCATAAATCAACCGGATAAATCGAGCGATAGCGGCAGGCTTGCCCGCGCACCGGTTCGGTTTCCATCATGAAGCCTGGTCGGAGTGTGGTATGCGCCGCCAAATCCGGCGTCGCCTGGAATTGCACGATCGAGCAGGAAGGGATCGGCGCCAGAAAATGCGGGTACAGCGCGCCGAGCAAGGCATCGGTCAGCTCAGGAAATTCATCATCCAGCCGCTCATGCACCCGTGCTGAGAGAAACGCGACGCCATCGAGCAGCCGCGCCACATGTGGATCATCAATCGAATCCGGCGCCAAGCGCAGGCGCCCGGCAATTTTCGGGTGCGCTTGCGCAAACTCTGCCGCTAATTGCCGGATCGCAATTAACTCACGATTGAAATAGGGAAGCAGATGGTCAGACAAATGGATCGTCCTTCACCGCGACTTCTGCGGTCGCCGCGTCGATGATGGTATCAAAACTAATCGGCTCCGGTGCAGGATCGGCGTGCAATAACCCCTCGATTTTCAGCCGCAACGTGGAATCCAATCGAGCGTCAGCATCCAATAGCCGCACCGCGATCCGCGCAAAACGTGGCTCAAAAACCCGGATCGTGCGTTCAATCTCCTGACGAAACCGCTCGCGCGCATCAGCATCCGCCATGCTGCCCGCCGTATAGTCGGGCAGCCCATAACCGGCATTGGAATTCACCAGCGCGGGAAACAACCCTGGCAGCGAGCGCCAGCCGCGTTTGGCATTCAGCAGCGCCTCCAAATCCCGGCGCACGGCGCGCTTGAGCACGCTCATCGCCTCGCTCGGCGACAGAGGCCGATCCCGATCCAATTCCGGCGCGTCATCGAGCAGCCGGTCGAACGGCGATAATTGCACCCGCGCGCCTGCATCGCGCACGCGATCAGAAAAGCTCCGGGCCGTGCGCTCCTGCGGGCCGCTCATTTTGGCCCAAAGCGCAGCGTGCCGAGTTCCATGATCGGCACTGAAGCATCGCCCACCAAAAATTCACGCTGGCCAACGCCGGTCACCACCCCATCATGATCCATCCAATCGGTCGCCCGGCCCAACCGATAGGCTGCCCCCAGCGCCGCATCGTCAGAGAAATAGGTCACTGGCACATAAACATCGCCATCCGGCCCCTGATTGACCGAGATCGAGGCGCGTCGCCACGCCAAATCGCGCGGGCGCGTTGGTTTATGGAACATGATTTCTTCAATCCGCGCCAACGGAATCCAGTAATATTTGCCAGTCGTGGTCAATATTTCGAGCACGCCACCAAGATCATCACTCGCGTCACGAAAATCATCGAAGGCGCCGTTATCCGACTGTCCGCCCTCATGGACCCCCGGTGTCGCCGCGCGCGCAGCCTCAGCGGCGGTTGCCGCCTCCGCCGCCGCCGAATAGTCTCCAGCGCGCATCGCCACCAGACAGGCGAGTAAATGCTGCTCTGCCGGGCTGGGCGTGTCGAGAAATTCCGGCACTCGCCCGTCGCGGAATAATTGACGCCGCGCCATATCCGCGCGCAGCAATTGGCGAAATTCCGCCACGATCAAGCTGGCCGAGGGGTCCAATTGGCCTGCCGCATCGAGCAGCACATCCGCGCGCTCCAAATTGCCGGCCAGCAGCAACATTTCCGCAAGCCGCACGCGGGCGGCGAGGTCAGTCGGCTTCGCCTTCACCGCCGCACTGGCCGCAGCAACGGCGTCATCCAAACGTCCCTCGCGAAAGGCGGTTCCTGCTTGATCTGCGTCTGCCATGGTCCTGTCCTCTGCTCAATCGATTGTTATGCTGAAATCATTTAGCATCATTTCAGCGGGCGCCGGGAGTGGCCAGTTCAGTAATCAGTCGAAATGACGCCGAAATATCGTCGATCTGATATTGCGGTTGCAGTTGGATGGTGCAGCCAAACACACCCGGCTGACCCGGCTTTTCGCGCACACTAACTGACGCGGCCAACAGCGGATATTTGGCGCGCACCTGCGGGCTGACATCCAAATTACTATTGACGAACCGCGTGAGCCACTGCGTCAGCCGGTCCTCAATCTCTTCCGCCCGCCGAAACGCGCCGGTCATTTCGCGTCCCATCACTTTCACGAAATGGGCAAAGCGCGATACGCAAACAATCGTGTTGAACTGAGCAGAAATCCGCGCATTCGCGTCAGCCCCCTCGCTATTATAGCGCTTGGCCGCTTGAATGCTGCGCGCCGAGCCTAATAACACATCGCCACCGAAATGAATTGTGCTGAGCGGCATCAGCCCAGCCTCAACCAAGCTGCGCTCTTGCCGGTCGGTCAGTGCAATCTCAAGCGCAAACCGATCAAGCCCGCGGCTCGGGTCGGTGCTGAATTCGCCTTCTAGCGTATAATCGATCAGCCCGCCGCCGAGCCGATCCGTGTCATAGCCGCGCATGTCAGCCGGCCAGCCATAATGCGCCATCGAACGCCCGACCATCGCCGCAACCGCATAGCCGGCATTGAACCAGACCATTTCCGCCGTGCTTTCGATCACCTCATGATAGCGCCATCCGCGTTCAGCCGGCACCATGTCGCGCCAGCCCAGCCGCGCGCGCAAACGCGGCAAGGCCAGGGCCAGAAAGCGCGTATCCTCGCGGGTGCGCAGGCTGCGCCAACGTTGAAACGAAATTTCGCTGAACGGCGCGACCGGGTCCGCGACCCCGGATAATTCCGCGAATTGATCCACGCCAAATAATCCCGGCGCCGCCCCAAGCACCATTGGTGCGAACGCCGCCGCCGCCACCGCGCTCAGATTATTGAGAGCGGCAATATCGTCCTGCGGCGCCCCCGGACCGGGCCGATGCCGCACCTCGTAATCAAGCACCAGCAACCCAAACGGCTCACCACCGGCAATGCCGAATTCATCCTCATAGACCCGACGAAATAAATTGCTCTGATCAAATTCGGGCGCTCGCTCTAGGTCACGGCAAATTTCGGCCCAACTGACGGGCAGAATTTTCAATTTCAGCCGTTGATTGGGATCGGTTTGGTCAATCAGCCAGCGCAATCCAAGCCAACTTCCCTCCAAATGCAACAGGCGCGGATGATGCAAAATTGCATCGATTTGCGCTGAAATCAGCGTGTCGATCCAAACAATGTCACGCTCGATTAACGCGCGCCGCAAGTCCGGTTCCACGGCGCCATCGGCACCAAACCACGAATCGGCACTCCCGCGCAGCGGGGCTGCGATGAAGGCAGCCAGCTTTGCGGCTCGCTCCCGATGGCCAGCGCCAAAAAATTGGCCGGACCGAACCGCATCGCGCGCGCCGAAATCCGGTGCGCGCGATGCGGTTGATCCGGCTTCTGGCTGGTTCAAGCCCGACATTGGCGGGTCGAACTCCTCGATGCTGCGATCAGGCCTTCTCAGGAATCCGCGCAACCATGCGCATCGAGGTGGTCAATTCCTCCATCTGCAACCAGGGCCGCATATAGGCCACCGCGTTGTAGGAGCCTGGCTTGCCTGGAATTTCTTTCACCTCGACCCGAGCCTCACGCAGCGGATATTTAGCCTTGGTCTCCGGTCCGATATCCGGGTTCGAGTTAACATAATTGCTGATCCACCGGTTGAGCCAAGCCTCAGTGTTCGAAGCTTCCATGAACGATCCGATTTTATCGCGCGCCATCACTTTCAGAAAATGCGCAAACCGGCTGGTCGCCATGATATAGGGCAGCCGCGCCGATATCGCCGCATTCGCTGTCGCGTCTGGCCGGTCATATTTCTTGGGCTTTTGGGCCGTCTGCGCGCCGAAAAACACGGCATAATCGGTATTTTTATAGTGGCAGAGCGGCAAAAATCCAAGATTGGAAAGCTCGAACTCGCGCCGATCGGTGATGCCAATCTCGGTTGGGCATTTCGCGTCCATATCGCCGTCATCGGATTGGAACACATGGAACGGCAGATTTTCAACCTTACCGCCGCCTTCCGCGCCACGGATCGCGGTGCAGAAGCCGTTCTCTGAGAATGAATTGGTCAAACGAACGCCCATCGCAAATGCGGCATTCATCCAGCAATAATCATGATGATCCATTGCCCGCGCATTGCCCGCCGCATCATACGGTGCTTCTTCGTAATTAAACTCCTCAATCGGCTTGGTCGCACTGCCATAGGGAACGCGCGCCAAGGTGCGCGGCATGACCAATGAGACGAACCGGCTATCCTCGGTATCGCGGAACCCACGCCATTTCGCATATTCGGCGGTATCGAAAATCTTCGCGAGATCGCGCGGCTTAGATAATTCCGACCAGTCCGAGAAGCCAAACATGCCAGCCCCGGCCGCCGAAATAAACGGCGCAAAGGACGCCGCCGCGACATTCGAGATCAGGCGCAAACTCTCGACATCATCAGGATGATGCGTCCATTCATAATCGCCGACCAATGCCGCATAAGGTTCGCCGCCCGGCGAGCCAAACTCATTCTCGTAGATTTTCTTGAACAACGTGCTCTGATCGAACTCGATCGCCTTGGTCAAATCGCGATTAAGCTCTTTCTTGGACATATTCAGCAGTTTGAGCTTCAGCCCGGTGCCGGTTTCAGAGTTCATCACCAAATGATGCAGGCCCCGCCAGCTTCCTTCCAATTTCAAGAATTTCGGATCATGGATCACCGCATTCAACTGGGTGGATAGTCGCTGGTCGATCACGGCAATGGCGCGATCAATCGTGCGGGTCAAATTCTTATCAAACGTCACGGTGCCGCTGAGCGCCTGCTCGACCAGCGCCTTGACCAGATCCTGCGCCCGATCCGGCTCCGTTTGCTTGGTCGCGGAGACAACCTGATCGAGTAGGCTAAAACCTTCTTCCGTCGTCGTGGTGGCACCAGCCGCCGGGCCGGCAGATTGAGCGTCAGACATGGATCATGCGTCCTTTTGACCGAGACCGAGTTGGTCGGAAAGCGATTTGAGTTCCGCATCGTTCTGGAGCACTTTTTCGAGCAAACCTTCCAGCTCGTCAGACCGATCCGCTTTGCTCAATAAATCCCGTAATTTATTGCGGGTTTCCAGCAGCGATTTGAGGGCAGGGACCTGCTCGATCACCCGGCCCGGCTCAAAATCATCGATCGAATTGAAAGCCAGATTGACCGCCATCTGACTGCCATCGCCAGCCAGCGTGTTGTCAACTTTGAGCTTCAGGCCCGGTGCGATCCGCGCCATCACATCGTTGAAATTATCGCGATCAATTTGCACAAATTTACGTTCGGCGAGCGGTTTGAGCGGCTGCGTCGGGTCGCCCGAGAAATCGCCCATCACCCCCATCACGAACGGTAACTCTCGCTCGATTTGTGCGCCTTCGGTCTCGACTTCATACGTAATATGCACGCGCGGCTTACGAACCCGCTTCAATTTGTCATGAATACTTCCGCTCATCAATTTTCTCCCCAATAACGATATGTGGCAGCCCCGTGAACGTTACACAACCGAATATGCTTCGCGATCAATTCGCAAAGCCACGCCATTCTTGATCAATCTCCATACAGAATAACGCCAACTTTACGAAGCGGTCAATCACTGATCCGGCAGCGCAAACCAAATGACGCCGCACGCTGCCCATGCCAATCCAACCCCCAGCCCCCGCGATTCCTGCTATTCGGGACGAATGCCGAGTGGGATCAGCAGCGCGGCCCTCGATTGTTCATCGGGTATCAAATCGATCAGCAATTCATTCCAGCTCAACCGGGCGCGCCGCACCGCCTCATCAAGGGTCATCGAGATCGGCGATTGCGGCTCATTGCGCCGAAAATAGTCCGCAATCTGATGAAGTTGCCGCAAAGCCTCCTCGCGGTTGCGCGGCACACCAGCCAGCCCCGACCCCTGCCCCCGTGGCTCGCCGCTGTCGGCCAGTCCTGGATCAGCGCGATCCATCGCGTCGCCTGCCGGATCATCCTGATCATCGGCAGCGCGGGCGCTGACCGGCGCATAACGGCGGGCGATTGCGATGATTTGTTCGAGCACCGAAGTCGCGCGTGACAGGCTCGGCGCGTCCGCACCGGCGGCTTGGGTGAGGCATTCATCCAGGGCGCGCCATGCGTCCAGAGCGGTCTGCGCCGCGTTCAACAGCGTGGCAAAATGCGCACTACCCGCGAGGCGCGCCTCATTTTCCAGGTCAGCGAGCACCGGCGCGCCGTTGGCGATCATGTCATCGCGTCTTGTCTCATCGCCAATTCCGGCAACCGTCTCGGCCTGCTGATAAATGAACAGCAACGCCGGAGACCCATCGGCGCGCTCAAATAATTGGGTCTTGCGCAAGGGTTGGATCAACGTGCCATCGCCGCCTTCGCCGCTCAATCCTGCTATCGGCGCGACACGCGTGCTGATGCCGTCCTCATCAGGCATCGGATAGAGTAGATCCCAATAATTTTCGACCATCCGTTGCAATAAAATCGCGCAATCGCGCAGGCCCGCCAAACCCTCCAGCCGCACCAGCGCCTCAGTCAGCCAGGACGCGACCTCCAAATCCTTGGCCTGACTCGCCAGAATTTCAGTCGCCAACCGAGCAACATCGCGCCAATGACGCCCGGCTTCATTGTCAGCGCCGGGGTCAGCATCCGCAGCGCGTTCCGCTGCGCGCGCATCCGACCGCGCATCTCTCAGCTTGTAATAAAGTGATTGCGGTGAATAATCGTCACGAAGATCACTCCCCGTCGGTGCATCGTCACGGATTGGCGCCAATAATTTATCAAGATCAACTGTTCCCGACATGGTCACCCCAAAATCCTCAACAATCATTTGTGACGCTGACATTTGTGACGCTGATATGACCGTCCGCGCCGGATGGCGCATCGCCGAACCGCCCGTTATCCGATCATAATTCGATATGGACCCGCTTTGCAATGGCGCTGCGCGGCAGAACCACGTGACCCGTATCACAAAAACCGCCGGTTCTGACTTGTGCGGGTTGGCAATATTCGGCTAACTAGCGTGACGGCAGAAACGGTTGCGTGCAGCGACCGGGCCGGCCTACTCTATTTCAGACGGGGCGAGGAAATTCATGGCGGCAATCGACCTCAAATCCCTCATTGGTCGTCTTGACGATCATTGCAGGCGCGCTCTTGAAGCCGCTGCGGGGCTGACCCTGTCGCGCAGCCATTACAATGTCGAAATTGAGCATTGGTTGGCGAAACTCGCCGACGGCACCGATACTGACATTCCGATTTTGCTGCGTCATTATGATGTCGATCATGGCCGATTTTTAATCGATCTCAATCGCGGGCTGGATAAAATGAAAACCGGCAATGCCCGTGCGCCGGCGCTCTCACCCGAAATCGTCGAACTCGCCAAGCAAGCCTGGCTGCTTGCCTCGATTGAGCATGGTCTCACCCGCGCGCGCTCGGGCCATATTCTTTGGGCGCTGCTCGCCGATGAAACTTTGGCCCGTCGCGCGCGTGAGGCCTCAAGCCAGCTTGCCAAAATCCCGGTCGATGCCCTCAAGCGTGATTTGTTATCCATCACCAGCGCGAGCATCGAGGCGCAAACCGCAACCCTGGCCGCTGACGGTGCGCCGAGCACGGGCGGTGATGGGGAAGGGGCGCCGCGTCCCGGTGGCTCCGGCGCGCTTGACCAGTTTACCGAAGATTTGACCGCTCGGGCGCGGGCCGGCAAGATCGATCCGATCCTCGGTCGCGATTTCGAAATTCGCCAAGCGATCGATATTCTCACCCGCCGCCGTCAAAATAATCCGATCATGACCGGTGAGGCCGGCGTCGGCAAAACCGCCGTGGTCGAAGGTCTTGCACTGAAAATCGCCGAAGGGGACGTGCCAGACGCGCTGAAGCACGTCACCATCCGCACACTCGATATGGCGCTGCTGCAAGCGGGTGCCGGTGTGAAAGGCGAATTCGAAAATCGTTTGAAGTCGGTGATCGAGGAGGTAAAATCCTCGCCTAAGCCAATCATTTTGTTTATCGATGAAGCCCATACCCTGATTGGCGCAGGAGGTCAGGCCGGCCAGAATGACGCAGCTAATCTGCTCAAACCCGCTCTCGCGCGCGGCGAGTTGCGCACCATCGCCGCAACCACCTGGGCCGAATATAAAAAATATTTCGAACGCGATGCGGCGCTCACACGCCGGTTCCAAGTCATCAAAGTCGAAGAGCCGCCCGAACCCATGGCTATCGCAATGATCCGGGGTTTGGTTGGCACGCTGGAAAAGCACCATAAAGTGCGGATTCTCGATGAGGCGGTGGTCGATGCCGTGCGGCTCTCGGCACGTTTCATCCCCTCGCGGCAACTGCCCGATAAAGCCATCAGCCTGATCGATACAGCTTGCGCGCGCGTCGCCATGAGCCAAGCCTCGGTGCCGGCACCGATTGAGGACCGCAAACGCCGGATCAGCCTGATTGATACCGAAATGGGTATTTTGCGCCGCGAAGCCGCCACCGGTGCCAATCATGCCGCGCGTGAAGCCGAGTTGCTCGAAGAACGCGCCACCGTGATTACCGAGCTGGAATCATTGGAATCGCGATTCATCGAGGAAAAGCAGCTCGCTGGCGAAATCCGCGATCTGCGGGTTGCGCTGGAAACCCCTGCCGACGATGCGGATCTCGATCAGTTGCGCGCCGATCTCGCCGAGCGCAATGCCCGCTTCAAAACCCTGCAGGGCGAACATCCCCTGATCTTTCCGGTGGTCGATGGTCAGGCCGTTGCCGAAATCGTCGAAGGCTGGACGGGCATTCCCGCGGGCAAAATGCAGTCGGACGAAATCCGCACGGTGCTTGATTTGAAGGCGGCCATGGAGCGGCGCATCATTGGGCAACCCCACGCGCTCGACGCCGTCGCCCAGGCCATCCGCACCTCGCGCGCCAAACTCACCGATCCCCGCAAACCCATCGGCGTGTTCTTGATGGTCGGCACCTCAGGCACCGGCAAGACCGAAACCGCCCTGACCTTGGCGGAATTGCTCTATGGGGGCGAGCAGAACCTCACCACCATCAACATGACCGAGTTCAAAGAAGAACATAAAGTCTCGCTGCTCATGGGCAGTCCGCCTGGCTATGTTGGTTATGGCGAAGGCGGCGTGCTGACCGAGGCGGTGCGTCGGCGGCCTTACTCGGTTATTTTGCTGGACGAAATGGAAAAAGCGCATCCCGGCGTGCAAGATGTGTTCTTTCAGGTGTTCGATAAGGGCAATATGAAAGATGGTGAGGGGCGCGATATCGATTTCAAAAATACCGTCATCATCATGACCTCCAATGCCGGCACTGACCTGATCGATAAGCTGTTCGCCGACCCGGAGACCGCTCCAGACGCCGCCGGCCTCGCCGAAGCGTTGCGCCCGGAATTGCTCAAATATTTCAAACCAGCTTTTCTCGGACGGGTCACCTTGGTGCCCTATTTCCCATTATCGGACAGCGTGATCAGAATGATTGTCGAGCTGCAACTCAAGCGCATTGGCGCGCGGGTGCGCTCGTCCTACAAAGCGACGTTCCATTACGACCCCGCTTTGGTCGATCTGATCGCCGCGCGCTGCAAAGAGAGCGCCTCTGGCGCGCGCAATGTCGAAAATATTTTGTCGCGAACCTTACTGCCGGAATTATCGGCTGAAGTCCTTTCGCGGCTCGCAGAAGGCAACGCGGTGACGCGCGTGTCGGTCGCAGCAGACGCGGAGGGTGCGTTTCGCTACGAAGTCAGTTAAACTCTAACATTCACACAGCAGGAGAACGACTATGTCGATCTATATGAAATTTGGTGACATCAAGGGCGAAGTCACCTCTGACGGCTATAAAGACCATATCGAGCTCATGTCGATGAGTTTTGGTGCCTCCCGACCGATTTCGATGAGCGCCACCGGCGGGGCCGACAAGCGCGAATCCGGCCGTCCGATTCTCGACCAAATCAACGTCATGAAATATGTTGATGGAACGTCACGGGCGTTGTTTCAGGACAATTTGGTTGGCGCCATGGGCTCCAAAGTCGAGATCAAAATGACCCGGACCAAGCCCGATGGTGGTGAACAGGAATATCTGGTGTTGACCCTCACCAACGGCGCCGTCTCAAGCTACCAACTGTCCGACTCAGCGGGCAGTGACCGCGGCACCGAGTCGCTATCCATCGCTTATACCAAAATTGAATATAAATATACGTCCTATGACGAGGCGGGCAAAACCCCGAAACCCGACACTGTCACCTACGACCTCACCACCGTCAAAAAGACCTAAACCGTTCAGGTTCCCACGGTCGAGACAAAAGCCCGGTCCCCGTGACCGGGCTTTTTTATTGCTTAATTTTTTTATCGCTTTGTTTTTATTACTCAATCAGCCGCAATTTCCACGGCAACCACCGTTACATTATCATTCACGTGGCGCGCCAAGGCTGCCCCGATCAATAATTCCGCTGGCGATGCGCCGCGCGGCGCGCCTAACAAAGCTTCAATTTCGGTCTCGGATAAGGTTTTCGATAAGCCATCCGAGCACAGCAAGAAGCGATCGCCCGGCTCAATCGCGCCAATTACCTTATCGATTTCAACCTCGTCCGTATCAATCCCAATCGCACGGGTAATCACATTCGATTGCGGATGATGCTCCGCCTCCTCTGGGGTAATCCGCCCCAACTCCACCAATTCCTGCACGAGCGAATGATCCCGATTAATCTGGGTCAAGGCACCGCCGCGCAGCAAATAGGCACGCGAATCCCCGGCCCAAAGGCAGGCAAAATGCTGATCGCGCAAAATCAGCGCAATCACGGTCGAGGCAATCATCGTGTCCGCCCCGCGCGCTTGCGCTTCCGCCCGCAGCGCCCGATGGGTTTGCGCCAATTGCGCCCGCACCGCATTCAGCAATTCGGTCGCGCTCAACCCCGGTTCAATCTGGTCCAACGCGCTCACAATCATGCCGGACGCCAACTCCCCGGCTTGATGCCCGCCCGCACCATCAGCGACCACCCAAAGCCCCAAATCAGCCCGCGCCAACAGCGCATCCTCATTATGGCGGCGCACGGCGCCAACATGGGTCATCGCCCAATCGGTCAATCGCGGGATCATGAGACAACGCGCTCCGCATCCGAAATCATCGCGGCAAAATCCTGCGCGTTGGGCAAGCCGGTCCAATCTTCATGCGACGCCGCGCGATACGGCCCGCCCTCGGTCCACCAACCTTGCACGGTCAAAGTCCGATCCGCAAAATCGCCGCGCAACCCTGCCGCCAAAACGTCCGGCGGGTGGTCCTCGGTGATCGCGGCAACGGCTTGATCGACCGCTGACTCCAGCCAAATGCCGCCTCCCTCGAGCGCTACAGGATCGGCAGCTCCCGCCAGCACGAACAAGGGAAATTGTCGCCCGACCTGATCAATGCTCGGCAAAAATGCGCCAATCAGCGCGTCACGCCCGCAAATCCCGGCTGGTAGTCGAAACCGCCAAATCGGCGCCGCCATCCACCGTTCAGTCCAACGCGCGCTCAACGCCGCACGCCCGGCATGTAAAGATTCGCGCGCCCATCGGTCCCACGCATCCACGCAGGCGCGCGGGATCGCATCCACGATAAAATCCCCCCGGCTGGGTAGCTTGCCATAAAACCCAATAAAATCAGGCTTAAACACGAAGCTCACCCGCCCAGGCTCGGGCAGCGAAACCCGCTCAACACGCCCGGCGTGAATGGGTTGAACACCGACCCGGCGGTGACCACGAAGGTCGCCTCCAACCCGTTCTGCTCAAACACCAACCGATATTGGTCCGATGAGCCATCCACCGTCAGTGACGCCTGGTTAAACAGTCGAAACAGCGCCCATGGCCCGCTGGCCTGGAACGTCACCGGCGCACCACCATTGCTCGGCGTGATGGTCAACATCGCCGTCGGCATGCCATTTGGCCCCGGCCAAGTGATTTGCGTCGGCACTTCCGGCCCGTGCGCATAGGTGATGCCAATACTGCCCAATTGCAAAACCGCTTGCGAGGCCGCCGAACTCAAGCCGCCCGGCGTGATGGTGAATTGCACACTCGGTGTTGCCCCAGCGCTGAAGAAAATTTGTTGAATTTCCTCCGCACGCTGAAACTCCGCCACCGCCCCCTGACTAACGGGCGGTGCGATGCCATTCACCGTCTGCACCATCCAGGTTCGCCCGGTCATGTTAACAAAAGGCCGCACCTGGGTATTGAAAAAACTATCCATGGCACCGCCTGGTGCGAATAAATGGGCAAAATCCGCCAGCGGCACATCCTGCGCCGAGGCGCTATTGAACGGGTAACGCCCCGCCACAGCGGCCTGACAAAGCTGTGCGGCCCCGCCGGGTGCATTGAAGGCGGCGGCGGCGGAGGCTGCAGCGCTGCCGCCGCGCAGCCCATCGGCATTGGCAGTAATCGCCTGTAACCAGCGACGCACCGGCTGCGGATCATGAGCCGCTTCGCCCGCGAGCAGCGATACCGCATCACCACCGGCGGCCGGTGCTGCCGGGCCGCCAGAGCCAGGGGCGGTCGAGGCAATTGCGGCTAATTGTTGCTGCACCTGATTGAGTAATTGCAAGGTCAAACTAATGGGCGCTGAAGGCCCGTTGACGAAATGGCGCAGCGGCGCGAAGGCCGCATTTACCACAGCACCGGGCGGCGGCGCGTTTTCAGCCGCCGCTGGCCCGCCAATCAAGCCTTTGAGCCGCGAGGCCGCTGCGTTCACCGCCGCCAATTTCGCGGGCGCCTTCACGCCAGGTGCGGCTTTGGGCAATTTCGGTGCCTGGGTCAGGGTCAATTGCCGCGCCATCGAGGCGAGCAATAATTTCATCGGTGATTGCGGTGAGCTTAAAATATACAGGCTCTGCACGCTTTGCCCCGCCGTTCCCAACGGCGCCAAATTCAAATCCGCAATCATCGCACGCCACTGGGCGATATAATGCTGCTGGTAAATCCCAATCACCCCATCTTCCAATGATTGCAGTTGCGGCGAGTTCGGCGTGATGCTCTCTTGATGGCCCAGCACCCAACTTTCGCGCGCCACATCCTGGCTGACATGGCCCAGCGCGGGCAGCAAAACCGTATAAAACCCGCGCACCGTGTAGAAACCAGGAATTCCCTGCGTCAACGGCTTGCCGGACGCCCGCACGAATAACGGCGCGCCTGCAGCGCCCAGCGCACCCGCCGGGGTCCAGGCCGGCACGCGCCCTGCCGCCGCCGAATCCCTAATCCGCGAATAAACCCGCTCCGCCAGCGGTACCCGGCTGAACGTGGTGCGGGCCGTCTCGATCAGCGCGCCATCAAGCGGCACATTCGGCAAGGGCCGCGCCAACAGATCGGTCAGATTTTGCATCAGCGACGCCCGCAAATCCTGGTTGGCCGGTCCCGGATAGAGGCGCTGCCAATCAAGCTTCATCCAGGCTTCAATCAGCGGCGCATCCAAAGGCCCGCGATTGCCCAGCATCAAATAGACCCGCGTCGCCTGATATAAAAACTCGGGCCGGTTCAGCGCCCCGCGCATTTCCGCTTCAAGCTGCAAAATCAAGCGCGGCAACATCGCCCGATCCAGCGCGCCCCGATACACGCTCACCGCCGCCTGATGCAGCGTCGCTCCCTGATCAAGTCCCAAACCAGCAAAGCCTGCCGGTTGCGCCTGATTGGCGAGGGCGCGCGCCTGCGCCAATAACGGCGCAATCGGCGTTAAATCCGCACTCGCCACCGGATTAAGCGCAATGGTTTTGGCCGTGTGTTGCTCCGCGTCAATCGCCTGGTGCAACCGGGCCACCGCCGCCGCATTATGCGCATGACTAACCAACAGCCCCATCAGGGCCAGGGCAACAACCAGCCCCACCCCGGCATAACTGCCAAGCCGCATCAGCAACCGTCGGCGCACCGCAGCCGGGTTGGCGCTCGCGAGCATGGCCTCGTTGAAAATCACCTCGCGCAGCAAGCGCCCCAGGAAATAGCTGCGCCCGGTTTGTGGCCGCAAGCTCGGTGCGCGCCGTTGATCGATGCCAAAAGCCCGCGAGAGCGCGCCGGTCAGCCGGTCGATCGGCGTGCCATCCTGGGTTCCAGAGCTGAAATAAACCCCCCGCAGCCACGGAGCTGGGTCCAATGTCGACCCCGCGAACGTCTCGGTCAAAAATGCCGTCAATGGCTCTTCCAAACTCGCGATTTGCGCGGGGAACCCGGCGATCAGCGCCCGCCGATCCGGGCTGCGCTCGCCCTGTAACCGATCAATCAAACGCTGATCCAACCGTTCACCCAATGCGCGGAACGCCGCGGCAAATCCTGCCACTGTTCCTTGCGGCGTCGCCAGATTGGCAAAGCTGGTGCCCCAAACCTGCGCGCGGGCGGTCGCGTCGAGATCATCGAAAAATTCGGTGAAACCAGCCATCAAATCAAGCTTGGTCAGCACCGCATAGACCGGCACCCGCACACCCAGCCGCGTGGTAATTTCCTTAATCCGCGCCCGGATCGCGCGGGCATGGCCGGTTCGTGTCGCTTGATCAGCACCCGCAATATCCGCAATCGAGATCGCGACAATCACACCATTGAGCGGTTGGCGCTCACGGGTGCGCTTGAGCAAATCAAGAAACCCAAGCCATCCTGCTTGATCGACGGCTGCATCCGAATCCTGCGTGGTGTAGCGCCCCGCCGTATCAATCAGCACCGCCTCGTCGGTAAACCACCAATCGCAGAGCCGCGTGCCGCCAACGCCGGCCACTGCCCCTTGGCCCAACTCGGCGGCCAGCGGAAATTTCAGACCCGCATTGAGCAAAGCCGTGGTTTTGCCTGCCCCCGGCGGCCCAATTATCACATACCAAGGCTGCTCGTATAAATAGCCCCGCGTGCCCCGCGCCCGCCGCAGCAAATTCAACGCGGTGCTCAGCTTCGCCGACAAGGCGGCTACTTCCTCGGCCCGCGCCGTAGCACCCGTATCCGCTGCCGCAACACCCGCCGCTAACGCCGCATCGCGCTTGCGCCGGCGGTGATCGAGCCACAAATTGATACCAAGCCAAATCGCCAGCAGTACCAGTATCAGCACCAGCCGGATCACCAGCCCGGCCAAGGCCGGAATGAACGGCCCAAAAAACCAAATCAAAGCCGCCAGAATCGCCACACCAACAAAGCTCAGCATCCAGCGCGACAGCAGGAACGAACCAATTTTCTTCATGACGCCGCTCCGCGCTCCAGCACAATTTCAATTCGCCGGTTCTGCGCGCGCCCTTGCGGCGTCGTGTTCGGCGCAATCGGATCGGCCGCACCGCGCCCGACGGCGGTGATCCGGCTTTGGTCCCCAATCGAGCGATCCAGCAACGCAGCCGCCGCCTTGGCCCGATCTTGCGACAGCACTAAATTATTCGGAAATTGCAACGTATGGATCGGCTGGTTATCGGTATAGCCAATCACCTGCACCTGGCCTTTTTCGCGCGCCAAGGCCTGGCCAATCTTGATCAGTAACGGCACGGCAGTTGTCTCGACCGAGGCACTGCCCGAGCCGAACAAGCCTTGATTGTTAATCCGCACGATCGGCGCATTGATCGTGCCCAGCACGGAAACCTTACCCGCCGCAATCTCGGGTGCCAGAAATCCGCGCAACCGGTCCAACACCGTTGGTCCCGCGAGCACCGGCGGCGGCGGCGCAATCACCGGGCCGCTGCGCAATATTTCGGGCATCGCCGCCGGCCGGGCGGCCAGCGCGTCAGCATAAACTTGGCCCGAACGGCGCCCGAGCGAAAACGATAGCAGCGCAAAGGTCAGCGCGATGATCCCCAACCCCGCCACTGCCACCACCCAAACCGGCACCACCAAGCCACGGGGCCGATAGGGCGCTGCGACCCCTTGCCATTGCGGTGAAAGCCCCGGATCACCGGGCGGGCTTTGCCTGCGAATAATCGCATACGTATCCTCGCGCAGCCGATCAATTTCAGCGGGTCCGCGCGGACTTAGCCGATAGCGACCCATATAACCCAGCGACAAGCAGAAATACATCAACTCCAGAACCGGCAAAAACACCCCAGGATTCTGCTTGATTTGATTGAGGTAATCAAAAAACCGCTCGCCCGATTGCACTTCCTGATGAAATGTTGACACCAGAGACCGCGCCGCCCAGCCCCCTTGGCTGCCCCAAGGGGTGGCCAACACCACGTCATCCAAACTCGCGCATAGTGCATAATGTGCCGGACGCAATTGATCGATCGGCATATTGGCTTGTCGGCAGGTTGCCTCAAACCGGCGCAATTCGGCAACCGCGCGTTCGCGCAAATCGCCCGAATCCGGCGCATTCAGTGTATTGCGCAGCCGTGCTAGCAATTGCAGCAACGGTGCGGCGGCGCGGATCAATAGCGACCCACCCATCGCCACCTGCTCCGGCCCCATCGTGGCGGCCCCTGCACTGGCCCCCGCACTGGCTATCGCGCTGGCCCCCGTGCTGGCCATCGGCGCCGGGCTCGCAGGTGCTGCGGCAAACGGCGAGGCCGGTGGTGGCGCGCCGCGCCGCCCGCCCGGTGCCGGACGGATCACGGTCTTGTCGGAATCATCTGGCTCGGAAAACGGATTATCACTCATCGCAGAACCACCTTTCCCAATCGCACAGCCCTATCGTCGCGCCCAATCTCAGCCGCGTATTGCCCAAAGCTCCAGCTTCAGCCCCGGAAAATCGCCCGAGACATGCAAGGCAAAGCCGCCGGAATTTTGCATATATTGCCAGTGGGGCGAATTCCGATCGAGTTCGAAATAGCTGGCCCCCGCGTAGAACGGGATTTGCCGGGGTGCCACCGGCATGGGTCGCACCGCAATGCCTGGCAGCGCGACATTCACCAATTCCCTGATCTGCTCAACCGCGCCAATTTTCACCTGCGCTGGAAATAACCGTCGCAGCGTTTCGCTCGGCACATCCGCCTGCACCGTCAGCACGAAATTCGCCGCCCGCAAAATCGACCGATCGGTGATCGGCCCGACATGCACGCCATGACGCCGCTCTTGCAGCGGAATCGCAATCGCATTCTGCTCGATCACGGTTGATAATGTGCGCCGCAAATCGGCAATCACCGGAGCAAAGCTGCGCTGCAAATCCTCATGCCGATACCCCGGATAACTATTGGGCCGCCGGGTCGCTTCGGTAAAAGTGGCGAATTCCGCTGCCATCTCGACAAAGGCCGAATAGAGCGTCTCCGGATGCAGATTGGCTGCATCAGCCCAATGTTGCAACAAAGCCTGCCAACGATTGATCGCTTGCAGCAACATAAAATCAGATACTTCCGCAACGCCCCGGGTGCCCGGCGCATTCAACCGTGCCGCCAGCGCCTCGCCGCGCTGATGGATCATCCCCGAAAATTCGGTGATGAACCCGGCCAAAGGAGCCGCCGCGTAACAAACCAGCGCCGGCGGTATCCACCGATCATCCAGCACCACCCGCCGATCCGACGTCACTTCATTAATCCGCGCCAAGGGAATGCACAAATACCCAGCCCGATCCTCGCTATCGAGCATATAGCGCAGCTTTAATTTGCCGATAATCAACTCCGCGGCCTCGGGTGATGCGGAATGCGTATCAAACGCCTCGAACCGCGCCGCATGATAGCGCCCCTCGGTGCTGCCATCCTCGGCGGCGATTTCCGGCGCGCCTGGCTGGCGGATCGGCAACGCCAGATGCACCAGCATCGCCCGCACATTATCCGCAAGCTCCAACGGGGCCGGGTGATCGGCCTCCCCCGGCAATAAAAACGGCGTCCCATCCTCAAACACGCCGGCGGCCTCAGCCAGCGCAAATCGCCCCGTCGCTAACAAATCCCGGTCAATATTGATCCGCGTCAGACCCCACGGATGAGGCCGCAACGCTGCAACCCGCCCGCGCAGTAATGATTCCAGCCAGCGATCCTGCTGCTGGAAATGCTGCGAGCGTAAAAACATGCCCTCCTGCCAAACAACACGTCCCGTCCATGTCATGACTGGCCTCGCTTCTGCGATATCGATACGATCTGAGTTTGGTGCGCCCACCGCAATGACTGGATCATCGCTTCGACAACATCGCCTTTATTCCGCTTATTCGCAAGACCGCCCGATTGACCTTGTGCGCCTTGATCGGCACCACCACCCGCCACTGCGCCTGTTCGATCTGCCTGAAAAACACGGCAATCCCAACAAACTGCGTCGTCGGCGCTAATTTCCGATCAACCGTGACCCGCTGCCCTGGTGCGACGATCAATTGCCCCATCGGCGCGGTCAGTGTGCTGCCCAATAAACCGCTCGCATTGGACAGCAAGGCCAGCGGCGTTGCCGCGTTGAAAGCGCCACTGTCGGAGAGCTGAAAAATCTCAATCGAAACCGGGGCTGCGGGGCCAGCATTGTCCGGGTTTTGATGAGCCCCGCCGATCACCTTCAGCGCGAGTGACGCGGCCCGCTTCGGGCCCGCCGCACAACCGTCCAAAACCAGCGGCAACAGCAGCGGGGCCGAGAGCATAAAATGCCGTCGCAGGATCATCGGATTATCACTCCCTTAGGCCTCGCGCGATTCTGCGTCGCGCAAGGCAGCTTCATAAGCCCGTGCAAAGGCCCGGCCAAACACGCTATCGAAATCATCAGCCAAGGCCGCCGCAATTTCCCCATAGCGCGTCTCAAACAGGTCAAAAGCCCGCGCCCGTTTCTGGGCAGCGAGCATGGTGCGCCCCGCCGCATCGGCCTCGGCGCGAAACAGCTCCGGGCTCAATCGTTCCAGCAAAGCGCGCACCGCCGATTGCATCGCGGCCATAGTCGCGATCTCATGGAGCCGGATATCCCGCAACGCATCGGCAACCGCCGCCGCTGGTGTCACATCCGTGCGCCGCCCAGTGCCTAACAAGGCGCTCAGCGCGTCATCATCATCGGCAGAGAATTTCAACGGATTATTGCCGCGCGCACGGATCATCGTTTGTTCGATCCGAAATTCGCCCTTTACCGCGGCCCGCGCGATCATCGCTTGGCGCAACCCGCTGACCGTCGCGCGGAACGCCGCTCCCAAGGCGCGCATCGCCGCGTCAGGATCGGCGGGCCGATCGCTCGGCCGCTCACGCGGCAAATTTGCGCCGGCAAGAAACGCATCCATCAAATCATGCACGCCTGCGCCCTGGGTCGGTGTCACCGGCTGGGCAACGGGCGGCGGCGCGACGGGTGGTGATGCAACAGGCTGGGAAGCAACAGGCGCAACCGGCGAAAGCGGTTCGGCAAAAGGATCGGGCAAATCGGGCGCCAAAGGCACCATCGGCGGTGTCAGACTAGGCTGTGGACCCGGTGCCAGACCAAGGTCCAAATCCCAATCATCCGGCAAAACACGCGGTGCAATCGGCGGCGGGCGAAATGCATCGCTCTGGCTCGGCGTGTGATCTGGTTGGGTGGCTTGACCAAACCCAGCGCTCACCGGCGGCGCACCAAACCCGCCGCCAAATGGATCAGGCGGCGGCATGGCAATCTGGTCGGCCTGATCAAACGGCGAGGCGCCAAAGCCCGGATCGCCAAACCCCGCTGATCGTGCGGGCGGCGGCGCTGGGGTGGCGAAAGGATCATCGCCAAACGGATCATCAAACCGGGCGGGTGCCGCGCCACCACCCTGACCAAAGCGCGGCTGGTTGGCGAGCCTGACTTCAACTTCATACGCGCCCAGCCGCAGCCGATCTCCATCCTCCAGCGTGCGCACAGAACCCGGGCCAACCGGCTCCGGCTCACGGTTGAGAAACGTGCCGTTGGTCGAGGTGTCAGCCAATTGCCAAACCCCGGCGCGAAACGCGATCACGCAATGGCGCTTGGATAAAACCCGGTCCGTATCAGCGAGCACCCAATCATTGTCCGGCCCCCGCCCAATCCGGAACTCCCCGCCCTCAATGGTGCGGGTTTGCGGCGGCACCGCATCCGGGCAGCGCAATATGCTCAAGGTTAAGGTCATGTTGCCTCCCTCCCAATCCGCCCACCGCCACCAGCGGCAATATCGCGTGCCGAGGCCAGAAAAAGCTGCAATCGCTCGGTCTGCCGTTCAGCGCCGCCGCGCACCGCTGCTAACGCCACTGCACCGGCAACCGCCAACCCGGTCAAATGCGCGCCCGGCGCCATCGGCGTGGTGCCGCGCGGCGAAATTGAAGCGCCAGACCAAAACGCCGCCACCGCCGCCCAGGCATGCGCGCTTTGAAACCCGGTCTCACCGGCCTGCTTAAACGCCGCATAGCGTAAATCATCATCTTGCTTGCGCACCCAATCCGCCGCAATCTCGCGCGCCCGCCGATCCGCCTCCGCAATATCCACCGGCTCACTATAATGCGCACAAACGCAAGCCCACCAGACCGCCTCGCGCTTGGGCAAAGCATGGGCAAACAGCTTGCTGGCCTCCACCAGCTTTCCCGCCTCTTGTAATGTCGTGATCGCCAACTCAATACTGGCCCGCCGATCAATCAGCATGTTGATCTCGGGCTGGAATTCGCACCGTCCGAGCGCCGTGGGCAGATCAATTACGCCAAGCTTGCTTTGGGTGGACGCGCTCATCCGATCTCGCTCAATTGATCTTGATGATGCCGCCGGTGAGCGTCATCATCGTCTGTCCCTCATGGGTGCTATCGGGCGATGTTGTTTTGAGCGTGGCCTCCCCCGTAATCGAGACTTTGGTGCCCTTCACGGTAATGCCGCTGGTATTAATGACAATACTATTCCCGCCCACCTTCAATGTAATAGAATCGTCTGACTCATACAAAACAGCGCCGGTAACCTTGATCGTCTGCTTACCTTTGATCGTGATCGTCTCATCGTTTTTAATCAAGACCGCCCGATTTTTGTCAACGGTGAGGCTCTGATCATTCTCAACCTCGGTCACATGGTCCTTTTGCGCATGAACCAGCAACACTTCCGACCCTTTGGTGTCGTCAAACGAAATCTCATTATAATCTGCGGTGCCGCCCTTCTTGGTCGAGCGTGAGCGAAACCCGGATTTATTCTTGTCCGCTTCAGAATAAATCGGCGTATTATTGGAATTGAACAAGGTGCCAATCGCCACCGGCCGGTCAATATCGCCTTCAAGAAAGCTAATCAGCACCTCCATCCCCACCCGGGGAATGAATTGCGCCCCCCAGCCAGCCCCGGCCCAAGGCTGCACCACCCGCACCCAGAACGTGCCGGAGGAGGTGGTCTCATTCAAATGATCCCAGGGAAATTGCACCTTAATCCGGCCAAGCTTGTCGGTGTAAATCTCCTCGCCGGTCTCCCCGATCACCGTCGCCGAATACATCCCCAGCGGCACCGGTTTGGGGTGCGGCACCGGCTTATAATTGGTCTCAGCGGTAAAAGCGCTCAGCCCCGCTTTGATCGTGCTGCCCGACCCGCTGAGTTGATCGCTGTGATCTTCAACTAAAATCGACACGGCGTGGAGCACATACTGGCTGGTGCTCCCGCTGACCGGATCATTTTCCAGCGTGAATTTACTGCCCGCATACAGATCGGGAATATTGGCCGATCCGTGATAAAGCTGTGTGGAGACTTCATGCGCCTGCAATTGCCGGTCGGCCAGCGTATTGGCACCATCCGAGGTCGCCGCCCGGCTCGGCCAATGATAATGCGCGCGCACATCAAGCCCCGCCGCCTTTTTGACCGATGGAACCGAAGCTTTAACCGGCGTTGTGCTGGTCTCAGGGTTGTAATCGCCCGTATCAACATTGCCGTAGGTTGTCGTGTCGGTGCGCGTCCAGCGCTCAAACCCCGTCAGAATGCCCCCCTCATTGGTCATTCCATAGGGCGATGTCGCTGTCGCTTTGAACGCGGTGTTATCGGCACCAATAATCATCGTATGATCTGAGTCGCTATGCTCGAAAAAATAGAAAATTCCATCTTCCGCAAACAGCCGATGAATAAAATCGAGATATGTCTCATTGAACATCGTCGTATAAGCCCGCTTCGGCGGGCTGACGGCGCCGCGAACTTTGTAATTACGAATGCCAAATTTGCTAAAGATACTCTCGACGATATCGAGCGATGATTGATTCTCAAAAAACCGACAATCGCGGGTCTGTTCCAAAAAGGCGATCGTTGGCACAATGGTCAGGCTGTAATCCCAAGTCTCGCGCGAATCCGCTGGAAATTGCTGCACATGCGAGACCAGCCCATTCAAAAAACAAGCATGAACGCTCGTTTGCACAATCGAAACCGTCACCGGCTTGTGCAACAGTTGATTCTCATCAAGCTTCGCCGTGCCAGATCGCAAAACAATCCGATAACTGAATGGCTGACTAATCTGCCCGCTACCATTCACCGACATGATGCGAAATTGATCCGGCCCCAGGGGGGTTGTAATATCAAGTAGATCAATAAGAATGGTCATAGCGCGCCTCGCCTGAATAAATACGATTAACTTATCGTTCTAATATCGCTTATCGCGCTTTGATGCTATCCTGCACAGCCCGGATCGATCAATCTTTGCCGGTTTTGTGACGCTGATTGACCCTGCTCAAGGCAGGCGCGAGGGATCGCCTGTCCCAAAATACGAGACGGAGACGATCAAGCTTGACGCAATCTCACCTCGCCCCAGCCTCACCATAATCGTTCCTGGCCACCCGCGCCACGCCGTCATTTCCCCGCCGCCGCCGCACCACTGGGCACGATCATCCTGAACATATCAGCGCCCTTGCCATCGCCCACCACGGTCGAGGGCATGGTACCGTTCCAACGCCGTGCGAAAGTATAGGGAATAATCGTCGGATTTTCCCGCGCCGCTGCGCCAATTTCCGCAATTGACTGCGCTCGGGCCTTGGCGACAATGCCAATCGATTGCGCCTGCGCCGTCGCTTGCAGCACTGTCGCTTGCGCTTCGCCCTTGGCCTGCGCAATCCGCGCCTGCGCTGCGCCCTCGGCGGTGGCCACCACTTGGTCAGCCATATAGCGCTTCTCCAGCACCAAATTCTGCTCTTTCACCGCCTGCGCCTTGGCTTCCACCGCCTCCTCAACCGCACGATCAAAGGCCTTGGTGTAGCGAATACTCCGAATTTGAATATCAATCACATGAATGCCAAATAAACGCTCAAGCGCTTTACTGATCGCAACATTCATCTGCTCATCAATCTGCGCGCGCCTTTCGCTAATATTGATCGTCTTATGCTGCGCAAAAACCCGCAGGGCCCGATCCGCAATAATCGGCTCGATTGTTGAATCGATATCAATATCGCCCGCCTTGCCCACATCATACAACAAATGCAGCACGGCACTGCGCGGCACCTGATAGGTCAAGGAAACTCCCAAATCCAACAATTGATTATCCGCCGTGTAAACCTGCACTTGTGGCAAATTGAACCGGGAAATCGAGGTCTGGATCGGATTGACCGTTTCAATAAACGGTAATTTGAAATGCGCGCCCGGCCCCACCGGTTCGCGCACCGCAACCACCCCGAGCCGGGTCACCCCGGCCATTTCCGTCGGCGGAATAATATAAAAACAATCGCTCAGAACCTGACCGAAAAAGATAGTTGAGTGATTTCAGCCGGTTGTGATTCTGTCGATCTGCAACAACGGACAGAATGACGATGGCCTGGACTGAAATCACTCGCCCGCGAT
>JBMFWT010000018.1:0-51206 GCA_049964975.1 Acidiphilium sp.
CCGCCGCCCTCGCCACCGACCCGCAACGCCCGCGCCTGCTCGGCTTCACCGCCCTCGGCTTCGCCGAAATCCTCCGCCCGCGCACCCGCGCCCCCCTGCACGAACTGCTCGCCCAACACCAAATTTTTTCTCCATGACCAAATCCAAACCCTGCCCCATCTGCGGCAAACCAGCAGACCCCGCCCAAACCCCGTTCTGCTCGCCGCGCTGCCGCACCATCGATCTCGGTCGCTGGTTCAACGAAGACTACGCCCTCCCCGCCACCACCCCCCTGACCGACGACCTCAACCCCGATCCGGACTCCGATTAGATCAATATTGGTTCAGCGCGAATCGACAGATTCGCGCTGAACCCATGAAATTGATCGGCAAACAAAAGTTGGAGCGTGATTGATGGTCAGCAATCACGCTCCAAGCCGCGCCAACACCGCCTCCACCCCGTCCACCACCTCAAACAAATCCCGCGCCGAGCCACGCGCAAACCCCTCGCCAATCACATACTCAATCAACCCCGCCACCTGCCGCGCCCAGCCTCGCACATCACACAACAAAATCGGCTTGCCATGCCGCTCAAGCTGCTTCCACGTCAGAATCTCCATCAACTCATCCAACGTCCCCAACCCGCCCGGCAACACCACAAACGCATCGCCCCGCGCAAACATGATCTCCTTGCGCTGATGCATCGATTCCGTAACAATCAGCTCAGTCAGCCCATGAAACTCAACCTCACGCGCCCGTAAAAACTGCGGAATAATCCCCGTCACCGTCCCGCCCGCCGCCAGCGCCGCCCCCGCCATCGCCCCCATCAGCCCCACATCGCCCCCGCCAAACACCAAATGCAGCCCCGCACGCGCCAGCCCCGCCCCCAATGCGACCGCCGCCTCCCGATAGTCCGGCGACACACCCGGCGAAGACCCGCAAAAAACCGTGACTGAAAAGTGACTCATATTCCAAAAATCCTCCTGCACCTTCCGATTCGCCCTCTTACGTGGCAGGAGAGAAAAACCGACGCAAGCACATGACGGGTCATTTCCAATGTCTGGCAAAATTACCAACGATCTCAATAAAAAACCGCTCCCCGGCTGGGTCACCCCCACCGCCATCGCCGCCCTCGGCCTCCTCGCCGTCGTTGGCCTCGTCTTGCTCGGCGGTAAAAAACAATTCGCCCCCACCGCCCCCGCCAACATCCCCGCCGCCAGCACCCAATCCCTCAACACCGCCCCCCGCTTCGATACCGTGCGCGTCGATGCCGGTGGCAACGCCGTCATCGCCGGTCGCGGCGCCCCCGGCGCCACCATGACCATCGAGGCCAACGGCAAACCCATCGGCACCACCGTCGTCGGCCAAGATGGCTCCTTCGCCTTCGTCACCACCAAGCCCCTCACCCCCGGCAGCGCCAACCTCACCCTCTCCGAAAAAACCGATACCGCCAACGGCACCGGCACCATCACCACAAGCCACCGCAGCGTCGCCATCAACGTGCCCCAAACCCCCAGCGAAGGCGCGCTCGCCGTGCTCTCCGGCGGCGCCAACGGCACCTCCAAACTCCTCTCCGGCCAAGGCCCACAACCCGGCACCCTCGGCCTCAGCTCCGTCGATTACAATGCCGGCCACGCCGTCATCGCCGGCACCGCCAAACCAGGCGCCCAAATCTCCCTCTATCTCGGCTCCCGCTATCTCGGCAGCGCCCTCACCGGCACCAATGGCCGCTGGACCCTGCGCATCCCCAGCCTGCCCGCCACCCCCGGCACCTTCACCCTGGAATCCATCAAACCAGACGGCACCATCATCCAATCGATGAAAACCGCCTACGCCCCCACCCAAATCGCCGGCGTCAAACCCGGCCAAGTCATCATCAAACGCGGCCAAAACCTATGGGAAATCGCCCGCGCCCAATACGGCGCCGGCGCCAAATACACCCTGATCTACAAAGCCAACGAAGCCTCAATCAGCAACCCCAACCTCATCTACCCCGGCCAAAAATTTGCGCTCCCACAACCCACCTCGAAATAACCACGCCCGGAGGCGCGGCGAGATACAGCTTAAGGAGCAAAAAACTGCTTTTTGAAAAAAGCAGCAAAAACTTTTGCTCCTGTTTCGCTTGACGAGGCCGGATAACACCGGGACGGGTAATAAGCCCGTGATACAGCCAAACAGCGGATGTGTAATGGCGCTTGCGTCCCCGCATTCGGTATGATCTGATCCTAACATGGAATTAGATCTAAATCTCCTGCTCGTTCAGCTTGCAGTCATTTTCCTGCCCGGCATCATCTGGGAACGGCTGGACGCGCGCTTTGCCGCAAAAATCAAGCCCTCTACATGGGAAAGCCTCGTCCGAACGCTGAGTTTCGGCCTCGTCGTCTATACGGTCGAATTTATGATTTACAGCGCCTTCAACCTGCATTTTACAACCGCCGACCTGACCAATGCCAAGGCTGAAAACGTCATCACCAAGCCGGTAATTTTTGAAATCGTTGGCGCATTGCCGCTCTCACTCGGCTTGGCCACCGTTTGGCTCTACGCAGCGCGACATAAATGGATTTCACGATTCCTACAAAAAATCGGCGCAACCAAGAAATTCGGCGACGAGGACGTCTGGGACTACACATTCAATTCCTCAATCCCCGATGTTGAGTATGTGCATGTTCGCGACTTCGCGAACGGCTATCTCTATGCCGGTTGGGTCAATATTTTCTCCGAGACGGATCGCCTACGCGAACTCGTTCTGCTCAACGTCATCGTCTACGACCTGAACGGCGTAGAGCAATATCAAGTGCCGCGTCTATATATTGCCCGACCTCAGGAAAATATGCATATTGAATTCCCTTACACCACGCCAAAATGATCTGTGAAACACAATCGGATTAAAAGGAAATATCATGCCTGACCATCATAAAAGCGGGGAAACAGTTAGCCTACACAGCTACGCCAAAGTGCAGCCGTTGCAGGAGGGCTCCATCGTCAAAGGCGGCATCAATACAATCTCGCAAATCACCCAACGCCCTCCAGCGCCGCCGATTCTGAACCCGAAACCGATAGTCACCCAGCCGTCCACCGACACGGGTCATAAATCTGGAGCGTAACGCTCTTTGTGGTTGCGGGGCCGTAATCCAAAACCCTGTGCCACGTATTCCGCGTTGAGGCACCGGCACAAAACGGCGCTCACAGACAAGCGCCTTAGCTTGATGCTTCTCCTCCACCCGCCCGCGCCCCAAACACCGGCGGCAATCGCGTCGGGCGCGTGATCCGCAGCTGCTTATTCACGCTCATCTGCCCAAACACCACCTCAATCGCCGCCGCCGCAACCCCAAACTCCCGCGCCAAAAACCGCACCATATGATCGGTCGCCCTTCCATCCTCTGGCACCGCCGTCACACTCACCTTAAGCTGATCCCCCCGAGGCTTGCCAATCGCATCCCGCGACGCCTGCGGCTTGCCCAAAATATTCACCACCAACACATCCCCATCCCACCAAAAAAACCCTTTCACACCCCCTCCCCCTCATGCCATACTAACGTCATGTTGTTTCTCTCCGACATCTGGCGTCGGCCCCCTGCTCAGCGTTTCGCCGCAATCATCGCGCTCCTGCGCGAGATCGTCGGCGCGGTGGGCTATCGCACGGTCGATCCGCCGCTGAATATCGCCGTCTATAAACGCCTCGGCTTCTTCGCCCGGCGCTTCGCCCAAATCCTCGCCCAGCCCGCACGTCCCGCCCGGCCCCACTCCACCCCGCGCCCGCGCGCGCAACGGCCCAAACCCGCCCCCAGCGCCGTCAAACTGCCCACCCGCTTCGGCTGGCTGCCCCGCCTCTATCCTGGCCACCAAATCCCCGGCGCGGGAGGGCAACTCACGCACCTGCTCACCGAGCCCGATATGATCGCCCTCATCAACGCGCACCCCAGCCTCGCGCGCATCCTCCGCCCGCTCTGCCACATGCTGCGGCTCAAACCGCCGCCCTATCTCGCGCTCCCGCCCAAAACCACGCCCCAAAAACCGGCAACCATCCACCAGCGCAAACCACCCCAACCCACCCGCAGCAAACCACCACCGCGCCCAAAATTTGCCCGCCGCCCAATCTGGGGCCTCGATGCGCCCACAATCCCTCCAAAGCCCATCTGCAAAAATCGCGCCTGAATCCATCACACCTTGACACGCCTATTTCGTTACGATTACGATATAATTAATCACCCACCACCCCCTCAATCACCAAACCATCATAACCCGGCTCAATGCCCGCAGGCAGGCTAGCCCGCAAGCGGCCAAAATCCATATCCGGCCCCATATGCGTCAGAATCGTCCGCTCCGGCTTCAACGCCGCGACCCACGCCAACACTTGCGCCAAATTCGCATGGGTCGGGTGCGGCGCCCCTTGGGTAAAACAATCAATAATCAAAATTCGCACGCCAGCGAGCGCCGCAAACGCCTCTTCCCCAAACCGCACCACATCCGTGCAATACGCCACATCGCCAATCCGCAGCCCCAATGAGCGCACAAACCCATGGTCCTGATCCAACAACTGCACCGGCAAGCCCAGAATCGTCAGCACATCCCCCGCCGCCACCACCCGCTCGGCCAGCACCGGACGAAAAAACCCCTCCCCATTCCACGGTCCAAACGCATAGGAAAAACGCTGATGCAACTCCGCCCAACAGGCCGCGTCCGCATAAGTCGGCATCGGGCCGCCCAGCAGCCGGTTCAAAATCCGAATTTCATCGAATCCGGCAATATGATCGGCATGGGCGTGGGTAAATAACACTGCGTCAATCCGCGCCATGCGCTGCGCCGTCAGCTGCAACCGTAACTCCGGCGCGGTATCAATCAATAAATTCCCCGCCGGCGCGCCAATCACCACACTCGCGCGCGAGCGCCGATTGCGCGGCTCCGCCGGATCGCACAAACCCCAATCCCCCGCCCCGTCCACGCCGCCAATCTGCGGCAACCCCGCCGATCCGCCAGTGCCCAACACGGTGAGCGAAAACTTCATGCCGCCTTGCCAAATAACCGCCGGAAATTCGCCGTGGTCTGCGCTGCCAACTCAGCCTCACGAACCCCCTTCACCCCCGCCAACACCCGCGCCGTCAACACCGTATTGCTCGGCTCATTGCGCTTGCCGCGCAACGGCACCGGCGCCAAATAGGGCGAATCGGTCTCCACCAGCAGCCGCTCCATCGGCACCTCCCGCGCAATCGCCCGCAGCGCCTCCGAACGCGGAAACGTCAAAATCCCCGAAAACGACACATACCCCCCCATCGCTAACGCCCGCGCCGCCAACGCTGAACCCGATGAAAAACAATGCAGCAAAAACGAAAAGGGCTGCTCACGATACGCCGTTTCTAACATCGCCGCGATATCCTCATCCGCATCCCGCGCATGAATCGCAAGCGGCAACCCCGTGATTTGCGCGGCTTTGATATGGGCGGCAAAATTGCGCGCCTGCACCGCGCGCGGGGCCTTGTCATAAAAATAATCAAGCCCCGACTCCCCAATGCCAATCACTTTCGGATGCGCGGTCATCGCCGCAATCATCTCAGGCGTGGCCACCGGACCTTCCGATCCCGCATGATGCGGATGCACGCCCACACAGGCCCAAACCCGCTCTAACGCCTCGGCCATCGCAATCGCCTGCTGCGATTGTGCGAGTGTCACCCCAATGGTCACCATCTCGCTGACCCCCGCCGCCAGCGCGCGCGCCACCACCAAAGGCCGCTCCTCCGGCGAAAAATAATCCAAATGGCAATGGCTATCAATGAACATGCTCAGCCCCTCCCAACCTCGCCGGACGCAACCCCGAGCGACACACCCGCCCCGGTCTCCCGCCCAAACCCAAACCACACCACAGCGCCCAGTAACCCCACACCCCAAAACACCGTGTTAAGCGCCAGAAAATCCGTGATCGCCAAATGCTGCGTCAGCAGCACCATCGCCGCATACAGCCCAATCGAGGTAAACCGCACCAACGCCGTCATCCGCCCGCGCAACGCGGTGGGCCAAATCTCCGCCTTGAACGTATCCTCGGCCATATAAGCCAGATTGATCACAATATTCAGCCCAAACACCAACGCCAAAAACCGGGCACTATGCCCAAGCCACCAAGGCTGCGCAAACCAAATCCCCAAACTGATCGCCGTGCAGCCCGCATACCCGCCCAGGAGCAAAATCCGCCGCCCGACCCGATCACCAAGCAAAAACGCCAAACCCGAAAGCACCGCCGCCACACTCGCCACCAGCAAAATCCCCGCGGTCAGCGATTTGAAAAAATACGGCCCCACCACATAGGTAATCATCCCAAACCCCGCGACATCGCCAAACGCCATCGCAATGCTGCATCCAAGCTTGAGCCATACCAACCGCTCACCCCACGCGATGGCGGAGCCGGGCGTAATCGGCTCCGCCGCAATCACCGCCAGCCGCGCGCGGGCTTGCGCGCCATAATAGGCCACCGCCTCCGCCTCGGCCTGCGCCGTATCACGCAAGCTCAGCCAGCGCAGCGATTCCGGCGTGTGGCCGCGCACCACTAACAACGAGACCACAATACCAAACCCCACCAGCCCCACCACGGCGCGCTGCACCGCGACCTGTTGATACGCCGCCGAATACGCGGCCAGCGCCAGCACCAAACCCCCCAGCGAAACAAAATTCACCGCCGCCATCGTCGCTTTGCCGCGATGCGCCGGCGGCATCAATTCCTGCGCGGAGATCAAAATCGTGTTCATCTCACCGCCGGCGGCGAGCAGCATAACCGCCAGCGCCGCTAACACCGCCGCATAGCCAAAGCTAAAGGCCAGCCCCAGCGCCCCGAGCGCATAGGCCGCCATCGTCAAATAAAACATCCGCCGCCGCCCAATCCGGTCCGATAACGGACCCGCAATCGCAATCCCCACCATCAACCAAATCGGCGCCCATACCAGCAAGAGCGACACCATGAATTTCGGCATCACAAACCAGCCCGACGCCACCGAGGCGGCACCAAACGCATAGGCCTCAGCCAGCATGCCGAGCGCAAACGAAAAGAAATTAAAACTATCGGTGCGACACCAGCGGATCGCGATCATCCCACCCGCTCGAACCTGCAGGCAAAAAAACCATCCGTCTGATCACGCGCGGGCGAGAGCCGAAGTGCATCACCGCGTAAATAATCAGGCCACGGCTCAGCGAGCGGCACCACCCGGAACCCGGCATGCCGTGCCAAAAACCCATCAACCTGGGCGTCGTTTTCCTCGGTCAACACCGAACAGGTCGCATAAACCAAATGCCCACCCGGCTTCACCAAGCGTTGCGCCTCATCCAGGATCCGCGCTTGCTTGACCGTCAACTCCGCCAAATCCTGCTCGGTCAGGCGCAACCGCGCATCCGGATTGCGCCGCCAAGTGCCCGTGCCGGTGCAAGGCGCATCGACCAGCACGACATCGCATTTCTGCTCCTGGCGCTTGGCCCATTTATCGCCCGGCGCAAATAAATGCCGCTCGGCATTATGCACCCCGGCCCGCCGCAGCCGCTTGATCGCCGCATCCAAGCGCGGTGCCGAAACATCGCAAGCGACCAGATGGCCCTTATTCGCCATCATCATCGCGAGAGCCAGCGTTTTGCCACCAGCACCCGCGCAATAATCAACCACCCGCATACCGGGCCGCACATCGGCCAGCAATGCGACGAGCTGGCTGCCCTCATCTTGGATTTCAACCAACCCATCGCGGAACGCCGCACTCGCGGTGACATTCTGGCGGCTGGGCAGGCGCAGACCCCAAGGGCTCAGCCGGGTCGCCTCCGCCCGCAGCCCATCGCGCGCCAGCGCCTCAATGGCCGCCTCGCGCGTGGTTTTCAGCAAATTCGCCCGCAGATCGAGCGGCGCCTGGGTGAGCATTGCCGCGCATTCGGCATCCAACCGCGCACCAAAGCGCGCGCGAAATTTTTCCACCACAAAATCGGGGATCTCCAGCCGCACCCCATCCGGCATCCCCGGATGATCGAGCGTGTGGGTCGCAAGCTGCGCCAGCGCCCGCTTTTCTGCCTCATCGAGCGGCGCCGGGGCGAAGCGCGAGCCGCCAAACGCCGACTCAGCGCGATGCGCAGTCATGCCGCCCAGCACCATCATCGCAAGCGAGAGCAAACGCGGCGTGACCGGCGCGCCAATCCGCTCCAGCCACCAGCCCAAACGCCGCCGTGCGCGCAGCACCGACCAGGTGATTTCACTAATCTCCCGCCGATCACCACCGCCAATAAAGCGCCGGGTGCGCAAAAACGCATTGGCCACCGCATCCGCAGGGCGAGGGTCCGTCTCAATGGCGCCGAGCAGCTCAATGGCCGCGTCCAGCCGTCCCGCCGGGGTCATGGATCAATCCTGACGGTAATTCGGCGCTTCGCGGGTAATCGCGACGTCATGGACATGGCTTTCGCGCAGACCCGCCCCGGTGATGCGCCGGAAGCGCGCCTCGGTTTGCAGGGCGGCGATGGTGGCACAGCCGGTATAGCCCATGCCGGCGCGCAGCCCGCCGACCATTTGATGCACCACCGCATTCATCGGGCCTTTATAACCCACGCGGCCTTCGATCCCTTCGGGCACCAATTTTAGTTGATCCTTGATTTCCTGCTGGAAATACCGATCCGCCGACCCACGCGCCATCGCCCCCAGGCTGCCCATGCCACGATAGGATTTGTAGGACCGGCCTTGATATAAAAACACCTCGCCCGGCGCTTCATCGGTGCCCGCGAGCAGCGAGCCGACCATCACACAATCGGCCCCGGCGGCAATGGCTTTGACGATGTCACCGGAGTTGCGCACCCCCCCATCCGCGATGGCCGGCACGTCATGCGCGCGGCAGGCGGCGGAAGTTTCCAGCACCGCCGAGAATTGTGGCACACCCACGCCCGCGACCACCCGCGTGGTACAAATGCTACCCGGCCCGATGCCGATTTTCACCGCATCCGCGCCCGCCGCGATCAAGGCTTCAGCGCCCTCGGGCGTCGCGACATTGCCCGCGATCAGTTGCACCGCGTTCGAAGCGCGCTTGACCCGTTCAACCGCGCGCAGCACCCCATCCGAATGACCATGCGCGGTGTCGACCACGATCACATCGACCCCGGCATCGATCAGCGCCTCGGCGCGCGCCAGCCCATCATCCCCCACGCCGGTCGCCGCCGCGACGCGCAGACGGCCCAGCTCATCTTTATTGGCCAGCGGATGCGCTTCGGCCTTGTCCATATCCTTCACGGTGATCAGCCCGACGCAGCGATAGGCTTCATCGACCACCAGCAATTTCTCGATCCGGTGCTTATGCAGCAAATGCCGCGCCCGGTCCGGACCGACATCGGCGGGGGCGGTGACCAGATTTTCCCGCGTCATCAGCTCATAGACCCGGGCGGTCGGGTCGGTCGCGAAGCGCACATCACGATGGGTTAAAATACCCACCAGTCTCTGGGTATCGCGCTCAACGACGGGCACGCCGGAAATGCGAAACTGCGCCATCAAGGCCTGCGCTTCGGCCAAAGTTTGATCCGGGTGGATGGTCAGCGGGTTAACCACCATGCCGCTCTCATATTTTTTCACGCGCCGGACCTGGGCGGCCTGTTCCTCAATGGTCAGGTTTTTATGGATCACGCCGATACCACCTTGCTGCGCCATCGCAATCGCCATCGCGGCCTCGGTGACCGTGTCCATCGCGGCGGAGATCAGCGGGATGTTCAAGGTGATGGTGCGGGTCAGGCGGGTGCGGGTGGCCGCCAGGGCTGGCAGCACCTGCGAATAGCCCGGCACCAGCAGCACATCATCGAACGCCAGGGCCTCGGAAATCCGGTCGGCGCCGCGCTTGGCTGACAGGGCGGCTGGCTGCCCGGACGGGGGGAGGGTGGGTTGTGCGGGGTGATCGGCGGGAACCATGATTGATCCTTGGGGTTTAGGGGACCGCCGACAGCTTATGACGGCGCAGCACGTCCGATTTTACCTAATCGCCCCAGTGCAACGCCGCAACCCCGACGCTGATCGGGTTGCGCGCTGCTTCCCGATCAGGACATCGCTGGCGTCTTCAGAATGATCACTTCACGCATCGGCACCACCATCACCAACGGGCGCTGTTGGCTGTGATCGGGCACCGCCCAGATGATGGGTTGCGCGGGCCTGAGGGTGGCGCGACGTCTTGTCACCGGCTGGGCGGCTAATTGCACCAGGCTGCGCACCCGGCTGATCGGCGAGGCGACATCAACGCCTTCGATGGGCGCGAACGGCAGCGCCGCGACCCGCGCGTTTGGCGCAGATGACCCATTCAACGCACCGATATCATGTGCGAACATCACTCCCATGAGGAGCAGAGAGCAAATCCCGGTGGCCACCATCGATCGATAGGTCATGCTCAGTCTCCTCGCCCCATTTGTTCGCCCTAGAGATACGAACGCAGCCGAGTCGATTCCAGAGCAAAGCGATGACAAATTGTAAGGAAAGGTTGGAGAACCTTGCTCCCGATAATATATTACAAAAATATTTGACATTCGATTTTTTTGTAATATATTCGCGAAAAATAGGATTGCACCCATGTATGCTCAGGCGCTTGACCAGACCGAGACCCGCCCTGCCCCGCTCGATGATCCGGCGCGATTAGCCGCGTTTCAGGCGCGGATTGATGCCGAGCAGAAAATCGAGCCTAATCATTGGATGCCCGAAGCCTATCGGCGCACGCTGATCCGCCAGATTGCGCAGCATGCCCATTCTGAAATCATTGGCATGCAGCCAGAAGGCAACTGGATTACCCGCGCCCCCTCGCTCCGGCGCAAAGTAGCGCTGCTGGCCAAGGTGCAGGATGAATGCGGGCATGGGCTGTATTTATATGCGGCTGCCGAGACGCTCGGCGTCTCGCGTGAGGCGCTGGTGGATCAGCTTTTGGCCGGAACCGCGAAATATTCGTCGATTTTCAATTATCCCACGCTGAGCTGGGCGGATATTGGCGCGATTGGTTGGCTGGTGGATGGGGCGGCGATTATGAACCAAATTCCGCTCTGCCGGTGTTCCTACGGGCCTTATGCGCGCGCGATGATCCGCGTGTGCAAGGAAGAGAGTTTTCATCAGCGGCAGGGCTATGAAATTATTTGCACATTGGCCGAAGGCACGGCGGCGCAGCGGGCGATGGTGCAGGACGCGCTTAATCGCTGGTGGTGGCCCTGTTTGATGATGTTTGGTCCGCCCGATGCCGAAAGCCAACATTCGGATCAGTCAACACGCTGGAAAATCAAGCGGTTTTCCAATGATGATTTGCGGCAGAATTTCGTCGATGCCACGGTGCCGCAAGCGCATCGGCTGGGATTGACGCTGCCGGACCCGGATTTGCATTTTGATGCGGCGAGCGGCCATTGGCGCTATGGCGCGATTGATTGGGCGGAGTTCCGGGCGGTGCTGCGTGGCGAAGGCCCGTGCAATCGTGATCGGCTGGCCCGGCGCAACCAAGCGCACGACGAGGGCGAATGGGTGCGCGCCGCCGCCGCTGCTTATGCGGCGAAGCAACATCAGCGTGAGGCGGCGTGATTAATCATGACTGAAGCAACGCCTGCCGATCCGCTCTGGGAAGTTTTTTTACGCAGCCGCAACGGGCTGGCGCATAAACATGCCGGTTCGCTGCACGCGCCGGACGCGACCTTGGCCCTCGCCGCCGCCCGCGATTTATTTACCCGCCGTGGTGAGGCGATTTCGATTTGGATTGTGCCCTCCAGCGCAATCATTGCCTCCGATCCGGATGATCAGGCCATGTTGTTCGAGCCGGCCGAGAGCAAAATTTATCGCCATCCCAGCTTTTATACGGTGCCTGATGATGTCGGCCATATGTGAAATGCCGGGCCGCAATATTGCAGTGGCGGAAACCCCGATGCTGCGCTGGGTGTTGGCCTATGCCGATGATGCGCTGATCCTCGGCCATCGATTATCCGAATGGTGCAGCCGCGCGCCGAGCATGGAAGAGGATATGGCGCTGGCCAATCTGGGGCTGGATTTGTTAGGGCAGGCGCGATTTCTCTATAGCCACGCAGCCACGTTAGAGAATGCCGCACAGCCGGAGCGTCAACGCAGCGAGGATGATTACGCCTATCGGCGCGATGCGCCGCAATTTCGCAATGCGCTGCTGGTTGAGCAACCAAATGGTGATTTCGCGGTGACCATGGTGCGGCATTTGCTCTATGCGAGCTTTGCTGATCTGTATTGGCGCGCGAGTTTGGCGGTGACGGACACTGCTATTGCGGCGTTTGCGGCGCGGAGTGAAAAAGAAACCGCCTATCATGTGCGCCACGCCAGCGATTGGGTGATCCGGCTGGGCGATGGCACGGCGGAAAGTCATCGGCGGGCGCAGGATGCTTTGGAATTATTACTGCCCTTTGCTGATGAATTATTCGAGACCTCGCCTGATCAAGCGCCGTTGATCGCCACGCGCGCGGTGGTTGATCCGGCCGGGTTGCATGAGGCCTATCAGCGCCGGATTGAGCAGGTTTGCGCGCAAGCGACGCTGCGGCTCACGTGGCCGCGTTGGCACCAAACCGGAGGCCGGCAAGGGCGGCATGGGGAGCATTTGGGCCATTTGCTGGCCGAATTGCAGTTTTTGCCCCGCGCCTATCCCGGCGCGTCATGGTAGCCCCGGTTGCGCCGCGGGACGTGGCCTGGGCGATTGCGTCTGCCTTGCCCGATCCGGAAATTCCAGCGCTCACCATTGCGGAATTGGGCATTTTGCGGGGCGTGGAGATGATTGACGGGGTGATGATTGTGACCATTACCCCGACCTATTCGGGTTGTCCGGCCACTGAAATGATCAAGGCTGATATTGAAACGGCGCTGCGCGAGGCTGGATTTTCGGCCATTGCCGTGCGCTTGATCCATAGCCCGGCCTGGACCACCGATACGCTCAGTGCGGCGACGCTGGAAAAATTGCGCGCCGAGGGCATTGCCCCGCCGCGCCGTGGCCAGACGCCCCATTGTCCGCAATGCGGGTCGGCACAGGTTGAGCAGATTGCCGGTTTTGGCTCGACGCCGTGCAAATCGCTGTGGCGCTGCATCGCCTGCCGCGAACCGTTCGATCATTTCAAATGCCATTGATCGCCGCCGGATGATCGCCGCCTGATGACCTCACCCCGGTTTCATCCTTTGACCATCAGCGCCATCACGCCGGAGGCGAAGCATGCGGTTTCGCTTTGTTTTGACGTGCCGGAGGCGTTGCGCGCTGCCTATCAATTCACGCCAGGGCAATATTTGACGTTGCGCCAGGTGATTGATGGCGCCGAGCAACGGCGCGCTTATTCGATTTGTGCGGCCCCTGAGGATGCTGAGCTGCGGATTGCGGTCAAGCGCGTCGCCGATGGTGTGATGTCGAGCTATCTGTGCGATCAGGCCCGGGTTGGCGATGTCATGGAGGTGATGACGCCGACCGGACGGTTTGGCCTGACGCCAGACCCAGCGCGGGCGCGCCAGTTGGTCGCGTTTGCCGCCGGCTCTGGCATTACGCCGATCCTGTCGATTTTGCGCAGCGTGTTGGGGCGCGAGACGGAGAGTCGCTGCACCTTATTCTACGCCAATCGCACCACCGACGCGATCATGTTTCGCGAGACGCTGGAAGCGCTCAAAAATCGTCATTTGGGCCGGTTCGCGCTGTTCAATATCCTGTCGCGCGAGGAGCAGGATATTCCGATCCTGCATGGGCGGCTAGATGCGACGCGGATCGAAAATTTGCTGAGCCGCGCTGCGCCGGGCCGAATTGATGATTTATTTATTTGCGGGCCGGAGCCGATGATCGAGAGTGTGGACAGCACGGCGCGCGCGCATGGGGTTGCCGCCGAGGCGATCCACATTGAGCGCTTTGTGTCCAGCCATGGCGGCACGCCGCGCGCACCCGCGCTGGCATCGCCCGCGATGGATAACGATGCCGTAACGATCACGCTGATTGCCGATGGCAAGCACCATACGATCCCGATTGGGCCTGAGGAGGCGATTCTGGATGCGGCACTGCGCGCCGGGCTTGATTTGCCCTATGCGTGCAAGGGCGGCATGTGCGCGACGTGCCGGGCGCGGATTATTGCTGGGCAGGCAACGATGGCGGTGAATTATTCGCTCGCCGATTGGGAAATCAAAGCCGGCTTTGTGCTGACCTGTCAGGCCCGCATCGATGGTGCTGGCGTGGTGGTTGATTACGACGCGCAGTGATCGGTGCGGCCAACAAAAAACCCCGGACCAGAGGCCCGGGGTTGCTTGGCGCAGAAACGCTGCGATGATCAGCGCTTGCTGAACTGGAAGCTCCGGCGGGCTTTCGCCTTGCCGTATTTTTTGCGCTCGACCGTGCGCGGATCGCGGGTGAGGAACCCGGCGACCTTCAGAATGCCGCGCAAATCCGGCTCGTAATAGGTGAGAGCGCGCGAAATGCCGTGGCGCACGGCGCCGGCTTGGCCCGATAGACCGCCGCCGGTGACGGTTGCCATCACGTCAAACTGATTATAGCGATCAGCGACCAGGAAGGGCTGGGTGATCAACATGCGCAGCACCGGACGCGCGAAATATTGCGCGGCTTTGCGGCCATTGATGATGATTTCGCCCTTGCCCGGCTTGATCCATACCCGTGCGACGGCATCCTTGCGGCGACCCGTGGCGTAGGAGCGGCCCAGCGCATCGCGCTTGACTTCATATTTCGGCCCGGTGGCCGGCGCTGTGGTTTCAGTGGTGACCACTGATTTCAGATCGGCGAGCGTTGCGGTCCCCGACATACTCAAACCCTCCGATTCTTGCGGTTAAGCGCGCCGACATCCAATGCGACCGGCTGCTGTGCGGTGTGCGGGTGCGCGGCACCTGCGTAAATATGAAGATTTTTCATTTGCTGGCGCTGCAGCGGACCCCGCGTGATCATCCGCTCGACCGCCTTTTCGATCACCCGCTCAGGATGCGCGCCGGCGAGGCGCTGACCCAGCGTGCGGCCTTTGATGCCACCCGGATAGCCGGTGTGGTAGTAAAACACGTCCTGATCGAGCTTTTTGCCGGTCACGCGCACTTTTTCGGCATTGACCACAACGATATGGTCGCCGCAATCGACATGCGGGGTGAATTGCGGCTTGTGCTTGCCGCGCAGGCGCGTGGCGATCAGGGCGGCCAAGCGGCCCAGCACCAGCCCTTCGGCATCGATCAGCACCCAGTTTCGCTGAACCTCGGATGGTTTCAGCGAGATTGTGGTCTTTAACATCGGAACCTCATCAACAGATTATGTCTCGCGGCGGCGTATGGGGGAAAGCGGGGCTATAGTCAAGCGATCGGGGTAGTGGTATTATAATACCACAGATCGCGCCGTTGCCGCGAAGGCGGTTTCCAGGGGCGTTTGTGCCGTAAAACCAAGGCTTTGCTGCGCGAGGATCGGGTGGGCGCGAAACGAGCCGGCAAAGCTGCGCCAAGCGGCCCCCTGCCCTGCGGCGCGAGCGGCGAGGCCGAGCCACGAGGCGGGCACGGGGGCGAGAAATAATTGTCGTTGCAGCCCGGCGGCCAAGGCGCGAATGAGGTCCGGCGTGGCAATCGGGTCGGGATGCGCGGCCAGGAGAATTTCGGGCACGGAATGTGGGGCCTGCGCCGCCGCAACGATCAGGGCGGCGAGATCATCGATTGCGATGAAGCTGCGCTGATTACCGATGGCCCCGAACGGCAATAGCCGTGTGCGGGCGACCAGACGCACGAGGCGCGGAATATTGCCCGCGCAGCCCGGCCCGATCACCGCGCACGGGCGGATGATGACCAGTTCGGTGCCGGTGCCCGCCAGCACGCGCTGGACCGCCTGCTCACCATCGAGCTTGCTCGCGGCATAGGCGTCATCTGGATCGGGCTCGGAGGCTTCGGTCACCACGCCGGGCGGGGCCTTGCCATGCACCGCCGCCGAGGAGACGAGAATGAATCGTTTAGCGCCGCGTGCAGCGGCGATTTCTGCCACCCGCGCTGCCGCCGTCACGTTCGCCGCTGCCAGTGAAGCTGGATCAACGCCGGTACGGTGCGCCAAGCCTGCCGCATGCACCACCACCGAAACACCGCGCATCGCCGCTGAGAGTGCCGGGGTGGGCGCGGCCAAATCCCCCGCATCGATAGCGCGCGCCGCACCGGGTAACGCTGCGCCCGACCGGCGCAGCGCGACCACCACCGAGCAGCCCGCCGCACCGAGCGCCTGGGTGACGGCGCGACCGACGAACCCGGCGGCGCCGCTGACCAAGACCGGACCAGATGGTGGCGTGACTTCCATGATTTTATCTGGATTTTTCTCGATTAGCATGGCTATCCGCGCCGGATGAACCCGCACGCTGGCGCACGAGGGCGAGGACTGCGCTGCTGATCGGCATTGGCACATCGACCCAGCCAGCCATTTCAACGACGGCGCCGAGCAGCGCTTCGATTTCAATCGGGCGGCCACGCTCCAAATCTTGCAGCATCGAGGTTTTATGCGCGCCGACTTCGGCGGCACCGGCAATGCGTTGGTCGATGCCGATGGCAAAGCGCACGCCAAGGCGCTCGGCGACCGCTTGGCCTTCCGCCATCATCGCCGCCGCCACGCCGCGCGTGCCGGCATCAGCCACGATCCGATCCAGCGTGGCACCGGTGAGCGCGCTGATTGGGTTGAAGGCCATGTTACCCCAGAGCTTGACCCAGATATCATCGCGAATGCGGGGCCGCACCGGCGCTTTTAGCCCGGCGGATACTAACAATTTCGCCAGCGTCTCGGCGCGGTCGCTGCGCGTGCCGTCAGGCTCACCCAGCACGAACCGATCGCCATAGCTATGGGCAATCACGCCGGGTTCGGCAATTTCGGCGGCCGGATACACCACGCAGCCCAGCACTTGCGCGGGCGGCAACGCCGCCCAGACCGCGCCCGTCGGATCGACCGCGTGGACCCGCCGCTCCGCAAACGGTGCGGGCAGCCCATAGCCATACCACCAGGGCACGCCATTCACCGCTGCGACAATCACGGTGTTCGGCCCGATCAAGGGGGCAAGTTGCGGCAAGGCCGGCTCGATCCCCTGCGCCTTCAGCGTGATCAGCACATAATCCTGCACGCCTAACGCGCTGGCATCACCCACGCGCGGATGGGTCACATGCTCGCCGGTGGCATCGCGCAGCACCAAGCCGCGCGCTTCGATGGCGGCACGATGCGCACCGCGGGCAACAATGGCGGTTTTCACCCCGACCCGCTCAAGCCGCGCTGCCATCAGCCCGCCAATGGCACCGGCGCCGAAAATGCAAATTGATGGCATCTCAGCCGCCCAATCCCAAACGCTGCGCCATGCCGATGCGCTGAACCTTGCCAGTTGCCCCTTTGGGAATCGCGTCATTGATCACGATTTGGCGCGGCACTTTGAAGGGTGCGAGCTTGGCCGCTAGAAATTCCCGCAAATCAAGCGCCGTCGCCGCCATGCCCTCGCGCAGCACCACCACCGCCGCAACCTCCTCGCCGAGCACGGCATGGGGGATTGCAAAACAGCACGCTTCGGCGACCGATGGATGATCGAGCAACGCCACATCAATCTCTAACGGGCTGACTTTTTCACCGCCGCGATTGATCATTTCCTTGAGCCGACCGGTGAGAAAAAGATAACCATCGTCATCTAACATGCCTTCATCGCCGGTGCGAAACCAGCCCTCGATGAAGGCGGATTGATTGGCGCTTGGGTTATTGGCGTAGCCCGCCGTGACGTTAGGGCCGCGAATCACCACCTCGCCCGCCTGCCCGACCGCGAGAAAACCATCACGGCCGCGAATGGCGATTTCCGGCCCGGCGGCAACGCCCACCGAGCCGGGTTTGCGCGCCCCCGGCGGCAGGCGGTTGGATGCCATTTGATGCGCAGCCTCGGTCATGCCGTACGCTTCGATCACCGGACAGGCGAATTTTTGCTCCAGCGCCGCCATCACTTGTGGCGGTAGCGAGGCTGAGGAGGAGCGGATGAAGCGCAGCGTAACCGGCGGTGCGGTCTCGCGGGCGCGCAGCAAAATCGCCTGATGCATCGTGGGCACCGCCGTATACCAGCTCGGCTTGACGGCATCGAGCCAGCCGAAAAACTTGAAGGCGTTAAAGCCGGGCGTGCAACTCACGCTGGCTTGCCCGGCCAGTGACGCCAAACAGGCTGCCACCAGACCATGAATATGAAACAGCGGCATCACGTTCAGACAAATATCATCCGGCCCTAATGCGAGGCTGGTTGCGATGTGACGCGCTGACGCGGCGAGATTAGCCTGGCTGAGCGGCACGATTTTCGGGCGGGCGGTGGTGCCGGATGTGTGCAGCACCAAAGCTTCGTCATTCGGCTGTGCGATACCGGGCAGGCGCGCTGGGGTTCGCGCCATGGCTGCGAAATCCAAGGTGAATTGCCCGGCAGGTCCGCCGGTCACCGGGCGGAGCACGATGAGTTTAATGGCCAAGGATGCCGCGACCGCCAGCACCGGCCCGGTTTCACCCTCGGCGATGATGATGGCGTGGGGGCGCAAATCGCTCAGGTAAAATTCAAACTCGGCTTCGGTGTAGGCGGGGTTGAGCGGTGCGGCGGAGGCACCATAAGCGACGGCCAAAAATGCGGTTGCGGCGCACGGGCCGTTGGGCAACACCAACGCCACCCGATCCCCCCTGCCGATACCATGCGCATTCAGGCCGGCGGCGATCATGCGCGCCAAGTTTTGCAATCCTGCGCCATCCAACCATGGCTCACCCGGCGCACCAATAGCCCGCGCGCCATGATGGGCGGCGAGCAGGGCTGGCAGGCTGTTTGGGTTTGACGATGTGTGGTTCAATGTCATTTCCGCTCCCCTTGTCTTTCTCGCTCTGCTTGCGCCAGCACGCGGCGAACCGTTTCCTCAAACAATTTGGCATTATTTTCCGCCTCCAGCCTTGCCAGAGCGTCCTTGCGCACCGCAGACCATGCCGGACCCGATTGATAAAGGAACGCGATGCGCGCGGCAAACGCGCCCGCATCACCCACCGGCGCGCTCATCAGCTCCACCCCATGGTGCCAGCCTAATTGGCGCGCCAGCAACTCGGTGACCACGCACGGCACGCCGAATCCGGCGGCCTCGTAAATTTTATAGGGTGTGCCCGCAGCAAAGCGGGTGGGTGCGACCACCAAGCGATGGGCATCATACAGGGGCTGTAAATCATCAATCGCGCCGAGCAGCTTGATGTGCGGCAATGCTGAAAATTCACTCAGATCAAGCTCTGGCGCGCGATATCCCACGACAGAGAGTGTTGGCGTTCGCGCGCCCATGAGGGATGCTAACGCGGGCATGATCTCGGTGGCATACCAACGCAGCGCATCAAGGTTAGGGCTGTCCGATTGGTGCATGCTTGCGACGAACAGCAAGCCCGCGCGCTGATCAAAGCCGCGCGGTGTGGGACGAACCGGGCCGATGGTGCCTAACACCGAAACCGAGGCAAGACCATGAGCCTTCAGCAGATCAGCCTCAGCCTGATTAACCGCCGTGACCGCGCGGCAATGGCTCGCATTGGCAAATTCCGCCGTTATTGCCGCGTTGAGATCAAAATCATCGCCACGGATTGATGCTAACTCGGCGGCGCGTGCGGCTTCGATGGCTTCGGTATCGAGAATGAACGGCGTTATCGCCGGATCAATGCCAGCGGCGCGGAAAATGGGGAGGGTTCGATCAAGATTATGGGTGCGCGAAATCCAGATCATATCGTAATAATCAGCGCGCTCGGCGAGGAGCTGCGGCAGGGTCAAGATGGTGCGGTCATAGAGAATTTCAGCCGTGTCCGGCGCATCGCCCAGCAGGCTCATCACATCAAGGCGCGTGCCATTGACCGGTAAAACCGAAACATGCCAGCCTGCCGCGACAATGGCGTGCAGCACATCATTGGCGCGCACAAAGCCCGACCCAAGGCGGCGCACCGGCACGGTATCCTCGATAAACAGCAAGCGTCGGCCTGCATCGCCCCGGCTTCGGGCGCGCACCGAAGCGCCTGGCTGGGTGCCCTTGACCATTGCCGGCTGTGCCGCCAAAAATTCCGCGTGCTTGCTGCGGAATAATGCCCGATTTTGGCGCATCAGCGCGAGCGAGTCTTGCGCATTGCGCGCCGAGCCGAATTCCAAATGATAAATGATCACGCTGGGATCATAGACATTGCGATAGCCCGCGCGCAGAAACCGCACCGATAAATCAACCTCTTCATAATAGGCCGGTGCGTAATCAGCATCAAAGCCGCCCAGATCACGAACAAGATCGGTGCGGCAGAGTAAAAACACCCCGGAACAATAATCGACATCCCGGACGAAATTCGCCTCGGGCAACAAGGCCGGTTCATCGCGTAAATAGCCGGTTGTGGTGCCGTCTTGCCAAATGATCGACCCTGCCTCTTGCAAGCGGCCATGGCTGCGCAGAATTTTACCGCCGACCGAGGCAATCAGCGGGTCGCGTGCGAGCCGTGCTAACGCATGGGCGATGGCGCCATAGCCCAATTCAATATCGTTATTGAGAAGCAACAAGGCAGGGGCGCGCACCTGTGCCAAGGCTTGGTTACAAGCGAGCACGAAGCCGAGATTTTGTTGGTTGCGCAGCACCAGGGCGCCCTGCACGTAGCTGGCAATCCGCGTGGTATCGTCCGTTGATGCGTTATCAACCAGAATGAGTTCGATGGGGCCGGCAAAATTTTGCCGTAGCGAGGCCAGAGCTTGCAGGGTGAGTTCAAACTGATTGAACAACACCATGACCACGCTGACCAACGGCTCTTGCCCATTCAACGAAAAATCGAGCTTGTGGCGGGCAAACAACGCAACTTGATTGCGCGCCCGCAGCGAAAATAACGTTTTGCCGGTGGCTTCGGATAAATCCGGCGCGCGCTCGGGCGGGCAATAGGCCAATTGCAGGGGCAGGCCGATGCTGCGCAAATGGGCAAACGCATCGCGCACCCGCCCGCTATTGAGATCATGCACCACGCGGGGGTTAACATCGCGGTAGTATAGTAGATCGATGTCAACGCGCGGGCGGCGCAATTCAAACGCGCCATGCTGGACGAAATGCCGGTAGCCGGAGGGTAAATGGCCCGCTTCGACCGCGAGCCTGATATCCGGGTAGGTTTCCAGATAGAAATGCTCAACAAATTCCGGCACCGGATCATACCCGCCGGCAATCGGCAAGGTCAGATAATGCTCCAAGGCGGCACGAACCCGGCCTTGCTCCAGCGCCTCACGCGCCGGGGGATAGGTTTCGAGATACCAAAGCGGATCGAAATAAAGCGATGGCGGCACATGCGCAAAGGCCGATCCACTATCCAAAGCGTGCAGATAAAACCCGTACGGACCGAGGCGCTCAAGCTCGGCTTTGTCGGCCCCTGCCGCTTCGGCGCGGGCGCGGTAATAGCCGGGATCGAACAGAAAATGCGCCTGACGATTCTCAAATTGTCCTGATTTCAGCCAGTGATCATAGCGGCCATAGCAATGATGACGTTCTAAATTCTCGATACTCATATCCTCATACAAAGCGGCGTAATGAGCGTCATCGAACAATAAATGCGGCGATAATTGGCGATAGCCGCGCTGGCAATAATGATCAAAGCCGGATTGATAATCGCCCTGCGCAATCAGTGAAGCGATATCGGGGTAGGTGCGGCGGTAAAACTGTTCATCGAAATACAGCGTGGGGCTATGGCCGGCGGCGGCGCCGGATTGCAAATAGTAGGTGAGCGCGTCGCTCATCGGGTCGGCGCAGGCGCGGGCGGCTTCGGGATAGGTTTGGCAATACCAAACCGGGTCAAACACCGCCCATGCTGGCGGCACTCCCAACGCTGCGCGCAAGATTTCCGCCGCCGTGCCGACCATTGCCTGCCTCATCCATGCAAAAAGGGCGCTTTCCGTGTGACCGGAAAACGCCCCCCATGCCCCGGCGCGTGCGCCGGGTCAATCAGTTAGAAGCTAATGATTAGAGCTTCGTGCTGAAGGTCTCGACGGCTTTGGTCATCCGCGCGGTCAGCGGCGCAATCGCCTGCTCGGTGATTTTGAGCGAGGCATCGGTCAGCTTGCTGGTCTCGGCAACCATTTTCTCGACCAGGGTGCGGGCGAAACCGGTTTGCAGCTCAACCGCTTCCTTCACCGACTTGACGCCCGAAAGCGCCTTCGCGGTCGCCATGCTCTCTTCAACCGAGGCCTGGGTGCTGGCGGCGAAATGCTTGCTCAGATCCTGCATGCCGGTGGTGAAGATTTGCGAAGCCTTGATCATCGCCTCGACATTGCCCTGGCTGAACGCCACGAAATCTTCGGTGGTCTTCATCGCTTTGGCCATTTGTTCCTTCATTTTGGCTTGCGAGGCTTCGAACCCGTGGGTTGCCTTCGCAATGCCTTCCTTCATGGATTCGAGGGTCGCCTCGAAGCCCTTGGTGGTCTCGGTGGTCACGTCAACAATCTTGCCTTTGGTGGTCATTGGTTTGGTCCTCTGCTCGTAGCCAGTGTGATAATGGTCGTCCGGATCAGCCCGGCAGTCATGGTCGGATCAACGGCGCACCCGGAACAGGCCGGCGAACACCCTTGACCCGCACACCGCCAATCCCTGTCTGGTGATCCAATCGATATTTCTGGCCCGACGCGATGCGCCAAACGACGTTTGGCTTGGCGCGGTGTGCCAAATTAGTTCTATCATTCGACCCCGTCATGGTGCGGTGCAACAAATTGGGTTTAAGCCGCCCAATGCCGGGCGTCAAGCGGTTTTTGTGCGGCGCACAATCAACCTCAGGTCATCAACGCGCCGCAAAAGACGCTGAGCACTGCAAACCAACACGGAAGATATTTCTGTAACATGTTGGTTTTCTGATTAATTCATCAATTTTGGCTAGACACGGCGAATCGTCTGCTTTATCACCGAAATGACACAAGATTTATTTTGGAGCTGTCATGCACGGGGCTGCCATGCGTTTCTCTGCGTTTTGTCAACGATTCCTTGCCAAAGCGCCAGTGCGAACGCCGACACAATGCATCAACGCTCGTCCCAATATACGCCTGAGCGCCCGCCTGCTGGGCTTGGGGCTAGCCGTCGCCAGCGCCTGCGCGCTCTCCCCTGTGGCGTTTGCGGGTGCGGGCGGCGAGCCGACCAGCCCTGGGATCAGCTGGATTGTGATGGATGCCAATACCGGGCGTATTCTTGGCCAAAATCAAGCCTATACCCTGCGCTACCCGGCCAGCCTGACCAAATTAATGACGCTTGATTTGGCGTTCGCCGCGCTGCGCGCCCATCGGCTGAGTTTCGCCACCGATTTGCCGGTCAGCCGGGCGGCTTCTCACGTACAGCCGGTCAAACTCGATCTGGTGCCCGGCCAAACCGTATCGGTGCGTCAGGCGGTGCTGGGCATGACGACTCTCTCCGCCAATGATGCCGCGACCGCTCTCGGACAATATTTGGGGGGCGGCAGCATCAGCCGATTCGCCGGGATGATGACCGCGCGCGCCCATCAGCTTGGCATGCTTCGCACCCAGTTCGCCAACCCATCCGGCTTGCCGAACCCGACGCAAGTGACCGATGCGTATGACATGGCGATTCTGGCGCGGCATTTGCTGCTCGATTATCCACAATATCGCTATTTATTCTCGGTGCCGCATTTCACCTTCGAGGGCCGGGTGATCCCGAATATCGATGGTATGTTGAAGCGCTATCCCGGCGCCATTGGCATGAAAACCGGCTACACCAATCTCGCCCGGTTCAATTTGGTCACCGCCGCTGTGCGCAATGGTCATTTATTGATTGGCGTTGAATTGCATGCCCATTCCTGGCGGGTTGCCTATTCGACGATGGCGCAACTGCTCGATCAGGGCTTCGCGGCAGAGGGCGCGGGCAGCCCGCCGCTCACGCTGGCGGCCAATCAGCCAAGTGCCGCGCCGGTGATCACCCGCGTCGCGAGCCGGACGGTGCATCCCATGGCGCCGGTGCTGCGGGTGGCGGATGTGGCCAAGCTGCGGGCCCGCCCGGCGCGCGGGGGTCAATGGATTGCCCAAGTCGGCTCCTATGATAATTATCCTGCAGCCCGCCGTCAGGCGCTTGCGGTGCATCACCTGCGCGGCAATCAGGGCCGGGTGCTGATATTGCCAGCACTCGTGCGTGGCCGGCGGATGTGGCGCGCGCAGCTTGCCGGGCTTGACCGCGTCGCGGCCAAACAGACCTGCAGCCTACTCGCGCGCCGGCATTTATCCTGCTTTGTGATTGCCCCGGCGCGCGAAAGCCTCGCAATGCGGTAAGTGCGGCCTCGCACGACGCGGTAAGCAGCGCTGACGCGGGTTTGCGGCACCTGCCGGTTTCGGGTTAGAGCTGCCTGCGAACAATTTGAAAGGCTGCCCGATGCGCGCACTTCGCTTCATTCTGCCGCTGCTGCTGGTTTTTGCGCTGATTTGGATTGGCATTTGGTGGTATGCGCAAAGCCAATTGGTTGTTGGCTTCCAGCGTGAGGAGGCAAAATTGCGCGAGGCTGGCTGGACGATTACCCACGGCCCGATCACGCGCGGCAGCTCACCCTTGGCGGCGAGCGCGACAGTGCCGAACCTGAAATTGACGCTGCCCGGCGCTCCCGGCACCCGCCCGACCATCGATTTACCCAGCTTTAATGAGCGGATCGATGCGACGTCACCATTCACGGTAGCGATGAATTTGCCGCATCATTTTACCGTCCACGCCGCGAACGGCACCCAAATTGCCATCGATGCTGATTTGATCGAGGATAATCTCTATATCTCGGGTCATGATTTTATGCCGAACGCGAAACGCGTGCTAATCGGCGGCAGCGTGCGGATCAATAATCTGCGTGCCAGCGTCGCCAACAGCAATTTCCCGATTGTCACCATCGGCGCGATCCGGACGCATATGCGGCTCAACCCGGATGCCGATGCCACCGAAACGGCGGTTCGCCTCAACGAAAGCTTCAGCAATATCGCGGTATCGCCGATGTTCGTGACCTTGATCCATCTGCCGTTCAATGGCGAGATCGAGAAATACACGATCGCGTTGACTGTCTCTGGCCCGGATTTGAAGCCGATTTTGACCGGCCAGATTGCGGCGCCGGTGACGGCCAATTCTGATCCGAACGCAGCATTTGCCCATCAACTCGCCGCCATCGGGGCGCTGCTGCGCCCTTGGGCGAGCCATGGTGGTCATGGCACACTCGCCGTTGGCCTAATCATCGGCCCGCTGAACGCCAAGATCGATACCGCCTTCACGTTCGATCACGCGCTGCAACCCGAAGGCACCGGCACGGTGAGCGCAACCGGGCTGCACGCGTTTTTTGCCGACATCGCGACGGCCCAACCGCGCTTTGCCAATGGCTTGGCGGCGGCGACGGCGGCAACTGCGCCCTACATGGTCAAAGGTGCCGATGGTCATCAAAAACTCAGCATTGCGCTGGCGCTGAAAAATCGCAGCCTCTCGCTCAATGGCAAGCCGACCACGACTTTCCCCTTGGTAAATTGGCCGCCGGCAGCGTCTGCACCGAGCAAATGATGCTCTCAGCGCAGTGAAGCCATGACAAGGCGGTGGTTTAAGGCCACCGTATTTGCCCCCATCATAGGGCCGATGGGAGGCAAATCAGCATCATGAGCGACGCCGAGCCTGACTTGTCCGGCCTCAGCACCGGGCGCATGCGGGTGACCGCTCTGATCGTGGCGACCGCGTTGCTGATGCAAAATCTGGACGGCACGATTGTCGCAACCGCCTTGCCCGCGATGGCGAAAAGCTTTCACGCCGATCCGATTCATATGAGCTTGGCGCTCACCTCATACTTGCTCTCGCTCGCCATTTTCATTCCCGCCTCCGGCTGGTTCGCGGATCGCTTTGGCAGCCGCACCGTGTTTCGGGCCGCGATTTTGATTTTCACCATCGGCTCGGTGTTTTGCGGTCTTGCCGATTCGCTCGGCATGCTGATTGGCGCACGGATTGTGCAAGGGATTGGCGGCGCGATGATGGTGCCGGTGGGCCGGTTGCTGCTGCTCAAATCCGTCCGGCGCGCCGATATGATCGCGGCGACCTCTTGGTTCACCATGCCCGCTTTGATCGGCCCGATCATCGGCCCACCGGTCGGCGGTTTCATCGTGACCTATATTTCCTGGCGTTGGACCTTTGGCATCAATGTGCCGATTGGCATTATCGGGATTATCGCGGTCAGCCTGTTCGTCGCCGAGGTCAAAGACACTGAAGAGGCGGGGAAGCTTGATTTGCTCGGCCTGTTCTGGAGCGGCTGCGCGATGGCGTTGCTGATGACCGGCTTTGAGACCATCGGCAATGGGTTGATCCCGGTGGATGCAAGTCTTGGCTGCTTCATCGCGGGCAGCCTCGCGGCCTATGCCTATTGGCGCCATGCGCACCGGCATCCGCATCCGGTGCTTGATTTGACGCTGCTGCGGATCCACACATTCGCCAATTCCACCCTCGCGGGTAGTTTTTTTCGGATTCTCGCCGGCGCGATCCCGTTTTTGCTGCCGCTGATGTTGCAGCTCGGCTTTGGCGATACGGCGGCGAAAAGCGGCACCATCACCTTCGTCGCGGCGGTGGGGGCGATTGCGATGAAGCCGCTGGCGCAGCCGATTTTGCGCCGCTTTGGCTTTCGCGCCTCGATGATCGGCTTTGGCGCGCTCTCGGTGGTTTTTACCGCCGCCTGCGCGGCGTTTCGCCCGGATTCACCGATTATCTGGATCGATCTTATACTCCTGTTCGGCGGGGTGTTTCGCTCGCTGCAATTTACCGCGCTCAACACCATCGCCTATGCCGATGTGCCGCGCGCGCGCATGTCTGCCGCGACCAGCTTTTATGCCACTTTCCAGCAAATTACGCTGACTTTGGGCATTTCACTGGCCGCCGGCACGCTGGATGCGGCCAGCGCGATCACCGGCCATACCAGCCCGACGGTGAGTGATTTTTCCATCGCTTTCATTCTGGTCAGCCTGATCGGCGCCATCGCGGTGCCGATTTCGGCGCGGCTCTCGCCTCAAGCGGGCGATGAGATTAGCGGCCATCACGCCTCGCCTGCGTCCCCCGCGCCGCCTCTGGTTACAGCACCACCGCCGGATCGCGGATAATCCGCACCCGCTCGACGCGGCGGCCATTCATCGCCAGCACCTCAAAGCGCCAGCCGCCAAAGGCAATCACGTCACCCGCGCGCGGCACCCGCTTGAGCAAGGCCAGCACAAACCCGCCCAATGTGTGATACGAGCCTTGGGCCGGCAATTGCTCCAAGCCCAGGCGATGCGCCACGTCATCGATCGGCTCCAGCCCGTCTAATTCCAAGCTCTGGCCCTCGCCCGGCTGTTCGGGGACATCGGCATCATCCTCGGCATCGCCGACGATGGCTTCCAGCAAATCACCAACCGTGATCAACCCTTCGAAACTGCCATATTCATCGAGCACGAAAGCCGCCCCCATCGGATCGGCCTTCAGCCGCTCCAACGCATCCAGCGCGCTGATCGTATCGGGCACGGCGAGGGGCTGGCGCAGGGCGGTGGAGAGCGAAATCTCTTTGCCATCGAGCATGCGATCCAGAATATCCTTCGCCTGCACGATGCCCACGACATTATCAATATCACGCTCACACACGACAAAGCGCGAATGCGGGGCGGCTTTCAGGGCCGCGATCACCGCGCTGCGCGGGGCGGAACGATCGAGCCAGGCGATGTCTTGGCGCGGCGTCATGATCGCGCGCACCGGCTTATCGGCGAGGCGCATGATCCGCTCCATCATGTCGCGCTCTTCGAATTCCAGCATGCCCGATTCGGTGCCCTCGGCCAGAATCGCTTTCAGCTCCTCCTCGCTCACCGCCCGGCGATCCGGACCGGGCGGGCCAAAGGCGCGCAACACCAGGGCCGAAGTCATGCCCAGCAGCCAGACCAGCGGGGCGGCGATGCGGGCAAAAATATCGAGCGGCCACGCCACCAGGCAGGCAATGCGCTCGGCATGGCGCAGCGCTAGCTGTTTGGGCACCAATTCGCCGAATACCAGGGTCAGAAACGTGACGCCGAGCACGGTCAGCGCCAGCGCGATGGTTCCCGCCGCCGGGGCGATGGCGGGGATTTTGGCCAAAACCGGGGTCAGCAGCACCGCGAACCGCGCGCCCCCCAGCACACCGGCGAGCACGCTGATCACCGTGATGCCGATTTGCACGGTCGGCAGAAACCGCTCTGGCGCCTCGGCGAGGGCGCGGGCGCGCGCCGCCCCGGCAACGCCACGCCGCGCCATCAAGGCCAAAGACGCCCGCCGCGCTGACACCAAGGCCATTTCGGCCAGGGCGAACCCCGCATTCAGCACGATCAGACCGACTAAAAGCCCAATATCCAGAATAAGTTGCGTAACCATCTTGATCTAAAAACCCAACATTAGACCAGCATCATAGCTGATTTTTCCCGCCTTGAATGCAGCGATTTTGCCATGGTTCCGCCGCAATCCCGTCCAGCCTATGCCGCACTGCACCGTCAAAACACCCTGGCGCGGTGATCACGCCGCCATCAGCCGGGTTTCGAAACAATGACCTATCACGCCAAATTGCGTCCTCTCTCGCCGCGCCGGTTCAGCACCGGCCCCAGCCTCGTTCGGACCAAGTCCGGCTGGCTGAGCGTGGGTTCATGGCTTGCCGCTCTGGCCACCGCTGCGGTGGCGTTCGGCCTTTGGGCGTGGATCGACCGGCCGGTGACCAATATCCCGCCTTATCGGGGCGATATTGGCGGTTTTGCCTTCTCGCCGTTCCATGCGGGCGAAAATCCGCAAAGCAATATTTATCCCAGCGTCGCACAAATCAAATCAGACCTCGCGCTGGTCGCGACCAAAACCCATAATATCCGCACCTATACGGTGCAGAATGATCTGGGCGAGATTCCGGCACTGGCCGCCCCCTATCATTTGAATGTCACGCTCGGTGCCTGGATCGATCAACATCCGCGCGCCAATCAGCGCGAATTGACCAAGGTGGTGCAGGTCGCCAACGCGAATCCGGACGTCAAAGCGGTGATGGTGGGCAACGAGGTTATTCTCCGCCGCAACCTGACCGTCGCACAGCTTGCGGCGGATATCCGCTATGTGAAAACCCGCGTGCATGTGCCGGTCTCGACCGCTGAGCCTTGGCATGTCTGGCTGCATCACCCGGCCTTGGTGAAATCGGTTGATTTCATCACCGTGCATTTGCTGCCTTATTGGGAGGGCGTGCCGGAAGATAAGGCGGTTGCCTATGCGCTGCATCGCCTGCATCAGGTTCAGCGCGCCTATCCGGGCAAGCGGATCGTGATTGGTGAAATTGGCTGGCCGTCGGATGGGATTGATATTGGCGGTGCGCGCGCCTCACGGGTGCTGCAAGCCCAATTCATGCGCCAATTCTTTAACGTCGCCCGCCAGCAGCATTTGCAGTATTTTGTGATGGAGGCGTTCGACCAGCCTTGGAAAACCAGCTTCGAGGGCCGTGCCGCCGGTTATTGGGGCATGTGGTCGCTGGCGCGCCATGCGAAATGGTCGTTGACCGGCCCGGTGACGCCGAATCGCGCTTGGCGCGCCTGGGCAGCGGGCAGCATTGCGCTCGCGTTGCTCATCAGCATGGCGCTACTGTCACGCCGTCCGGATTTGCGCTGGCAGGGCAAGCTGCTGTTCGCGGGCTTGGTGCAGGGCTTCGTTGCGGCTATCGGCGCGCTGCTGCTGACCATGGGCGAGACCTATCTCTCCTGGACCGAAGCTGCGGTATGGGCCACGCTCGCCGCCGGTCAGGGCTTGTTATTGTTCCTGCTGATTGCTGATAGTTTCGAGCTGGTGGAAACCTTGTTCGGGCGGGTGCGCAAGCGCCATTTCGAGCCGGTGCCTGCACCGCAAGGGGCGATCCTGCCTAAAGTCTCGCTGCATCTGCCGATCTGCAACGAGCCGCCGGAGATGGTGAAACTGACCCTGAACGCGCTGGCCGCGCTCGATTACGGCAATTTCGAAGTGCTGGTGATCGATAACAACACCGCCGATCCGCGCGTGTGGGAGCCGGTGGCGGAGCATTGCGCCCGGTTGGGGCCGAAATTCCGCTTCTTCACCCTCGGCAAATATCCGGGCTTCAAAGCGGGCGCGCTCAATTTCGCGCTGCGCGAAACCAGCCCGGATGCCGATATTATCGGGGTGCTCGATAGTGATTACATCGTCGATCCGGACTGGCTGCGCAGCATGGCGCCGGCGTTCGATGATCCGAAAGTCGGCTTTACCCAAAGCCCGCAGGATTATCGCGACAATGACGGCTCATTGTTCAAGCGCATGATGTTCTGGGAATATGCCGGGTTCTTCCAAATCGGCATGGTCAATCGCAACGAGCGCAACGCGATCATCCAGCACGGCACCATGACCTTGATCCGCCGGGACGCGCTGGCCGCCGAGGGTGGCTGGGCCGAATGGTGCATCACCGAAGATAGCGAACTGGGCATTAATTTGTTCGAGCGCGGCTATCAGGCGGTCTATTCCAAGCGCAGCTTTGGCCGTGGCGTGATGCCTGATGATTTCAACGCCTTCCGCAAGCAGCGGTACCGGTGGGCCTATGGTGCGATGCGCATCACCCGTGCCCATTGGCGCAGCCTGTTCTCGCCGTTTGATCGCAGCCTAACCCTGGGCCAACGCTGGCACTTCATCACCGGCTGGCTGCCCTGGATTGGCGACGCGCTCGGCCTGGGCTTCCTGTTGCTCGGCCTTGCCTGGTCGGCAGCGCTGATCATCGATCCGGTGCGGTTTGAGTTCCCGATCATCCTGTTCATGCTCCCCTCGATTGGGTTGTTCGCCTTCAAGATTGTGCAAATCATGGCGCTCTATGGCGCACGGGTGCGCTGCTCCTGGGGTGACCGGATTGGTGCGGCGGTCACCGGCCTTGCGCTTTCGCACGCGATTGGCAAAGCGGTGTGGAAAGGCTTGTTCACCAAATCGCTGCCGTTCCTGCGCACGCCGAAAATGAAGGATGCGCCGGCGCTGGTGCAGGGCTTGGTGATGGCGCGCGAAGAGCTGGTGCTGCTGGGCCTCACCTGGGCAGCCTTGCTCGGTGTGGGTTTCAGCCATCATTGGGCGACGCCGGAGACCAAGCTGTGGTGCGCGGTGCTGTTCACCCAGTCTTTGCCCTACCTCGCTTCGGTTGGAGTTTCGATCATCGCCGCCCTGCCCGCCGCAGCGCCCAAGACCGTGAAAGCGATCAGCAGCGCCAAGGTTCATCCGGCCCACCAGAGCCTCGCGGCCCGTTCAGCCGCTGGCGATTAATCGGACCGATAGCGCCCGGCTTCTGGCATCAAACCAGGAGCCGGGCGTCGCGTTGCGACATATTATGACTAAATGCGAAAAGCGATTAGAGCGTGATTGCTGATCACCAATCACGCTCCAGCCTTTGTTTGCCGATCAATTTCATTGGGCTCGCTCGAATCTGTCGATTCGACCGAACCCAATATTGATCTAATTGAATATATGCCAATTCTTGCGTCTTTCGATGCCGCCCCTTATGTGTGACGAAACACAAGGAGACGGTCCATGGCTGGAGCCCACGATTCCGGAGGCAATGAAGCAGCGCTCGCGCGCCAATCGGCCATCCTCGCCGAGCCGATGACGGAGGCGCGGATGATGGCGAACGCCATCCGCGCCCTGGCGATTGATGCGGTGGAAAAAGCCAATTCCGGCCATCCGGGCATGCCGATGGGCATGGCCGACGTGGCGACGGCACTTTGGACGCGCACCCTGAAATATGACGCTGCCGACCCGACTTGGCCGGATCGTGACCGGTTCATTCTCTCTGCCGGCCATGGGTCGATGCTGCTCTATGCCTTGCTGCATTTGACCGGCTTTGCCGGGATGACCATGGAGGATTTGCAGAATTTCCGCCAACTCCACGCCGTTTGCGCGGGTCACCCCGAGCGCGGTGAGCACCCGGCCATTGAAATGACCACCGGCCCGCTGGGCCAGGGTATTTCCACCGCCGTTGGCTTTGCCCTCGCTGAACGGATGCTGGCCGCGCGCTTCGGCAAATCGCTGGTCGATCACCGCACCTGGGTGATCGCCTCGGATGGCGACATGATGGAGGGGATCAGCCACGAGGCATGCGCCATTGCCGGGCATATGGCGCTGAACAAGCTGACCGTGCTGTATGATGATAATTCGATCTCGATTGACGGCAGCACCGGCATTTCGATGACCGAAGACGTGCTCAAGCGCTTCGCCGCCTATGGCTGGGCCACCAAGCGGATTGACGGGCATGACCCGGTCGCGATTGAGCAGGCGTTGGCTTTCGCCACGCGCAGCCGCAAACCCACTTTGATTGCGTGCCGCACCATTATCGGCTTCGGCGCGCCGCACAAAGCGGGCACATCCGGCAGCCATGGCAGCCCACTCGGCGCTGCGGAGCTGGCGGGCGCCAAAAAACTGCTCGGCTGGACCGCGCCGCCCTTCAGCGTGCCGGATGATATTCTCAAACCTTGGCGCGCCGCCGGTGCGCGCGGTGAAGCGCCGCGCCGCGCCTGGCTGAAACGCCATGCCACCAGCCCGCACAAGGCCGATTTCGACCGCGCCTTGGCCGGTGATCTGCCCGCCGCCTATGCCGAAGCGATGACGGCGTTGCGCGAGAAAATTGCCGCCGACAAACCCAACATCGCGACCCGTCAGGCCAGCCAAATGGCGCTTGATGCCGTGGTGCCGGTGGTGCCTGAAATGATCGGCGGCTCCGCCGATCTCACCCCCTCGAACAATACGTTCGTCAAATCGATGGGTACGGCGGTGCCGGGCGATTATGCCGGGCGCTATGTGCATTATGGCGTGCGCGAACATGGCATGGGGGCCTGCCTGAACGGGCTGGCGCTGCATGGCGGGTTGATCCCGTATGGCGGCACCTTCTTTATTTTCTCGGATTATTGCCGCCCGGCGATCCGCCTCGCCGCGCTGATGAAATCGCGGCCCATTTTCGTGCTCACCCACGATTCGATCGGGCTGGGTGAAGACGGGCCAACCCATCAGCCGGTTGAGCATCTCGCTTCGTTCCGCGCCATGCCCAATGTGCTGGTGCTGCGCCCGGCCGATGCGCTGGAGACGGCGGAATGCTGGGACATCGCGCTGCATCACAAGGATGGCCCATCGCTGCTGGTGCTGAGCCGCCAGAACATGCCAAGCCTGCCGCGACCGCATGGGGCTGATAATCTCTCCGCCCGCGGCGCCTATGTGGTGGCCGAGGCCGAAGGGCCGCGCCGGGCCACCTTGATCGCCACCGGATCGGAAGTGGCGCTCGCGGTCACGGCGCGCGACACTCTCGCTGCTCAAGGCATCAGCGTCGCGGTGGTGTCAGTGCCGAGCTTTGAATTATTCGCGCAGCAAGACGCGCTGTATCGCGCTGGTGTGCTGGGCACCGCCCCGCGCATCGGCATCGAGGCCGCGGTCGGGTTTGGTTGGGAACGGCTGATCGGCGATAACGGCACCTTCATCGGCATGCACGGATTTGGGGCCAGCGCGCCCTACAAGCAGCTTTACGCGCAATTCGGCATTACGCCAGAAGCCATCGTAACCGCCGTCAAAGCCAAGCTATAACCGCGCGCAACCTTATTCACTCAACAACGGGGAGTTTCCAATGGCTGTTAAAGTCGCGATCAACGGTTTTGGTCGAATCGGGCGTTTATTGCTGCGCGCCATGATCGAAAGTGGCCGCACCGATATCGAGCCGGTTCTGATCAATGATCTCGGCAGCGTCGAGGATAACGCCCATTTGCTCCGCTATGACTCCGTGCATGGCCGTTTCCCCGGTCATGTCGAGGTCAAAGGCGATAGTCTGGTGATTTCCCATCATGGCCGCCACTACGCGCCGATCCGGGTTTCCGCCGAGCGCGATCCGGCCAAAGTGCCGCTCGACGGCGTTGATGTCGCGATGGAATGCACCGGCTTGTTCACCAAGCGTGAGGCCGCCGCCAAGCTGATCGAGGCGGGCGCGCGCAAGGTGCTGATTTCAGCACCGGCGGATGGCGTGGACGCCACCATCGTTTACGGCGTCAACCACCATACGTTGACCCGCGATATGACCATCATTTCCAATGCCTCCTGCACCACCAATTGCTTGGCCCCGATGGCGATGGTGCTGCACGAAGCCTTCGGCATCGAACGCGGCTATATGGTCACCATCCATTCTTATACCGGCGACCAGAAAACGGTGGATACGCTGCATAAGGACCGCCATCGCGCCCGCGCCGCCGCCCTCTCGATGATCCCGACCTCAACCGGCGCGGCCAAGGCCGTTGGGCTCGTGCTGCCGGAGCTGAAAGGCAAGCTCGATGGCACCGCAATCCGGGTGCCGACGCCCAATGTCTCGCTGGTCTCCCTTGATGTGAACCTGAAAAAACATGCGACCAAGGACGAGATTAACCACGCCATGCATGTGGCGAGCCAAGGCAAGCTGAAAGGCATTCTCGATTATTCGACCGAGGCGCTGGTCAGCTCCGATTTCAACCATGTGCCCTATTCTTGCAGCTTCGATGCCCCGCAGACCACCGTGGTCGATCACGCGCTGGCCCGGGTGATGGGTTGGTATGATAATGAATGGGGTTTCTCCAACCGCATGTGCGACACGGTCGCCTTGTTCGGATCGCTGTAAGTGACGACCTATCGCACCCTTGACGGGTTGGATGTTGCGGGCAAGCGCGTGCTGGTGCGCGCCGATCTCAACGTGCCGCTGCGCGACGGGCGGATCACCGATCTGACCCGCCTGGAGCGGCTTTCCACCACCATCGCCGAACTGGCCGGCAAGGGTGCGAAGGTGATTATTCTCTCGCATTTCGACCGTCCGAACGGCAAGCGGGTGGAGAGCATGTCGCTCCGCCCGGTGGCCGAGGCGCTCGGTAAGGTGCTGGCCCGCCCGGTTGGGTTCGTTGACGATTGCATCGGCGAGGCCGCGACGGGCACCGTTGCCGCCATGGCGGAGGGCGATGTGCTGGTGCTGGAAAACACCCGGTTTCATCCGGGCGAAGAAGCCAATGACCAAGCCCTGGCCCGGCACATGGCAACGCTGGGTGATGTGTTCGTCAATGATGCGTTCTCCGCCGCGCATCGCGCCCATGCGACCACCGAGGCGTTGGCCCGATTGCTGCCGTCTTATGCCGGGCGGCTGATGCAGGCCGAGTTGAATGCGCTCAGCGCCGCCCTCGGCACGCCGCAACGCCCGGTCGGCGCGATTGTGGGTGGCTCGAAAGTCTCCACCAAGCTCGATTTGCTGACCAATTTGATCACCAAGGTGGATGTGCTGGTGATTGGCGGCGCGATGGCCAACACATTCCTCGCCGCGCAAGGTGCGGAACTCGGCAAATCGCTGCAAGAACCGGGATTGCACGCCACTGCCCGGCAGATCATGCATGATGCGCAAGCCGCTGGCTGCCGGATCGTGCTGCCGAGTGATTTCGTGGTGAGCGAGATTTTTGCCGCCAATCCGCCCACCCGCATCGTCCCGGCGGACGCGGTGCCCGCCGATTGCATGGCGCTTGATCTTGGCCCCGCCAGCACCGATGCGATCATTGCGGCGGTGAACACGCTGAAAACCTTGATCTGGAATGGCCCGCTGGGTGCTTTTGAGACCAAGCCGTTCGATACCGCAACCATGCGGCTCGCCGCCGCCGTCGCGGCGGCAACCAAAGCTGGGCTGATTTCGGTGGCCGGGGGCGGTGATACGGTTGCCGCCCTGAAGCAAGCGGGCATTACCGATCAGCTCACCTATGTATCCTCGGCGGGCGGCGCTTTCCTGGAATGGATGGAGGGCAAAACCCTCCCCGGCGTTGCCGCACTCGCCGCTTAAATTAATGAAATCGTTCGGCACGGACTTGCTTTAGCGCAACCCCTGCCGATTGGAGCAAAAATGTTCATCAGCACCCGCAATTTGAATGTCCATGTCCGGATCGATGGCCCCGCCGCCGCACCGCCTGTGGTGTTGCTGCACTCGCTCGGCACCTGCGCTGAGGTCTGGGGACCGCAAGCCGCCGAGCTGGCCCGCTCTTTTCGGGTGATCCGCCCCGATATGCGCGGCCATGGCCTGACCGAGGCGACATCAGGCGCGTACAGCATGGATCTGCTGGCCGACGATGTAGCCGCCTTGTTCGAGGCGCTCGGCCTGGGTCAAGCGCATTTGGGCGGCATTTCAATTGGCGGGATGATTGCCCAGCATTTCGCCGCCCGCCATCCAGAGCGCGTGGCCTCGCTCATGCTGGTCGATACCGCCATGGTCATCCCGCCCGCCACACTTTGGCGCGACCGGATTGCGCAGGTGCAAGCGGGCGGCATTGCCAGCATCGCCGATGCCGTGCTCGCGCGCTGGCTCACAGCGTCCTCAACGTTGCTGCCCGCCGCCAAATCATTGCGGTCGATGCTGATGGGCACCAGCCCAGAGGGCTATGCGGGTGCCGCCGCGGCCATTGCCGATGCCGATTTGACCGAGGCCACCCGCACGCTGCGCCACCCGACCCTGGTGCTGGTGGGGCGCGAGGACATGGCGACCCCGGTGGCCTCGGCGCAAGCCTTGCACCAGGCCATTGCCGGGTCGAGCCTCGCCATCATCGAGAATGCCGCCCATATCCCCACCATCGAACGCCCTGAGCAGGTCACCGACGCGCTCCGGCATTTTCTGCTGCCGCCGGCTGAGGATGCATTTGAAGCCGGTCTCGCGACCCGCAAGCGCGTGCTCGGCGAGGCGCATGTCAATCGTTCGCTCGCGCGCGCCACCGATTTCGACCGGGATTTCCAGCATTTCATCACCGAAATGGCCTGGGGCAAAATCTGGACCCGGCCTGGTCTTGATCACCGCACCCGCTCGCTGCTCACCTTGGTGATCACCGCCGCCCTTGGCCGTGAGGAAGAGTTCAAACTGCATCTGCGCGCCACCCGCCAGACCGGCGCCACCCAGAGCGAGGTTGCCGAAGCGCTGATGCATGCCGCGATCTATGCCGGGGTGCCCGCCGCCAATGCCGCGTTCCGGATGGCGAAAGAAATATTCGCCGAGCCGCCGACGTAAGATTACGCAGCCGCCTCCGATGGCGGCGCGTTGCGATCGGCTAGGATCATCCGCGAGGCTTTTTCGCCGATCATCATGGTCGGTGCATTGGTGTTGCCGCCAATCAGCGTCGGCATGATCGAGGCATCGACCACCCGCAGCCCGACAATGCCATGCACCCGCAGCCGATCATCGACCACCGCCATCGGATCATGGCCCATTTTGCAACTGCCAACCGGGTGATAAATCGTCTCGGCCTGCGCCCGAATTCGCGCCTCCAACGCCGCATCGTCGGTGATCGCCGCCCCCGGCTCAACCTCGCCGCCCGAAATCGCCGCCATCGAGGGGGCGGCCATGATCCGGCGCCCCAATTTCACCCCCGCCATCAATTCACCGAGATCGTCCGGATTGGACAGATAATCGGGATCAATCAGCGGATCGGCCATCGGGTCGGCATTTTTCAGGCCGATCCGGCCTCGGCTTTTGGGCCGCAACTGGCACACATGCAGCGTCATCCCATAGCCCAGCGATCGTTTGCGCCCATGATCGCGCAAATAAGAGGGCAAGAAATGAAACTGGATTTCCGGCTCGGCACTTTCGGGCGTCAGCCGAGCGAACCCGCCAACTTCGGCAACATTCGAGGCGAACAGGCCGGTTTTATCGCGCCGATATTCCATGAACGCCTTGACCAAGCGCGGCACCATGCCGGGGGCCACGCCAATCCCTTGCTTGGATAAATCCTTGATCAAAACGGCGTAATCCAAATGATCCTGCACATTGCGCCCGACCCCAGGCAATTCATGGCGCACTTGTATGCCCGCACGCTCCACCTCATCGCGCGGGCCAATGCCAGAAAGCAGCAATAAATGCGGCGAATTGATCGACCCGCCAGCCAAAATCACCTCGGCGCGCGCCATGATCCGCTCAATGCCGCGCGGGCTTTGCACCTCAACGCCAATCGCCCGCTTATCCGCGAGCAAAACGCGCCGCGCGCGGGTTTCGGTCATGATGGTCAAGTTTGGCCGGCTTTTGATCGCATCGAGAAACGCCCGCGCCGATGAAAACCGCCGCCCGGCCTTTTGTGTCACCTGATACGGGCCAGAGCCTTCCTGCACCGGGCCATTGAAATCCGGGTTCGCGGCCAAGCCGGCCTCAACCGCCGCCTGCAAAAACACCGCCCCGAGCGGCTGCGGGCGCGCCACATCCGCCACGTTCAGCTCGCCGGAATCACCGTGCAAATCATCACCGCCGCGCTCATTATGCTCAAGCGCCTTGAAAATCGGCGCGACACTCGACCAGCCCCAACCCGGATTACCCGCTTGCTCCCAGCGATCATAATCGGATGGCACGCCGCGAATATAAATCATCGCATTGATCGAGGATGATCCACCGAGCGTTTTGCCGCGCGGCCAATAGAGGCTGCGATTGTTCAAATGGCGCTGCGGCTCGGTGTTGAAATACCAATTATAGGTCTTGGTGCCGAGCAGCCCGACAATGCCCAGCGGCGTATGGATCATCGCCGAATGATCCGGCTTGCCCGCCTCCAGCAGGCAAACCCGGTTGGCCGGGTCCGCCGAAAGCCGGTTCGCCAGCACCGCACCGGCCGATCCTGCGCCCACGATGATGTAATCGAATTCCGCCATGACCACCCCCTCTATTTTTATGGGGGAATAGAACCACTCATTGACGCTTACGGCAACCCATAAAGTCAAAAATCAATGCAGCGGCCATTACGCTCCCAATCGCCAAACCGGGTCGGCTCCGGTCCTTTGGGGCCACCAATTTCTTTTTGCCCTGCTTGGCTCGATGCCGCCGGATCGGGCTTGCGCGTCAGCACCTCGGCATTCGCCTCCGAATTATCAACCGCGTCATCAACCGCAATTTGCTTTGTCATGGGTTAGATGTGGCGTTGGCGGATGGGGTTGGCAAGGTCACGGCGGCTTCGCGCAATCTCTGATGCGCGAGCTTGCGCCAGGGTGCGGATTTCGGCCCTTTCGCCAAAGCCTCCTGGAATAATTTTGCCGCCTCCGGCGTAACACGCCCCGCCGCTTCGGTTTCCGCCTCGGCGGTCTCGGCGGCCAAAGTCGGATCAAACTTGGCCTGGAGGGCAATGCTCCACGCCTTCGCCGCCCCGGCGGGATTTTCCCGCGCGGCCAAGGCCTGGCCGAGCAGCAAATAGCCCTCGCGCGCCTCCTCGCTCTTCGGGTTCATCACGGCGAGCTTGGCTTCAAGCTGCGCGATCAATTGATCATCGCGCTTGGCCGCCAAATCCACTTTGCGCAGCAATTGCGCGTGCGGCTCGGAGGGGACAATCGGCAACACACCCGGCAAAAACAGCGCGACCGCGCCGAGCGGCACCAGCACCGCCGTTGCGATCAACAAGGCGCTGGCGCGCCGATCCGCCGGTGGCTCCTCTAGCCGGTCAGCGGCCAGAAGCCGCCGCTCGACCTCCAACTTCGCTCCCTCATATTCCGACTCCGCCAGCCGCCCCTCTGCGCGATCACGATCAATTTCCTGCAACTGCGCCCGATGCAGCGCCATCGCGGTCTCGCGCCGATAGCGCACCAGCCCTGGCCGCACCGCCGCAAACACCAGCGGTGCCAGCCCGAGCAGCGCGAGCAGCACCATGCCGATAATCAGCCCAATATTCACTGCAATAATTCCTTCAGTCGCGCTTGTTCCGCCGGATCGAGATTGGCCACCGGCTTTTGTCGCCGCCGCCGCGCCAAGGCCAACACCCCAAGCCCGATCAACAAGGCCAGGACCGGCGAGCCCCACAGCACCATCGTCAACGGGATCAGCGGTGGTTTGAGCAGCACGAAAATCCCGTAGCGATGCACCATGAACGCGATGATTTGCTTGTTGCTCTCACCGCGCACCACACGCCGACGAATAATGCCACGAAACTGCTTGGCCAGACCCGCTTGCGAATTCTCGACCGTTTCGTTCTGACAAACCAGACAGCGCAATTGATTGCCAATTGCCTCAGCCCGGCGCTCTTGCGGCAAGGTCAGGTTCACCCCGTCCCGCCGGATCATGTTCGGCGTATCTTGCGCCGGTGCCCCCGCCATTCCCGCCACCGCCCCCGCCGCCCCGGCGGCATGGGCGATGCCAAACCCCACCGCCAGACTGAATAACAGGGCCAACGCCGCCCGGCGCCAGATCATGCTCATGTGATTTTCCGCAAAGCTGGCTGCAATTGAGTATCGATCACATCGGGAAATAACGGCGAGGCGGCATGCCAGCGCACCATCCCACCTGGCGCAATCAGAAAACTTTCCGGCACGCCATACACGCCCCAATTAATCGCGGTTCGCCCGGTCGGGTCGATCGCCAGACGCCGATAGGGATTGCCATGCGCGGCAAGATAAAGCGCCGCGGCCTCCGGCTTGTCCTGATAGGCGATGCCCCAAATATCCAGCCCCGCCTTCGCCAGCCCATCGAGAAACGGCGCCTCCTGCACGCACGGCACGCACCAGGAGGCAAAAAAATTGACCAGCACCGGGCGGCGGATCGCCAGCAAATCGGCCTGATCGAAGCCCTGATGCCCCGGCAGCCCATCCAGCGCAAAGCCGGGCACGCGATGGCCAACCAACGGATTGTTGAAATCCTGCGGATTATAGGTGCCGCGCTTGGCCCGCTCGATCAGCGCATAGGCCCCCACACCCCCCGCAACCGCAAGTCCCAGCGGCGCTGCCAGCAGCAAGCGCCGGGATAACAAAGACCGATCCATCCGCAACCCTCAAGCCGTCTCGGTGCCTGCTGGCTTGGGCACCGCCGCCCGCTTGCGCGCTGGCGCCCCAATCCTGAACCGTCGATCGGTGAGCGAAATGCCACCGCCCAGCGCCATGATCAGCCCGCCCAGCCAAATCTCCGGCGCCAGCGGATGCACATTGAACCGGAATTCCGCGCCGCCGGATTTATCCTCGCCAGCAAAGGTCGCGAACATATCCCACAGCATATTAGTGCGAATCGCCGCATGCTCGGTGGTGACATGCTGGGCGGTGAAAAACCGCCGCTCCGGCAGCATAGTCATCACATGCTTGCCGTGGCGGGTCACATCGATCACCGCCTGCCGCGCCGCATAGGCCGCCGTGCCGGGCGCATCCTGCACCCGCTCCAACGTCCAGCGATAGCCGGCCAGATTAACCCCCTGCCCCGGATGCAGCACGGTAATCACGTGAACCTGCGTCGCCATGCCCGCGATTCCGAGCACGGTCACGCCAAAGCCCAAATGCCCCATCATCGCGCCATAGGCCGCGCGCGGCACGCTGAATAGCCGCGAGAATGACTGGCGCACCGGCACCCGGAACAGCCGCACCCGCTCACCCAAATCAACCAGCGCGCCCAGCACCACCCAGGTCCCACCGGCGAGACCCAGCGCCGCAATGGCGTGGCCGCGCAGCAAAACCACGGCCAGCACCACCAAGGACACCAAACCAACCGCCCACAGCTTCATCAATGCCGGCATGATCGCCGCCCGCTTCCAGGCCAGCAACGGCCCCACCGCCATTGCCAAAATCAACGGCGCGACCAGCGGCAACGCCGCCTGATCGTAAAACGGCGCGCCCACCGAGAGCTGCAACCCAAACAACAAATCAACAAAGGGCGGATACATCGTGCCGGTGAACACCACCGCCGCGATCATGCACAAAAACACATTGTTCAAAATCAACGCGCCCTCGCGCGAGACCGGCGCGAACACGCCCGATGCCGCCAACACCGGCGCGCGAATGGCAAATAGCAGCAGCGACCCGCCGACGGTGAGGGCGAGCAGCACCAGAATGAACAAGCCCTGATTGGGCGACACCGCAAAAGCATGCACCGAATTGAGCAGGCCCGAGCGCACCAGGAAGGTTCCGGACAGGCTCAGCGAAAATGTCGCAATCGCCAGCAGCACCGACCAGGTTTTCAACGCCTCGCGCTTTTCCACCACAATCGCCGAATGGATCAGCGCGGTGCCGGTCAGCCAGGGCAGGAGTGCAACATTCTCCACCGGGTCCCAAAACCAAAACCCACCCCAACCCAGCGTGTAATAAGACCAGAGCGAGCCAAAACAGATGCCCGCCGTCAGAAAACACCAGGAAACGATGGTCCAAGGCCGCACCCAGCGCCCCCAAGCCGCATCCACTCGCCCTTCGATCAGGGCTGCGACGGCAAAAGCGAACGCAATCGAAAACCCGACATAGCCGGTATAGAGAATCGGCGGATGCACCGCGAGGCCAGGGTCTTGCAAAATCGGGTTGACGCCTGCCCCATGCAACGGCGGCGGCCACAGCCGCACGAACGGGTCCGAGACGGTCAGGGTGAACAGCAAAAACCCTGCCGAGACCAAACCCAGCACCCCCAACACCCGGGCGCGCAAACTCGTCGGGATGGTGCGGCCAAATACCCCAACCACGCCCCCGCACAGCGCCAGGATCAAGCACCATAACAGCATCGAGCCGGCATGATTGCCCCAGGTTCCGGTGATCCGGTATAAGAGCGGCGTGGTGCTCGACGAAAATTGCGCGACGTTTTTCACCGTGTAGTCGGACACCACGCCCGCCCACACCAAAGCCGCGAAACTCGCCGCCAGCATGCCAAATTGTCCAATGGCCAGAGCGGGTGCGGCGCGCAGCACCGAAGGGTTGCGCAAATTCGGCCCAAACAGCCCGATCATCGCCTGCGCCACCGCAATCGCGAATCCCAATGCCAACGCGAAATGGCCTAATGTCGGAATCATGCTGACTTATCCTTTCGCAGCGACAATTTGCTGCGGTGTTTTATCATCCCAGGTTGCGGCATTCGGTGCGGGGCCAAATTTCGGGTTCCATTTGCCCGAAGCGCGCAACGCCTGCTCCACATCGGCTGGCATATAGCTCGCCCCGTGCTTGGCCAGCACCGTATCGGCGCGAAACACCTCGCCATGGCTGGTCATGCTGCCAATCGTCACCACCCCCTGCCCCTGGCGGAACAAATCCGGCAAAATGCCGGTAAACACCACCGGGATCGAGGCTTGGCCGTCGGTAATCCGAAACCGCGTCAAAGGTTTGCCATCGCGGTGCGACATCACCACCGTGCCCACCTGCACCACCCCGCCCAGACGAAATATTTCACCCGGTCGCGGATGCTTCACCAGCACTTCCTGCGGCGATAAAAAATAGGACAGGCTGGAGCGGAACGCGACCAGCATCAAGGCCGTCGCGGTCGAGGCAAATAGCCCGCACACCACCACAATCCATAAACGCCGTGCCTTTCGTGTCATCATGACCGCACCCGCCCATATTGCGCTTCGACCTGCGCCAAACGCTTGCGCGCCGCCCGATAGCGCAGAAACGCGCCCAACCCGAGAAAACCGATAATCAGTACCGCAGCACCATACGCCCCTTCGACGAAGGGCATCACATCCTTAATCATGACCGGCCCCCTTCCGCTGCCGCCAGCAACAGGCTGCGCGCCTTGGTCTCCATGATAAAGCTTGAGATTCGCGCCAGCACCATCGCCAAAAACGCCAGATAAAACGCAATCGTGCAGACCAGCAGCGGCAGCAGCATGGTGATGTAAATCTTTGACGGGCCGGTGAGCGAAATGGAATTGCCCTGATGCAGCGAATTCCACCAATAGACCGAAAACACGATGATCGGCAGATTAATCGCACCCACCAGCCCCAAAATCGCCGCCGCCCGGTAGCCGTGCTGGGGATTATCAAAGGCGCGCAGCAGCGCGATATGACCGAGATAAAGGAACAACAATATCAGCACCGAGGTCAGCCGCGCATCCCAAACCCAATAGGTGCCCCAATCGGGCCGGCCCCAGAGCGAGCCGGTAATCAGGCAGAGCGCCGTAAACCCCGCCCCCACCGGCCCGATTTCGCGCGCCGCGATATCGGCGAGCGGATGACGCCACACGATGGAGAGCAGCGAGCAAATCGCCAAAGCCGCATAGCCATTCATCGCCACCCAGGCGGCAGGCACATGCACATCCATGATCCGGGCGGTGACACCTTGCTGCCAATCGGGCGGCGCGAAATAAAAGCCCCAAACCAGCCCCACCACGGTCAAAACCAGCGCCACACCGCTCAGCCAGGGGATGATCGGCTGGACGAATCGCTGAAACCGCCCCGGATTGGCGAATTGATGCAGCCAAGCGCCAGATTTCGACCGCATCACCTCAAGCGGCGGTTCGCCCATCGCGCTCAGCGGCGCCTCGTTCGGGTAGTCCTGTGTCATCGGCGTTTCCATTACTCTTAGTCTAATCGGAATATGTCGTTTTACCAGCCCTCTCGACGCCAATCCTGCCCTAATAACGGTGCAAACTAATCACATCTTGGCGTGCGCCGCCAGCGCGCGGAACTGCCGAGCCTTGCCGAGACGCGATCCAGGGTCTATGCCGCGCCATCTCAACGCCAATCCGGATGGTACCTTTCATGAAACAGCAGGCGAATTTGATCCGCGCCGGGCAAGTCATCGAGCATGACGGCCGCCGTTGGACCGTGCTCAAGCAGCAAATCATCACCCCTGGCAAAGGCGGCGCCTTCATCCAGGTGGAAATGCGAGACCTGAAAACCGGCAACAAGACCAACGAGCGGTGGCGCACCGCCGATACGGTCGAGCGGCTGATGACCGATAATAAGGACTATATTTATAGCTACACCGATGGCGATAATTTGGTGCTGATGGAAGCCGAGAGCTTCGAGCAATTCATGGTGCCGGCTGATCTGCTCGGCGATATGGCGCCGTTCCTGCAAGATAACATGCCCGTGATCGTCGATCTGGTCGAAGGCGAGGCGGTGGGGATTCATCTGCCTGCGACCGTAACCCTCGAAATCGTCGAGGCCGATCCGGTGGTCAAAGGCCAGACCGCCTCCTCGTCATACAAGCCCGCGAAACTCTCCAATGGCGTGAAAACCATGGTGCCGCCCTTCGTTGAAGCGGGCGAACGGGTGGTGGTTCGCACCGAAGACGCGAGCTACGTCGAACGCGCCAAAGGCTAATCCCCCCATGGTCCCGCGCCGCTCTGCCCACATGACCATCATGGTCGCCGCCGCCCAAAAAGCGGCGAAGCGGCTGATCCGTGACTTTAACGAGGTCGAACATCTCCAGGTCTCGATCAAGGGACCGTCCGATTTCGTCAGCCAGGCCGATTTGCGCGCCGAGCAAAGCATCCGCGAGGATCTGGACCGCGCGCGGCCCGGCTACGGGTTCCTGATGGAAGAAAGCGGCGCTTCCGGCTCAGCCAACTGGGCGTGGCGCTGGATTGTCGATCCGCTGGACGGCACCACCAACTTTCTGCACGCGATTCCCAACTGGGCGATCTCGATCGCCCTTGAGAAGCGCCTGCCGGAAGGCCAGAGCGAAATCGTCGCCGGGCTGGTTTATGCCCCGGCGCTCGATGAGTTTTATTGGGCGGAAAAAGGGGTCGGCGCCTATTTGAACGATAAACGCCTGCGCGTCTCCGCCCGGCGGGACTGGTCCACCGGCTTGTTCGCAACCGGCATTCCCTTCGCCCGCACCGCACCGCGCAACCGGCTGGCCTTCGCCCGCGTGCTCGGCGCGATGATGCCCGATGTCGCCGGCGTGCGCCGCTTTGGCTCCGCCGCCCTCGACCTCGCTTGGACCGCAGCCGGGCGCTATGACGGCTATTGGGAGCTGGGGATTCATAAATGGGATGTCGCGGCGGGCGAATTGCTGGTGCGCGAAGCCGGTGGCTTCGTGACCGACCCGGCAGGCCATGAGCATATCGAGGGTGAGATTGTCGCGGCCAACCCGCATTTTCACGCCCGCCTGCGCGAATTGGTGGCCGCAGCGCGCGACACCGCGCCGACCGATTGAGACTTCACGCCAATCCGGGCTAAAACCAGCCCATGACGCCGCGCCCATCTCGTTCGCGCCTGCTCGCCCGCTTGGCACGGGTCCGCCTGGTGCTGGTCAGTTTCGCGTTGGCCAGTTTTGCTCTGATCAACGTGGCTGATGGCGCAGCGCCGGATGTGAGCGTCAATCAAAACGCGCTGCAACAGCTCGCGGGTCCGCAAAAGCCCAAAGCACCAATCCCGCACCCAAAACCAGCACCCAACCCACCCAGACCGCCGCTCCAGCGGCGGATCGCCCTACCCTTGCCGCCACCCCCCGCGCCAACGCCCCCGCAATCGACCGCACCCGGCGCACCGCCACCCGTTGCCAACCCGGCCACCGCTCACCCTCCTACGCCTCCCATAATACCAACGCTTGCGCTCAATTTCGCAAGCCATAGCGCCACGCTGAGTGCGACAAATATCGCCAAAATCCGCCAATTTGCCGCACAAAAAACCGTGTCCACCCGGCGGATCACCGTTGCCGCCGCCGCCATCGGCACAGCACAGCATCCCAGCCGCGCCTATCGCCTCGCCTTCGCACGCGGCCATGCCGTGCGCGACAGCTTGATCAAGGCCGGTATTCCCCTCACGCGCATCATCGTGCAAAGCCAAATTCTGCCCCCCGGCAGCCAAGCCTCCGACCAGCGTGCGATCTTGACCCTAACCCCATAGGCCCAACGCATGACCCGTCCCACCGCCTATCTGATCCGCATGATCGTGTTTTTGGTCTTGGTCTATGGCCTCGCCGCCTTGCTCGCGCCGACCCTGGCTAAATTCTATCTCGCCAATCCGGTGATCAATAGCGTGATCGTGCTGGTCGAAATTTTCGGCGTCGGCTGGAATCTGCGCCAAGTGCTGCGCCTGTCGCCCGAAGTCGATTGGGTCGAGCATTATCAGCGCTCGCGCGCCTCGATCGAACAGGCCACCAAGCCGAAATTATTGCTGCCGATGGCGCGCATGCTCGGCGTGCGCGGCGATCATCCGGGCCGGGTATCGCTCTCGGTGCAGGGCATGCGCACCATGCTCGATGGCATCGCCAGCCGGCTCGATGAAAGCCGCGAGACCTCGCGCTATGTCACCGGCGTGATGATCTTCCTGGGCCTGCTCGGCACGTTCTGGGGCCTGTTGAAAACCGTCCATGCGGTCGCGGCGGTGATCCAGGGGATGAACCTCACCGGCGGCGATGTGAATGCTATGTTCACCCAGCTCAAAGCCGGTCTGGCCGGCCCGCTAGAGGGCATGGGCACCGCGTTTTCCTCCTCGCTCTTTGGCCTGTCCGGCGCCTTGATCCTCGGCTTTCTCGATCTCACCGCCGGTCAGGCGATGAGCCGGTTTTTCAATGATCTGGAAGAATGGCTCGCCGGCCTGACGCGGGTGTCCTCCGGCCTGCTCGGCGCGGAGGGTGAAGGCTCGATGCCCGCTTACGTCCAAGCCCTGCTTGAGCAAAGTGCGGAAAATCTCGAAGCCCTGCAACGGGTGATGACGCGCGGCGAAGAAGCCCGCGCCGTCACCGCGCAAAGCACCCAAACCCTGACCGAACGGATCACCACCCTGACCGAGGCGATCCATAATTCGCACCGGATCATGCTCAAAATCGGCGAAAGTCAGCAAATTCTCACCAAACTTGCCGAGCAAGCCAGCGCGCAGCGCGCGAATATCGGCCCCGATGATGAAATCGCGAATGCCCATCTGCGCAACATCGAATTGCTGCTGGCGCGCCTGATCACCGAGAGCGAGCAAGGCCGCACCCAAAGCCTGAGCGATTTACGGCAGGATTTGAAAATCCTCACCCGCACCATCGCCGCCCGGTTCGACGAAGCGCGCTGACATGTCCCTCCTCTCGCGCAGGCGCGGCGGCAACGGCCTCGAAATCTGGCCCGGCTATGTGGATGCGCTGTCCACCTTGCTGATGGTCACCATTTTTGTCTTGCTGGTCTTTGTGCTCGCCGAAGCGTTTCTCTCCGCCGCCTTGTCGGGCAGCAATAAAACCATCGATTCGCTGCGCGGCGATGTGTCGCAATTGGCGAATATTCTCTCGCTCGAACAAACCAAAAATGCCGCGCTGGAGACCAAAATCACCGGGCTGCAAGCCAGCCTCGCCAGCGTGCGCGCGCAGGAGGCGGGCCAGGAACAGCTCAACGCCGCCGAATTAAACCAAGTCACCAATCTTGATGAGCAAATCGCGGCTTTGCGCCTGCAACTTGATGGTTTGGCCGCCGCCCTCGATGCCTCGGCCAAAAAAGACCAAGCCCAGCACGTGCAAATCGTCAATCTGGGCAAAAAGCTCAACGCGGCGCTGGCCCGGCAGGTGCAAAAACTGCAGCAATATCGGAGCGACTTCTTTGGCGAGTTGCGCAAAGCCCTCGCCGGCCAGCAAGACATCAAAATCGTCGGTGATCGCTTCGTGTTTGAAAGCGCCGTGCTGTTTCCCTCTGATTCCGCAAAACTCTCGCCGGATGGGCAGCAGAAAATCGCCGTGGTCGCCAAAGCGATCAAGGATATTTCCAAAAAAATCCCGCCCGGCCTGCATTGGGTGCTCAGCGTCGATGGCTTTGCCGATCAGGAAGCGATCACCGGCGGCCCGTATAAAGATAATTTCGACCTCTCGACCGCGCGCGCCCTCGCCGTGCTGCATGTGCTGGTGCAAGATGGCGTGCCAAAAAATCGGGTCATTGCCGCTGGTTTCGGCGCCGCTCACCCGATTGCGCAAGGCACCTCGGCAACCGCCATGGCGCAAAACCGCCGCATCGAATTCCGCCTCACCTCGGCGGACTAGAAAGCTGAGATGAGACAGGCGGTTCGGACCAGCCGTTTGACCGCGCTGTTCGAAATCATTTGACGCGACGCGGAAAACATATCTAGAACATCGTTGTCCTTTTGTTCTGGTTTATCGGCGCTCTTCTCAACCCCCAAAACACGCTCACCTCAACAAGGTTGCCCATGCTCACCCGTAAACAGCACGATCTGCTCGCCTTCATCGACCAGCATCTCCGGCAAACCGGCTGCTCGCCGAGTTTCGAGGAAATGAAAGACGCGATTGGCCTGAAATCGAAATCCGGCATTCACCGGCTGATCAGCGCCCTCGAAGAGCGCGGCTTTCTGCGCCGGCACCGCCATCGCGCGCGCGCCCTCGAAGTGGTGCGCCTACCCGCCGATGCCGTGCCGCAATCACGCCCGATCGAGGTTGAGCCAACCCCGCGCCCCACGGCACCGCGTTTCGCCCCCAACGTGATCCGGGGTGATTTTTCCACCCGCTTCACCGGGGCGCACGCCGCCGCCGAAGCCGCTGCAATCACCTTGCCGCTCTATGGCCGCATCGCCGCGGGCCAGCCTATTGAGGCGCTGCGCGAGGCCCATGCCGAAATCGCGGTTCCCGCCGCCCTGATCGGCCCCGGTGAGCATTACGCGCTCGAAGTCGTGGGCGATTCCATGATCGAGGCCGGGATTTTCGATGGCGACACCGCAATCATTCGCAAAGGTGACACTGCGGAGGGCGGCCAGATCGTCGTTGCCCTGATCGATGATGGCGAAGTCACGCTCAAGCGCCTGCGCCGCCGAGGCAATTCCATCGCCCTCGAACCCGCCAATACCCGCTATGAAACCCGCATCGTGCCCGCCGAGCGGGTCAAGGTTCAAGGCCGTCTGGTCGGGCTGTTGCGGCGATATTAATCCGCCCCCTTTGACGTTGCGCGCCGCACGCCCGATATAGTCATTATGGCCTTATGGGGTAAAATCATCGGCGGTGCGGCCGGGTTCGTCATGGGCGGGCCGGTGGGTGCCATGGCCGGCATCGCGGTGGGCCACGCGGCGGATCGCGGTGATCTCGGCAATGTCGGCGCCAAGCTTGGCCGGGCGCTGCCGCTCGATAGCGCCCGCCTCGCCGCGCTGATCGGTCGGCGCGATCAAGTGTTCGCCATTGCCGTCACCGTGCTCGCCGCCAAACTCGCCAAATGCGATGGCACGGTCACCCGCCCGGAGATCGATGCGTTCCGCCGCCAATTCCGCATCGATGACGCGGCCGTGCCCACCATCGGCCAGCTTTTCGATCAAGCCCGCAACGAGGCCACCGGCTTTGAGCCCTATGCCCGCCAGCTCGCCGCCAGCTTTGCCGATAATCGCGCCACCCTCGAACAGGTGCTCAGCGCGCTCTACGCCATTGCCCGCGCCGACGGGCCGATCAATGGCCGCGAGACCGACATGCTCACCCGCATCGGCGTGCTGTTCGATTTGAACGAGGTTGAACGCGCGCGCGCCGCCAACCCCTCGCGCTTCGCCCTCGATGAGGAGGACGCGTATAGCGTGCTCGGCATCGATCCGAATGCCAGCTTCGAGGATATTCGCACCCGCTGGAAGCAGCTGATGCGCGAGAACCACCCCGATCAGCTCGCCGCCCGGGGCGTGCCAGGGGATTTCATCACCCGCGCCACCGAGCGCGTGGCCCGGATCAACGCCGCCTATGACCGCATCAAGCGCGATCATGCCCCACCTTGATGCCGATTTTGGGCACCCGGTCTCGCCCAATTTCGATCATCGCCCCGCCAACGCGCCCCTTGATCATCTGGTGCTGCATTACACCGGCATGGACAGCGCGCAGGCCGCCCGCGCCCGCCTGTGCGACCCCGGAGCGAAAGTTTCCGCCCATTATCTGATCGATGAGGATGGCATGATCGACGCGCTGGTCGCGGAGCAAAATCGCGCCTGGCACGCTGGCCTCAGCTATTGGCGCGGCGTATCGCACCTGAATGATCGCTCCATCGGCATCGAAATCGTCAATCCCGGCCATGAGCATGGCTACCGCCCGTTCCCGGCCCGGCAAATCACCGCCCTGATCGGCCTGTGCCAAGCAATCCTCGCCCGCCATCCGATCCCGGCGCGAAACATCGTCGCGCATTCGGACATCGCCCCCACCCGCAAGACCGACCCTGGCGAATTATTCCCCTGGCCCACCCTCGCCGCCCACGGCATCGGCCTGTATCCCAGCACACAGCCCGACGCGCCCGATCTGATCCCGGACCGAGAACCGGACCTCAACTCAATCCTCACCGCCATCGGCTATGATCCCACAGCCCCGCTTGGCGCCCGCATCACCGCCTTCCAGCGCCGGTTTGCACCAACCACAATCACCGGCCAGCCCGATCCATTCACCCGCGCGCGGGCGCAACAGCTTCGCACGTTGTACGCGCGATAAAGCGCGCGCCATAAATTTTTCGACACGTCTTCAAAACTTTTGTAATCTCCCCTGGCCCGCCAACAGCGATCACGCCGATGAGGAATCAACCACGGATGCACCCCCCGCCTTGCCCGGTTTGTCAGTCCGCAACGCGGCTGCTTGACGTTGTTGATTTCACCAAATCCTGCGAGGAATTGAGAGGCAAATATTATGTGCCGATCGGCCTCGCGATCTAGTACGCACTCTGCCGATCATGCCATTTTTGCTTTGCCCCGGCGATGCATCAATGGACT
>JBMFWT010000019.1:0-45912 GCA_049964975.1 Acidiphilium sp.
AAGCCAATTTCGAACGGCGCCAGAGAATATCTTCAGCCGTGCGCGCCCATTCGTGCTGAACCAGATAATCCACCTCGCGTGCGGTTAAGAAGCCGCCAAAATCCTCGCCCAAATCCGCAAAACAGGTCGAGTTCCCCAATATGTGCAGACAGCGCGTGCCATAAGCCCGCACCAAACGATTCAAAAAGAGTGGCGACAAATTCGGATATCGCGCAATAATCGTGGCGAGGTATGACGTGAAATCAGCCCCCGGCAAATCCCCGCCCGGCAATGGCGAGCCAGCACTCCAACTGCGCCCCACATCACGCCCCATCGCCGGCAGCAGCTTTTCCAACGCATGCTCAGCGAGCTTGCGAAATGTCGTGATCTTACCGCCAAACACCGAGAGTAGAGCAGGTTGCTCTCCCCCACCGTCAACATCGAGCACATAATCGCGGGTAACCGCCGAGGCATTCTCGGAATGATCGTCATAAAGCGGCCGCACCCCCGAATAGCTCCGCACCACATCCGCAGGCGTGACCGCTTGACGAAAATAGCGCGATACATTCTCGCATAAATACTGGGTCTCATCGTCAGAAATCGCAATAGCGCCCAAATCACCATCATACGGAATATCAGTGGTGCCAATCAGCGTGAATTCATGCTCATACGGCACTGCAAAAATAATCCGCTGATCGGGGTTCTGCAAAATGAATGCAAAATCGCCTTCATAAAGCCGCTTAACAATAATATGGCTGCCTTTCACCAATCGCACCGTCTTCGTATTGTTGCGGCCCAGCTTCGAACTCAGAATATCACCGACCCAAGGCCCGGCGGCATTAACCATCGCCCGCGCCACCACCGTCTCGCATCGGCCATTGTCATCCTGGATCACTGCTTCCCACAGCGCCCCCACAGGCCGCGCCGATAACAGCTTGGTGTGCGTGCGAATATCAGCGCCAAGTTCCGCCGCGCTCATCGCATTCAGCACCACCAACCGGCTGTCCTCAACCCAACAATCAGCATACGTAAAACCACGCCGATAGTCAGGTTTCAAAATCATTGCAGCCGGATGCGGCCCAAACCGCACCGCCTTGGAGGCCGGAAGCCGTTCACGCTTGGCCAAATGGTCATACAAAAACAGCCCCATTGCAATAAGCCAAGCGGGACGCTGCTCCTTTGAATGGGGCAGCACAAATTCCAGCGGCCAAATAATATGCGGTGCCATAGCCAGCAAACGCTCGCGCTCCATCAACGCCTCGCGCACCAGCCGGAATTCATAATATTCCAAATACCGCAAACCGCCATGCACCAGCTTGGTGCTGGCCGACGAGGTGTGTGAGGCAAGATCATGCTGCTCAACCAGCAACACCGAAAGCCCGCGCCCCGCAGCATCGCGGGCAATGCCAGCGCCATTAATCCCGCCACCGACAATCAATAAGTCGACCGGATGGTTCTGATCGGCATCGAACATAGCGAACCTAGTTTCCTCTCAGATGCTACCGTTCATTGTAAACAATCGCAAAAATGTTCGCAAGCGAAAATTTGATGGACATTTTTAATTCTAATTGGTGGCTATATCCCTCACAGGCTTTCGCACTGCAACATAGCCGAAGGATGAAATGGCGCCCAAATGATGCTAATCTAATCTCACAACAGGAGAATAAGCGTGTCTGAAAATCAAGGGAACGAGCAGCGTCAGGCCCGCATTATCGACATGGTCAGCAAGCAAGGCTTCCTGACCATCGAGGCGCTCGCCAGAGATCTCGGCGTCACCGTGCAAACCATCCGGCGCGATGTGAATCTGCTCGCAACCGAAGGTCGGTTATCGCGCTATCGCGGCGGTGCCGGCATCGCCTCCTCAATCGAAAACATGGAATATGAGCGCCGCCAGGTGGTAAACCTCGCTGCCAAACAACGAATCGCGGCCAATGTCGCGAATGACGTTCCCAATCAAGCCTCACTCTTTATCAATATCGGCACCACAACCGAACAGACCGCACGGGCCCTGCTGTCACATCGCGAGTTGAAAATCATCACCAACAATATCAACGTCGCCAAAATCATGAGCGAAAACCCGAATTTCTCCGTGGTGATGGCCGGCGGCAAAGTCCGCAATCGCGATGGCGCGGTCACTGGCCAGCTCACCGTGCAAATGCTCAATCAATATCGTTGTGATATCGGTATTATCGGCATCTCCGGCATCGATATGGATGGCGATCTATTCGATTTTGACCTTGACGAAGTTCTCTGCGCGCAAGCGATCATCCGAAACTCACGCCGCGTGTTCCTCGTCGCCGACCACTCGAAATTTGGTCGGCCCGCCATGGTTAAGGTCGGGCATATCAGCGAAATTACGGCACTCTACACCGATGCCCCGCCCCCAGACTCCATCGCCGCCATACTAGAAAATGCCGGTGTTACTCTCGAAATCTCGAACTAAGTCAAGCTTACGCGCCCCGTGCAACCTCCACCCGCCTCATTTCGGTGCCGAATCGTCCTGCTTGAGGCTGATATCGCCATACCAAGCTTGGCCATGATTGTGAGAATCATCGCAATCGCTCATCACCGCAATCGCGCCAATAACCTGCCGATGTCCGCCAAACGCCCGCGCTAAATCGGCGCGCACATTGCGCTGCTCGCTGACCCAATCACCAACTTTGCCATTGCCCTGCTCAAGCGCAACAATTTCAGCCTGCCCCGTATAGGGATCAGGATAAAATGGTGTGCCATGCAGCCCGTGCACCGTAGCCTGCACCGGCCCATTCGCCCAAACATACACAAGACTACGCAACGTCCATGGCAATAGCGGATTACCCGCAACCACATAAACCCGCGCCGGATAATCATCTCCCGCCTTCTGATGCGGATCAAGACCCGGATAAATCCGCCCAATTTTCCAGCGCCAACTCAAAATCGGCGTCTGGCGCAAATCAATCCGATGCGCCCAAATCAACCCCGATGAACTATTCTGGCAAACAGCATGCAACACTTGGTCATGACCATCGCGGGTAATTTGGTAGCGCGTTGGCGCACGCCCGGAGAATAATTTTGGCTTCCAGCCGTTAAGCGAACCCGTCGAAAATGCCGGGGGTTGTGTTGCCCGCGCCTGCGCACCGGCAACACAACTAACCGCCATCAACAAAGCGCCACCCGTCAATCTAACCAACCGGTGCAATCCCATCATGCCTCCAAAATATCAACCAATTCAAAAGCTCATCCCAGCACGATCAGCAATGATGCGCGCTGGAACTCCGCACGTGAGCCACAGTCGCCGGTGCCGCTGCGTTGGTGCAGTGCGTCGCAAATTGCGTATGGTAAGACGCATTGATCGCTTGCACCAGCCGATCATGCGCCGTGCATTGCTGAGGCGCCGAAGCATGCGCCACCGAACCCACCACAAGGGCCCCAACAGTGGCAATCGCGAGAATGAGATGTTTTGACATAACCGAAACCCTTTCATGAATATCGATATCGACAATCGGTATCGATATAGAGTATTCGCAACCAACATCGATTTAGTTACGCTAATTGATGTCCGATATATGCATATCACATCAAGCGTTTTTGCAATCATTCCGATCATCTAACGCCGCGCGCTCGAGGCCGATCCGATAGGACACCGCGCCATAGGTCGCAACGCAATAGGGCACAATATAAGTTAGGATAATTTTGATAAAATTGATCTTATCGCCAGCAACCAATTGATCGCCTTGATTAATCACGTTCAAAATCGTGCCGACAAGCAAAGCCACCATCAACGAGCGCCGTGGCACTTCACCAGCGATGCTATATTGATACCATTGCAACAATGCCCTCATTGAAGGCTCCTGATTCGTTTCGGCGAACTCATCCAGCGTGCAATCGAACCAAGCCAACACGCTGCCGAAGAGCAAGATACACCAAGCTCCGCTCGGGTGTGGATCGGGCCTGTTGCAGCAACCAGCCAAACGCGCCGCCATACGCCAAATGTGCTAAATAAACAGTTACCGGAAACTTGATCGGCGCGAAATCTTGGCCAAACAATCCAGCCCCAGTGATGCTCATAACCGGGCTCAGCATAAAAATCGTTGCAATCACCGCCCCATACAACAACCCAACCCACCAACGCTGACGCCCCAGCAACACGATATAAAGAAACACAAATCCAATGCCATTGGTAAAGTGATCGAGATAGCCAATGGTATCCGAGTACAAATCTGGTCCCTGCATCGCTTGATTGGTCAATTGCACCCCGAGCAACATCGGGATTGATCCAGGCATCGCATCAAAAAGTCGGAAACCTGCGATACGAACAATCTCCATCGCGATTGTGCCGATGATGCCACCAACAATCGCCAACTTGAAAGCCGCCACCAAATCGCTCCAGCCTCGCAAAACACTCAACAAAAACAATGCCACCCAAAGCGTCACAGCGGGTAGAATCGCCACCTCACCAAGCCAGTGCATGGTAAACATGCCCGTGGCCGAGACCACAAACGCGTTCGGCGAGACCGACGCGGCAACCATCGCGAGAAATAGGGTTGCGTAGGCAGCCATTGGATATTCACTGGACTTGAGCATATTCACATCCCTTTCTCTCGCTATGATGGGCGCTAACCCTTCAGCCAGGCCTCCCAGAGGCACTGGCTGATCGTGGGATAACAATAATTTCTAATGGGCCGCCTGATCGGTAATGCTGGAGAATGTCTTGTCCAACATCGCGGCTGGCATCGCGAATTTTGGATCAACCGCCGACATCGTTACCGAAGGCTTCAGGTAGCCCAGAAACGTCTTGCCATGATCCGACCAAACATAAATTCGCACCGGCAGCACCACGCCCGCCGCGGCATCCATTGAGAACGCCTTCTTGCCCACAACAGGATTACCAATGAAAAAGCTCTGCGCTCCGGCTAAATGCATTCCAGCCATCGAGAGTTGCATCGCTTGGTTCATGGTACCCAGCACCATCATATGGTTAGCCGCGACCGACCGCTTTAACGCAGCGATGGTGCCGGTAAAATTATGAGCCGACTGCACCTGCACAAAACTCCCCGCCGGCGCCTGCGCGTGGGCAACCAGTGACAGACCACTCGTCACACCCAGCACGATCGTCGAAACACCAGCAGCCCGCATCAATCGAGCAAACCGGCTGCGCACAATAAGGTTAAACATCGAAAAACTCCGAATTATGAGTGCAGACCCGAACTGGTCTGTATCACTGATACGCGTCTTCATCAGAAAAAGTTACATCATTATTGATCAAAATCATCAATGATCGATCAGTAGTACCGATCACAAAAACGCAAAACCTGCCACGCCGCGCACTAAGTTGGAATTGGCCGGCTTCGCATTCCGCCAGGCAGGTGCGCTAACACCCATTTGCCAATCAGACTGCCACTGATCGTCAGTAAAATAACACTGCCCATCTGCCAAACCAGCAAGGTTAGAAAACTACCCTCCGCGTGAAACAGCCGCAACGCAAATTCCGCCGCCGCCGTCGCCGCCAGCGCACCACACAGACACGCATGGGTCGTGCGGAAAATCGGGCTAAGTCGCAGCAGCAGCACCATCGTGATCGAGGGGACAAACCCCGCCAGCGCCATTGCCGGAACGCACGCGAAATCGATATGCAGCGCCAGAACCCCCGGCTTTCCGCCGATGGTCATCAAGGCGCATTGCCCCACCATCACTGTAAACCATAGCATCATCATCATCACCGGCAGCGCCAGCTTCCATGTCGGCTGGTCAGGGCGTCCCGCGCAAACCGCGCCATAGGCCGCAATCACCGCCGTCGATAGCGCCAAGGCCTGATCGAGCAAAAACTCTGGGCGCAACGGCAATGTTGGACGCAATCCCATCAGCAAAATCAGCAGCGCGAGCGAGGGCACCGTCACTGCAAGCCAAATCGCCAAAGCGCGTGCCGGTGAAGGTGCCCGGCGCACCGGTTGCAAATCCGCCACCAGATTATCGATCAATTGGTCAGGGCGCATCATCAACCCCCATCGCCCGGCGCAACCGCTTGATTGCGCGAAACGTGCCAACCTTGAGCGTCGCAATGCTCAACCCCGAATGGGCAGAAGCCTCCTGCAAGCTCATCTCGCGCATTTTCATCATATCCAAAATCTCCCGATCGCGCTGGCTCAATGTCGCCATCGCTTCGTGCATAGCGGCATGGTCGAGTGCCGCCTCCTGAGTTGCATTCGTCGCAATAGCGGGAGAGGTTACAGGTAGATCATCCAAATTCGCTTCGCGCATCGCATGGCGCGCACGCATCCTGCGCACATCAGCGCCGCGCAACTTCATAATCCCAAATAAAAACGGCGCGACGGGCCGAGGCGGCTGATATAAATCCAAGCTGCGATGCAAAGCGAACAACGTCTCTTGAACGATGTCCTCAATATCCGCACCACTCACCTGCGGCCACCGCCCGCGCGCCCGACGCCGCAGCCAAGGCACCGCCGCCGACAGCAACGCCGCATAAGCCCGCCGATCCCCCTGCTGGGCCGCAATCAACCAAGTCACCCATTCGGTCTGATCATCGGCCACAATTTTGCGTTTCACCCCCAACCAACGACGACCGACATTCTAAGGTTCAGACCCTAATCTTATCGGGAGTCGATCCGTTCTGGCAACTGCGCCAAATCACTCAGTATCAGGCTGGGCTGCCCGGGCAGACGCTCCGGTGGCTGGCCACTGCGATTACACCACGCGACTTGAAAGCCAAAAGCCGCAGCCGCATAAGCATCCCAGCCATTGGAAGACACAAAACAAATCGCCTCGCGCGCAATCCCCAGCCGATCAACGGCATATTGATAAACCCGCCCCGAAGGCTTGAACACACCAAGTTGATCAACCGACAAAACATGGTCAAGCTGCGCCCCAATCCCCGCATGCGCAACCGCCGCTGCCAGCATCGATGGGGTGCCATTCGAGAGAATCGCCGTCACCAGCCCTTGCGCCTTTAACGCCTCTAACATCGGCTTCACGTCAGGATAGGCCGACACTGTGCGATATAAATCCATCAAAGCGCGCTGCCGCCCCGCATCGGTCAGCCCCACACTCTCCAACGCGAAATCAAGCGCATCCGCCGTAACTTGTTCAAAATCAGCATACCGATCCTGCATGCTGCGCAGCAACGTATATTGAATTTGCTTATCCCGCCATAAACCAATCAAAGTTGCGCGCTTTTGCTCCGGAATATCCGCGCAGCGCGCCACCGCTGAGCCAAAATCGAACAAAGTGCCGTAGGCATCGAAAACGCAGGCTTTAATCCCGGTCAGGCCCCTCATCGATGCGTGCCCCGCACCGGATACGCATTGTTGATCACAAATTCGAGTCCGCCCAGCAAAACATCAAGATCAGGCCGCGCAAATGGTGCATTCGAAATATCAATAATCTGCAACGCCCCCTCTGGGTTGACCACAAACAAGCCGGGCTCTGGAAAGAGATGATCGGTCTCCGAGGCTGATCGCGGCTGCGAAATATACAAGCCCAATGCGCGCATCCCCGCCTCATCAAGCCCGTAAAGCAGCGGGAAATTCGGATGCACCTTGTCAAAAGACACCCGAGCCTGCGCCTCATTATCGGCTGACAGCGCCGCCACCTGCACGCCAAGCTTCTCAAAGCTCGGAAGTCGCTGCTTAATCTTGCCCAAATACCCGGTGCAAATCGGGCAATGCTGGCCCCGATACACAATCAAGGCCTGCCACGCACTGGCGCCACCAAATTGGTAATCCGCGCCGTCCAAGCATTTGAACGAGAGCGGTGCCATGGGTTGGCCCGGATGTAGCTTTGTTGTTGTTTCCATGATCGATGTCCTTTCGTTGTGACGTGAAATTCAAAATTAGCTCTCAGCGATCAGCCCTGAACCGCCTGACGCAGCGGCGCTAACGCATGATCAACCAACCGTTCCAACCGTGAGCGCTCAGGCCCCAGCCGGGCCAGCACCCGGATCGCCAGCACAATCGCCATCAAACTCTCCGCCAAACTCACCGGATCAAGCGCCGGAGCGTTCCCCCGCATGGGCAACGCCGCAATCCGCTCGCGAAAAAACGCCTCAACCTCGCGCAGCCGCGCCCACGCCAAGGCCCGCGCCTCGGCGGACATCGCGCCCCCATCGAGCACGGTATTGACCAAAAAACAGCCTAGCCGATCCGGATCATCCATCGATAAGCCAACAATCTCGGCGAAAAATCGCTCCATCGCCTCTAACGGATCGTCAAAAGCCGCCAAATCCGCAAGGCGCGCCGTCAAACCTTGATCGGCATAATGCGCGAGCGCTGCCGCAAATAACCCATCCTTATCCCCAAACCGATGATATAACGACGCCGCACTCAACCCGGTCGCGCCGGTCAGATCGCGTAACGACGCCTCGGCATAGCCATGGCGCCAAAACACCCCAACCGCCCGATCCAGCACCGTCGCATCACTCACCATGCGTGGCCGCGCCATCAGTATTTTTCTCCCGCTTGCATCATTTTTTCTCCTATAATAGAACGATCACTATAAATCAACCGATATGACCGATGTCCTTCGCCCATCCGCACGGAGCGCCCATGTCCCAGCCCGCAAACTCGCCCCATCTGATCTATTTCGCCGATCCGATGTGCTCATGGTGCTATGGCTTCGCCCCAGTCATGCACGCCATTCGCACCGAATTTCACACCCGCCTGCCCTGCCGGGTCATCCTCGGTGGCCTGCGCCCCGGAACCACCACGATCATGGATGCGAAGGCCAAAGCGAACATCCGCAGCCATTGGGAGCATGTGCAGGAAGCCTCCGGCCAGAAATTCGATCTCACCTTCTTCGAGCGCAATGATTTCATCTATGATACCGAACCGGCCTGCCGCGCCGTGGTGCTCGCCCGCCGCCAATCGCCCGACGCCGCGCTCGACCTGCTCGATCGCCTGCATCGCGCCTTCTATGCGCAAAATCGCGACATCACCCAGCCGCACATCCTCGCCGAACTCGCCGCCGAGCTCGGCTTTGACCCAGCCAAATTCGCTGAAGACCTAGCGGACCCGTCACTCCACCATGAAACATGGCAAGATTTCCACATCAGCCAGCAAACCGGCGTCACCGGCTTCCCCACCCTGATCGTGGGCACTGACCCGACGCAGGACTACGCGCTGGTCACCGCCGGCTTTCAGCCCCAGCACCGCATCATCCCGGCACTTAACCACTGGCTCACCAAACAAGCCTGACCGGCACCGCCAAGCCACAACGCGCCACCTCAGCCACGATAAACGCAGCAATCCCCCTCGCTATCGCGATACACCGCCACCCGGATCATGCCGGGCAGCTCAGCCTCCAAGCCGCGCCAAATAAACGCCGCCAAATTCTCCAGCGTTGCCGGCCCCAACCCGGCCACATCGTCCAAAAACTGATGATCCAGCAGCAAGCGCACCCGCGCCAGCGATGAAGCAACCCGCTCCAAATCGAGCACCATCCCCTGCGCATCACGCTCACCGCCGATCGTCACCTCCGCCCGATAGGAATGACCATGGATCCGCCGGCTCGCCGCCTCGGTCGCCGCCCCCAACCCCACACGCTGCAGCGTATGCGCCGCCTCGAAGCGAAACTGCTTACTCACCTCAAACATTATGGAATCCCAAGATATTTATGCGTCTGCATCGATAAGCGCCAGCGCGGATGCGCCAAACAATACGCAATCGCCGCCGCCGTATTCTCCGCGCGCGCTGGCCCATCCATCGGCTGCAACAAAAAATGCGCGAAATCCAACCCCTCAAAGCGCTCCGGCAGCGCCTTTGGCTGCGGATAAACCAATTTCAACTCATCGCCCCGCTCAATCACCATCGGCGCATCAGCCTTCGGGCTGACGCATAACCAATCAATCCCGGCGGGCGGCACCATCGTGCCATTCGTCTCCACCGCAATGGCAAATCCCGCCTCATGCAACGCCGCGATCAAGGGCGCATCGAGCTGCAACAACGGCTCGCCGCCGGTACACACCACCATCGCACCCTCCAAGCTCGGCGCTTGCCACGCCGCGCGCACAGCCTGTGCCAATGCCTCAGGCGCGGAAAACCGCCCGCCGCCCGGACCATCAATGCCGATGAAATCGGTATCGCAAAACGAACAGACCGCCGTGGCCCGATCCTGCTCGCGGCCACTCCATAAATTGCACCCGGCAAACCGGCAAAACACCGCCGCCCGCCCCGCATTGCGGCCCTCGCCCTGCAAGGTCAGAAAAATTTCCTTCACGCTATACGCCATGCCACCATCCTCTCGCCGTGCTGCTATCCCAGTTCGCAAGCTTTGGCGAGGTTGCAAATAGCCGCGTAGCGATTAGGTATTTGCACAGAATTTATCGCCGCATCTGACAACAGGGAGATCACCAATGGCGCCGCGCAAACCGGGACGGCTGTTTTTTGCCAATCCTGGACCGACCAACATCCCCGATTCCGTCCTGCGCGCCATGGACCGCGCCACCATCGATTTCATGGCCGCCGATTTCCTCGACATTTATGACCAGGCCGTCGCCGGGCTGAAGCGCCTGCTGCTGACCCGTCACGACGTTTTCCTCTATGCCGCCACCGGCCACGGCGCGTGGGAAGCGACGCTGCAAAATCTGTTCTCGCCCGGCGATGCCATTTTGATGCCCCAAGCCGGCTATTTCTCGGCCTCCTGGGGCAAAATCGCCCAGCGTTTCGGCCTTGAACTGATCGCCCCCGATCATGATTGGCGGCGCGGTGTCGATGTCGCGGCGCTGCAAGCCTCCCTCGCCGCCGATGCCAGCCACCGGATCAAAGCCGTCTGCATCGTCCATAACGAAACCTCAACCGGCGTCGCGCTCCCGCTCCCCGAAATCCGCGCCGCCCTCGATGCCGCAGGCCATCCCGCGCTGCTCCTGGTCGATACCATCTCCTCATTCGGCTCGCTTGAATTTCGCATGGATGAATGGGGCATCGATGCCGTAGTCGGCGGCAGCCAGAAAGGCCTGATGCTCCCCGCCGGCCTCGCTTTCACCGCCGTCAGCGCCAAAGCCCTCGCCGCACATCAGCACGCCAAACTCCCGCGCTTTTACTTCGATTGGTCACTGATGATGGCGCGCCGGCATCGCAGCTTCATGGGCACCGTGCCCACAGCCCCGTTCTATGGCATGCTCGAAGCCATCGCCCTGATCGAAGCCGAAGGGCTCGAACGGGTCTGGCAGCGCCATGCCCGCCTCGCCGAAGCCACCCGCCGCGCCGTATCGGTCTGGAGCGGCAATGAGGGCGTCAGTTTCTTCTGCACCGATCGCGCCCGCCGCTCCAACTCCGTCACCGCCGTCCTGATGCCCGAGGGTCACGATGCCGAATTGGTGCGCAAAATCGCCTATGACCGCTTCAATGTCTCACTCGGCGGCGGTCTCGATCCACTCGGCGGCAAGCTGTTTCGCATCGGTCATATGGGCGATCTGAACGAGCCGATGCTGCTCGGCACCCTCGGCGTGGTCGAACTCGCCCTCGCCGCCGCCCATGCCCCGTTCGCGCGCGGCGGTGTGCAAGCCGCCATCGACTATCTCGGCCATGAGGATCACACGGCGCGCTGATATCGCGCATACATAAAATTCTGCACCGCACCGCCCGGCGTCTGATGCGCATGGCGGTGCGTCTCCACCAGCGCAAACGAATCGCCCAGTTCCGTCAGCAATAAATCCGCATCATAGCGGCGCACCGGCAGCCCGCTGCACCGCTCCGGCCCGTCCGGCGCAAAACTCGCCATCACCACAAACCCGCCCGGCAGCACCGCTTCCCGCAAAATCGCCATATACCGCGCCCGATCCGCAGGCTCGGTGAGAAAATGAAACACCGCCCGGTCATGCCACAGCGCAAACCGCGTCTCGGGCTGCCAATCGGTCGCATCGCCCACCAAAAAATCAACCCGCTCCGCCGCCGCCCCCATCCGATCGCGCGCCAGCGCCAGCGCCGCCGCCGAAATATCCAAAACCGTCAGTCGCTGATAGCCAAGCTCCAGCAACCCCAAAGCCAAACCCGAAGCCCCCCCGCCAATATCCACCATCGGCGCATCCGCCGCCAACCCACAGGCGGCAATCAACCGCAAGGACAACTCAGGCCGAGGCTCAAACCAACTCACCGCTTCCGCGCCGTTGCGTTGATACGCCCCATCCCAATGACGTGCCGACATTTTGTCGCTCCTATGGTTTGCCGTGTCGTTATGGCGCCCGATCACGCCGCCCATGCGCCAACTCGGTGATAATCCCATGCAACGTGCGCAATTCCTGCTCGGTCACTTCGCCACGCTGAAAAAAATGCCGGATATTGCGCACCATCCCCGGTCGCTTCGGCGCGTTGCGCAAAAACCCGGACGCATCGCATTCCGCGATCAAATGGCTCAGAAAATTCTCAAGCTCGCCCTTGGTCGCCACCCGGGTCTTATGCGTCATCAACCGGCGCGGCGCCGTCTCATCCGCCGCCATCCACCATTCATGCGCCATCACCATCACCGCCTGCGCCAGATTGAGCGACATGAAATCCGGGTTCAACGCATAGCGGATCAAACTATCGGCATGGGCAATATCATCATTATCCAGCCCCGCCCGCTCAGGCCCGAACAAAATCCCCATCCGCAAGCCCCGGTCACCAATCGCGCGCAGCTCCAAAGCCGCCCCGCGCGCAGAGAGCAATGGCTTCACAATATGGCGCGGGCGCGGGCAGGTCGCAAATACTCGGTGCAAATCGGCAACCGCCTCGGCGACATTTTCAAAAACCTGCGCCGCCTCCAAAATCCGATACGCCCCGGACGCCGTGCGCATCGCCCGCTCCTGCGGCCAACCATCGCGCGGCGCCACCAGCCGCAAATGAAACAACCCGCCATTGCCCATCGCCCGCGCCACCGAGCCAATATTCTCAGCCAATTGCGGGCGCACCAAAATCACCACCGGCGACGGATCAATCGGCTTTAAATCCGCCCCCTCATCGCGCGCGGTCATCCCTCAAGCTTTCCGCAGCGAATAGCTACCACCCGGACCATCCTCAAGGATCAACCCCATCGCTTCAATCTCCTGGCGCAGCCGGTCCGCCTCGGCAAAATTTCTCGCCTGCCGCGCCGCAGCCCGCTGCGCAATCAGCGCGTCAACCCGCCCCTGATCGATCTCGCCAACAAACCAGGCCTCCGGCTGATGATTGAAAATACCCAGCACCGCACCCGCCGCCTTCATCCCACGCGCCGCCGCACGATCACCCGCCAACGCCGCGTCGGCCAATTGATGCAGCGCCGCAATCGCCCCTGGCACATTCAAATCATCCGCCAGACACGCCAAAACCCGATCCGGCAACGGCGCCCCATCCTCAACGCCCGGATGCGCCCGCAACGCCCGATAAAACCGATCAAGCTCGCGCTTGGCCTCCTGCAATCCAGCATCGGTAAAATCGAGCAGACTGCGATAATGGGTCTTCAGCAGCAACAACCGCACCGCCTCAGCGGGCGCCTGCGCCAGTACATCCGCCACCGTGCGAAAATTCCCCAGCGATTTCGACATTTTCTCGCCATTAACCTGCAACATCCCATTATGCAGCCAATAGCGGGCAAATTCCGCCCCCGGAAACGCGCAGCATGATTGCGCCATCTCATTCTCATGATGCGGAAACAGCAAATCGCTCCCCCCGCCATGAATATCAATGGTTTCTCCTAAATGTTTATGGATCATCGCCGAGCATTCAATATGCCAACCCGGTCGCCCGCGCCCCCACGGGCTATCCCACCCCGGCAATTCTGGGTCAGACGGCTTCCACAACACAAAATCACCCGGATCGCGCTTATAAGCCGCGACATCGATCCGCGCCCCAGCCAATAATTCATCCGGCGAACGCCCAGAAAATTTGCCGTAATTCGGATCGGTCGCCACCGCAAACAACACATGCCCCGCCGCCGCATAGGCATGACCCAGCCCGATCAAGCGCTCGATCATCGCAATAATTTCCGGGATCGTCTCGGTCGCCCGTGGCTCAATATCCGGTGGCCGCACATAAAGCGCCGCCATATCCCGATGAAACCACGCCGTGGTGCGCGCCGTCACGTCGCCAATCGCCACCCCTTCGGCCCGCGCGCGCGCATTAATTTTATCGTCAATATCAGTAATATTCCGCGCATAGGTGACCCGTGGATACAGCACCCGCAACAGCCGCACCAACACATCAAACACCACCACCGATCGCGCATTGCCAATATGCGCGAGATCATACACCGTCGGCCCGCACACATAGAGCGTCACATGCGCGGGATCGCGCGGTACAAACGCCCGGCGCGCACGGGTCTTGGTGTCATGCAGGTAAAGCTCTGTGGGCAAGTAAAGCTCAGGGGGCACCATCATATCCTCAATCATACCGCGCCGCATTGAAGCCGCCAGCGCCACCCTGTCAACTCAGCACCACCCCCGCTATAGAGGCCGCGCAAGAACAGTCACAGGGCGCACGCCACCGCGATGGGAGCGATCATCGGCATGACGATATTGAAGCGAAACATCATTTTCATCCTCGCCGCCATCATCACCGGGCTAATCTCAATCCTGTTCGGCATCGGCGTGGTGCGCGCCAGCGCCCTGTTCGCCCATCTCACCACCGGCCATGAATGGCTGGCCTTTGCCCTCTGCCCCGCCGGCCTCGCCCTGATCGTGCTGCTCACCCGCCGGGTATTTCCCGGCGCGCAAGGCTCCGGCATCCCGCAAGCCATGGCCGGGCTGAACATGCAGGATCACAATAATGTCGATCAGGTTTTGTCACTCCGCATCGCCATCGGCAAATTCCTGCTCACCTTGATGGGCTTTGCCGTCGGCGCCTCGATTGGCAAGGAAGGCCCCACCGTGCAAATCGGCTGCGCGGTGATGAATCTCTGCGGGCGCATCGGCATGGAACGCACCCATGCCCTCCAGCGCCTGCTGATCCTCGCGGGCGGTGCCGCTGGCATCACCTGCGCCTTCAACGCACCGGTCGCGGGCGTGGTGTTCGCCATCGAAGAAATGGCGCGCAGCTTCGATGATCGGCAAGTGCGCTCAATCATTTTCGCCGCCTGCGCCAGCGGCGTCACGCTCCTGCTGGTGCTCGGCTACCATCCTTATTTCGGCACCTCCCCCGCGCAATTGCCCCTGAGCCCGATCTGGCTGCTGGTGCCCATCTGCGCCGTGCTTGGCGGTCTCGCTGGCGGCCTGTTCGCGCGCATCCTGATCGCCCCGGCACGGGTGATGCCCCGCCTGATCAACCAGCTCGCGCAAAATCAGCCGGTCGCCTTCGCTGGCTTGTGCGGCCTTGGCCTCGCCATCCTCGGATTTCTGTCCCACGGCCAGATTTTCGATGCCAGCTATAGCGAAGCCCGCGCCGCCCTCACCTCCGGCAGCCTACCGCCGCTTGATTTCGCGCCCCTGAAATTCATGGCCACCCTACTCTCTTACCTATCCGGGATTCCCGGCGGCATTTTCGCGCCGTCGCTGGCCATCGGCGTCGGCGAAGGCACGATGTTCTCCTATCTGGTGCCCGGCGTGCCGGTCGCCGCCTTCGCCATGATCGGCATGGCCGGCTATTTCGCCGGTGTGGTGCAAGCCCCGCTCACCGCAACCGTGATTGTCATCGAAATGACCAGCGATCCGGCCATGACCGTCCCGGTCGGCATCGCCGCCATTCTCGGCACACTCTCCTCGCGTCTGATCTGCAAACAGCCAGTCTATCACGCCATGGCACAGCAATTCCTGCGGGTGATCGAACCCAAACCCAGCCCTCAATCCGCCGAGGATGCCATCTGATAGCGGCGCATAAAACGCCGGTCGATCCAATCTTTCCAGCGCCATACCAAACGCCCGCCCACCACCCAGCGCCCCCGATTCGCCACGGCATAACGATCACCGGTGCTCAGCAGCGCCAACGCCTCGCGCTGCGCCTGATGATAAATCAGCTTGCCGCCGATAAAACTGCGCCGCAAATTCTCCGCCAAAGGCGGTCCCTGCCGCACGGCAAACACCCCCGCCTTCGGGCGCGGCGCCCCGATCACGCTGGCAACATCACCGGCGGCAAAAATCGTCGGATGCGAGAGCGATTGCAGCGCCAAATTAACCGCAATAAACCCGCGCTGATCAAGCGTAATCCCCGCCTCGCGCAGCCAAGCCGGTGCCTGCGCCTCAGTCACGAATAACATCTCGTCCGCCGGGAAATCGCGCCCATCGGCACAGCGCAGCAAACCTGGCTCGGCACCGCTGATCACCGCGTTACAATGCAGTTCAATCGCCCGCTCGCGCAAAATCCGCTCAAACCGCGCTTGCATGGCCGGCGGATAGCCCGCCAACACCCGATCAGACCGGCCAAACAGCGCATAGGTCACCTGCGCCGGATCGCGCCCCTGCGCCGCGAGCAACTGGCTCAGCCGATATTGCACCGCGAGCACCATCTCCACGCCACCGGCCCCAGCGCCAATCACCGCAATCCGCAACTTCCCGCTGGCCGCCAGCACACGCGGCACCAACCGGTCCCAATAGGCCAAAAATCCGTTGATCGGCTTCACCGGCACACCCACCGTCTCAGCCCCCGGCACCGCGTTCAAATTCGGCGATGATCCGATATTGATCGACAAAATATCATAAGAAATCGGCGGCCCGTCCGCACAACGCACCAGCCGCTGCTCCGGATCAAGCCCCACCGCCCGATCCTGGATGAAGGTCGCGCCGGCGAAATCGCAGAGCGGTTTCAAATCAATATGCGCATCGGCAAAACTATAATGCCCGGCCACAACACCGGGCAGCATCCCCGAATAGGGCGTGAACCGATCACGCCCAATCACCGTCACCCGCACCGCCCCCAGCCGCGCCAGCCCCAACCGGCGCAACACCTCGACATGGCTGTGTCCGCCGCCAATCAGCACTAGATGGTTGCGCGCCGCAACGTCCCGGTTCATCACCGCCACTCAAGCCTGATCAGCGCTCAAATCAACGCGCGCCGCCGGGGCACCACCTGCAACAACAGCGGTAAAATGATCCCAACCCCCAGCCCCCAACTACCATTAATCAGCAATGAGCGCTCCCACACCCCCAACGGCGGCCAGCCGCTCGGCGCATGTCCCTTCAACGTCGGCACCACAAACATACCCACCAACGAAGCCGCAACGCCCAGCGCCAGCCCAAGCACCCATAACGGCGATCGCCCGGTCACCGAGGATAACATCAGCCCAAAACCCGCGCCCCAAACCCCGCCCCAAAAACATAAATCAACCAGCAGCGGCACCCCCAACGGCGGCACCTTGGTCAATTGATATGCCGGCGGCATCATCCCCGCCCCATGCAGCACCGCCCACATCCCTTGGTGAAATGTCAGCACCGACAAAACCGCAGCAACAAATCCCAGCATCATTCGGATCATGGCGTTTGGCACAAGGCACCCCTATCAATATTAACCTTATGCCAATAACGGTATTTCCAGGCCGAACGCAAACCAACCCAGACCCCTCATCGATCACAGGCTGCAATTCTTTGATCGATCCCGATGTAACCAAACCACGCGCTTTGACGTAATACCAACAGACGCTCCTTTTCCCCTGACCGATGAGAGATCGAATGGCCCTGCCGCATGAAACCGCCCGCACCGATCACGCCATGCTCGATATCCTGTCCAATCTGCGCTGGAATCGGTTTCACACCGCCATCGTCCTGCTGTTCGGCCTCGGCTGGGCGCTCGATGCGTTCGAAGTCACGCTGATCGGCAATGTGCTCGGCGCGCTACGCCACCATTTTCACCTCGGCAGCAACGCCATGTCCTTCATTCTCGCTGCCTGGTTCGCCGGCCTGATGATCGGCGCTTCCGGCTTTGGCATCCTCGCGGACCGCTATGGTCGGCGGCGCGTGTTCCTAGCCAGCCTAGTGCTCTACGGCCTCGCCACCCTCGCCACCGCCTTCGCCCCCAATCTCGCCTCCTTGCTGATCCTGCGCCTGATCGCGGGCATCGGCGTCGGCGCAGAATATTCCGCGATCAACGCCGCCATCGCCGAATTGGTGCCTAGCCGGTCGCGCGGTCGCGCCTCGGCCATCGTGCTGAATTTCTGGCCCATCGGCAGCTTCGTCGCGGCCCTGCTCGCCTGGCTTGCCCTCTCTGCTCTGCCCGCCGAAATCGGCTGGCGCGTGGTATTTGGCTTGGGCGGCCTGATCGCCCTCTCCGCCGCCTGGTTCCGCCGCCATCTACCCGAAAGCCCGCGCTGGCTGCTCGATGCCGGGCGGCCCGACGATGCGCGGGTGATCATTGCCAGCATCGAAGCGGGCCTGACCAATATCCGCCCACCCGCCGCCACCCCGATCAGCCATCGCGTGCGCCGCGAAGCCAACAGCCTGATCCGCTTGCTCCGCCTCTATCCCGGTCGCCTCGCCCTCGGCGCCGCGCTCGATTTCGCCGAAGCCTCCGGCTATTACGGGCTGTTCGCCTTTCTCCCCATCGTGGTGCTCCCCGCCTTGCATCTACCGCCCGCCCGCCTGCCGGTCTTTTATCTCGCCGGCAGCGTCGGCGCCCTCATCGGCGGGCTTGCCGCCGCCTTCCTGCTGGAGCGTCTTGGCCGTAGCTGGACCGTTGGGCTATTCTATCTCGCCACCGCCCTCAGCCTCGTTGGCTTCGCCGCCTCCGTCCATCTCGGCGCGGGCGCGATCATGCTCGGCTTCGCCGGTGTGAACATGCTCGCCACCGGCAGTTGGATCGCGGCCTACCCCACCTTCTCCGAACTGTTCCCCACCGCCCTGCGCGCCACCGGCATCGGCGCCTCGGTCGCCATCGGGCGCATCGGCGCGGCCCTGTCGCCGTTCCTGGTCGGTTATGTCGGTGCGCGCAGCATGCCGGCCGCTTTGCTCATGCTCGCTGGCTTCTGGGCCATGGGCGCGCTCGCCATCCTGATCTGGCGCCGCCAAGGCGGGGTCGAAGCGCGCGGCCTCTCGCTCGAACAACTCAGCCCGGAGCCGCTCGCCCATGTTTGATGCGCCGCTCAAGGCTCCCACCGCCGCCACCCCGACGCTGCTGCTCGCCGATGGCCCGATGCTGATTTTCGGCGGCAATTACAGCAATCTCCAAGCCACCATGGCCCTGTTCGACGCCGCCAACCGCCACGGTATCCCGCCCGAGCGCATGGTCTGCACCGGTGACATCATCGCCTATGGCGCGGACCCGCAAGCCTGTGTCGATCTGATCCGCGCCCACAACATCGCCACCGTCATGGGCAATTGCGAAGAACAGCTCGCCGCCGATGCGCTCGATTGCGGCTGCGGTTTCACCCCCGGCTCGGCCTGCGATAGGCTGGCGGCAAGCTGGTTCAGCCATGCGCGCCGCCATCTCGATGATGATGCCAAAAACTGGATGCAAACCCTGCCGCGCCGGATCGACCTTCTGATCGGCGATCACCGCCTCGCCATCGTGCATGGCGCGCCCAGCCAAATTAATCGTTTCATCTTCGCCTCGGACCCCGATACGCTGTTCGCCCCCGAAATCGCTGCCACCCTCTGCGACGGCGTCATCGCCGGCCATTGCGGCCTCGGCTTCACCCGCTTCATCGGCACGCAAATCTGGCATAATGCCGGCGCCATCGGCCTCCCCGCGAATGACGGCACGCCCCGTGGCTGGTATTCCGTGCTCACCCCGCAACCCAACGGTTTTCGCCTCACCACCCACCCGCTCCGCTACGATCAACACGCCGCCGCCGCCGCCATCCGCCGCGCCGGGCTGCCCCATGATTACGCCGACGCGATCGAGACCGGCATCTGGCCCAATCTCGATATTTTGCCCCTGCCCGAACGCGCCGCCACCGCGCAGCCGCAAACCCCGCAAACCATCCACCTGCCTCCCTCAATCCCCGCTTCGATCCCCCCATCACCACCCAGCCCCATCGCCCAAATCCCGCTCGATCAGCTCGAAACGCTCTGGTTCAACACCGGCACCCTCTGCAATCTCGCCTGCACCGGCTGCTACATCGAAAGCAGTCCGCGTAATGATCGCCTCGCTTATCTCCCGCACGCCGAATTCAGCCGGATCATCGATGAAGCCCGCGCCACCCAACCCGCTTTGCGCGAAATCGGCTTCACCGGCGGCGAACCCTTCATGAACCCCGCACTCATCGCCATGCTCAGCGATGCCCTCGCCCATGGCTATCGCTGCTTGGTGCTCACCAACGCCATGCGCCCGCTCCAGCGCCATCTCCCCGCGCTGCGGCGCCTGCGCGAAGCCCATGGTTCCCAATTGGCGCTCCGCGTCTCGCTCGATCATTACACCCAAACCGGCCACGAAACCCTGCGCGGCGCCCAAGCCTGGGGCCCGGCCCTCGCGGGCCTCAACACCCTGTTCAGCGCCGGTTTTGCGCCCTCCATCGCCGCCCGGTTTGACCCCACGCAAGAAAGCGAAGCCGCCACCCGCGCCGGTTTCGCCGATTTATTCGCCGCCCAAAACTGGCCGATCAACGCCGATGATCCCACCCATCTCGTGCTGTTCCCCGAAATGAGCACGCCCAACCCGGTCCAAGGCGTGAGCGCCGCCGCCTGGGCCGCCCTCGCCCCGCGCGGGGCCGATGCCATGTGCCGCACATCGCGCATGGTGGTCCAGCGCAAAGGTGCAGCCCAAGCCAGCTTGGTCGCCTGCACATTGTTACCTTACACACCGCGTTTCGAGCTCGGCACCACCCTCGCCGCCGCCACCCGCCCGGTCACGCTCGATCATCCCCATTGCGCCCGCTTTTGCGTCTTCGGCGCGTCTTCCTGCATGAACGCCCGATGAGCAGCACCACCCATCCCCGATCAAACCTCACCCGGCCCGTTTTGTTTGGCTTCTTGGTGATCATCTTCATCGCCATTGCCACCCAACTCGGCAGCCACACCCTCACTTTGGCCAATTTGCAACAGCACGCCACGGCCCTGCGCACCACCATCGCTGATCACCCGATCATCAGCGCCGCCGCCTATTTCGCGCTCTACATCGCCGCCACCGCCCTCTCGATCCCCGGCGCCATCATCCTCACCCTCGGCGCTGGCGCGCTGTTTGGCGTCATCGAAGGCAGCATCCTGGTCTCCTTCGCCTCCTCCATCGGCGCGAGCCTTGCTTTTCTCACCGCCCGCTTCTTGTTCCGCGACGGCGCGCTTGCCCGCTTCCCCGGCCTGTTTGCCCGCATCGATCAAGGCATCGCCCGCGATGGCGCGCTCTACCTGATTTCGCTCCGCCTCGCCCCGGTAATCCCGTTCGTTGCGGTTAATCTCCTCGCCGGCCTCACCCAATTGCCGCTTCGCCGCTTTTATCTCGCGAGCCAAATCGGCATGCTCCCCGCCACCCTGATCTATGTCAACGCCGGGGCTAGCCTCACGGCACTCGGCCAGCACGGCGCAATTCTCACCCCGCGTTTGATCATCGGCCTGCTGCTCCTCGCTGCCCTGCCCATCGCCGCCCCGTTCCTGCGCAACCAGCTCGCCGCCCGCCGCGCTTATGCCGGCTTCACCCGCCCGAAGCGCTTTGATCGCAATCTGGTGGTCATCGGCGCAGGCGCTGGCGGCTTGGTGAGTGCTTATGTCGCCAGTGCCGTGCGCGCCAAAGTCACCCTGATTGAAGCCGCACGGATGGGCGGTGATTGCCTGAATTCCGGCTGCGTCCCCTCCAAAGCCCTGCTCCACGCCGCCCGCCACGGCGCTGATTTTGCCGCCGCCCGCGCCGCCGTTCACGCCGCCATCACCGGAATCGCCCCGCACGATTCCGTCGCCCGCTATCAATCACTCGGCGTCGATGTGCGCACCGGCCACGCCACCATCACCAGCCCTTGGAGCGTCAGCATCAACGGCGAAACCCTCACCACCCGCGCCATCATCATCGCCGCCGGTGCCGAGCCGTTCGTGCCACCGCTCCCCGGCCTCGCCGACTGCCCGTTCGCCACCTCCGATACGCTTTGGGACATCGAGACCCTACCCGCCCGCCTCGTCATTCTCGGCGGCGGCCCGATCGGCTGCGAAATGGCCCAAGCCTTCGCCCGGCTGGGCAGCCAAGTCACCCTGGTCGAAATGGCCGACCGGCTGATGGTCCGCGAAGATGACGCCGTCTCCGCCGCCATGGTCACGCTCCTGGCGCGTGACGGCGTCACCATCCGCACCGGCCACCGCGCCATCGCCGTCGATCACCAGGACGGCACCTACAGCCTGCGCGCCGATCACGCCGGCACCAGCGTCAACATTCCCTTTGATCGCATCCTGGTCGCCATCGGTCGCAAACCACGCGTCACCGGCTACGGACTGGAACAATTAGGCGTGCCGCTCGGCAAAACCGGCATCATCGAAACCGGCGAGGCCCTGCAAACACGCTTCCCCAACATCTATGCTTGCGGCGATGTCGCCGGCCCCTACCAACTCACCCATATGGCCGGCTATCAAGGCGGCCTCGCCGCCCTCAACGCCCTGATCGCGCCGTTCTGGCGCTTCAAGCCGCGCTATCACGCCGTTCCCGCCGTCACCTATACCAGCCCCGAAATCGCCCGCGTCGGCCTTAATGAGCGCGAAGCCAAAGCCCGCGCCATCGCCTTTGAGACCACCCACTATAATTTTTCCGAGCTGGACCGTTCGATCGCCGAAGCCGACATTGAAGGCTTCATCACCGTGCTCACCCGCCCCGGCTCCGACCAACTCCTCGGCGCCACCATCGTCGGCACCCAAGCCGGCGAAATCCTCACCGGCTTCACCCTCGCCATGCAACACAAGCTCGGCTTAAAAAAACTAATGAACGCCATCTACCCCTACCCCACCCGCAGCGAAGCAATCCGCGCGGTCGCCGGCCAATGGCGCCAAAGTCACGCCTCCGCCCGCAGCCTGTCGCTCCTCGAATTTTTTCTCCGCTGGCGGCGTGGATGAACCCAGCCAGCCGCCGTGAAGCGCCCCTCATCGTCATCATCCCCACCCTGAACGAAGCAGCGCACCTGCCCGCCTTGCTCGCCAGCCTTACTTCTGCCAACCTCACCACGGCCCGCACGATCATCATCAGCGATGGCGGCAGCACCGACGCCACAAGGCAAATCGCCCAACAAGCAGGCGCGCATCTGATCGATGGCCCGCCCGGACGCGGCGGCCAATTCCAGCGCGGCATCGCCCTCGCCCAAAGCATCAACCCCGAAAGCTGGCTGTGGCTGCTCCACGCCGATAGCGCGCTCCCGTCCAACTGGCCCGACGCTGTTCGCGCCGCCTACACCCGCCCCAACCGCGCTCATTATGGCAGGCTGCGCTTTAACAGTGCCGATCCCCGCGCCCGCCTGCTTGAGCTCGGCGTGCGGCTCCGCTGCGCCCTGTTTGCCCTGCCTTATGGCGATCAATCGCTGCTGATCCATTCCACCTTGCTCACCGCCATCGGCGGCATGCCCGGCTTGCCGCTGATGGAAGATGTCGCCCTCGCCCAAAGCCTCGGTCGCCGCCGCCTCGCCCCGCTCGATCTGTGCATCACCACCGATCCCAGCGCCTATATCCGCGATGGCTGGCTGCGCCGTGCGGCGCAAAACCTCACCCGCCTGCTGCGCTTTCTGCGCACGCCCAACGCCCCGCTCGCCGCCGATTATCGCCGATGAGCCGCCCGGTCGTCATCATTTTCACCCGCATCCCCCGCCTTGGTGTCGGCAAGCGCCGCCTCGCCCGCCAAATCGGTGACCGCGCCGCGCTGAACCTGTCACGCACCCTGCTGCATAAACTGTTGCGCCGCCTGCGACCCGTGCGCGGCGTCACCCGCATCATCGCCGCAACCCCCGATCATCATGCCAAATTTCACGCGCCGGGCTGGACCCGCCTGCCCCAAGGCCGAGGCGATCTCGGCGCCCGAATGCAGCGCGCCATCGCCCGGTTTCCACGCCGCCCGGTCGTGCTGATCGGCAGTGACATCCCCGGCGTCACCGAAGCCGATCTGCGCACCGCCTTGCATGTCCTGCGCGGCCATCACGCCGTCTTCGGCCCCGCCGCCGATGGCGGCTATTGGCTGATCGGCCAATCCGCCCGCCGCCCGGCAACCCCCTTTGCCAATACACGCTGGTCCAGCGCCCACGCGCTCGCGGACACCACCCGCAATTTCCCCCGCCGCCGGATCAAATTGCTGCGCCCCCTCGCCGATATTGACGACGCCCCGCCGCAACCCGGCCTTTCGCGCCGCCGATATTCGCTCCTATAAATCACCATGCCGCCCAACGCGCCGCCAATCCCCCCATCAGAATCCTCGACCGCCGGAGCGCCCACCACCGATCATCCCCGCTCGCTCGCCGGCCTTTCGCTCCGCGATCTCGAATACGCCCAAGCCGTCGCCGCCTTGCGCCATTTTGGCCGCGCCGCCGAACGCTGCGGCGTCTCCCAACCCGCTTTGTCCGAACAAATCCGCAAGCTCGAAGCCATTCTCGGCACCCCGCTCTTCGAACGCACCAAGCGCCGCGTCGCCCCCACCCAAACCGGCACCGCCCTGCTCGCCCAAATCGAACGGGTGATGCTCGAAGCCCGTCATCTGCTCACCTTGTCGCACGGCCCGCATGACGGGGTCTCCGGCGAAATCGCCCTCGGCGCCATTGAAACGCTCGGCCCCTATTACCTGCCCTTCCTGCTCCGCCTGCTGCGCCAGGAACGCCCGGATGTGTCGCTCCGCCTCACCGAAGGCCGCACCGCCCGCCTGATTGATCGCCTGCTCGATGGCTCGCTCGATCTCCTGCTCCTCGCCTTGCCCGTGCCGCGCCCCGGCCTGATCGCCGCACCATTATTCTTCGAGCGCTTCCTGCTCGCCACCCCACCCGGCCACGCGCTCGCCACCTTGCCGATCCTGTCGCTCGATTCGCTACCCGCCGATGATTTATTGCTCCTCGAAGACGGCCATTGCCTGCGCGATCAAGCGTTAAGCCTGTGCGATGCCAAACCCGTCACCCGCCACGCCACCAGCCTGGAAACCCTCTGGCAAATGATCGCCGCCGGCGAAGGCTATTCGCTCCTGCCCGCCCTCGCCGTCACCGCACGCCCCGAATTGCAAGACCTGGTCTGCTGCCGCAAGCTGAATGATGAAGCAGCGGGCCGCGAAATCGGCCTGGTCTGGCGCCGCTCAGACCCGCGCACTCCCAGCTTTCGCACCCTCGCCACCCTGCTCGCCGCACAACGCCCGCCCGCGACCGATCATGCCACCGCCATTGATCGCGCAGCGCCCGATCCCGCCTCAGCCCACCAAGCGCCTCCAAGCCGGCGCCGCTCGGGAGGATGACGGCGCGGAGCACAAATGCTACCGCCGCAGTCATGCGCGATTCGCTTTTTCACTCAGACCGGCTTCGCCAAATCGCCGCCGATGGGGCAGGGCTTTATGTGCAAAGCGCCGTCGCCACCACGCGCTGGCGGATCGAGGCGGATTTGCTCCTGCACGCGCTGCGCGCCCGCCCGCCTTGCATCGTCGCCTTCTGGCATGAATGCCTGCCCAGCATGCCCGCACTCTGGCGTTTTGCGGCGCGCGATCCCGCCTTGCCCATCGGCCATGTTCTCGCCAGCCGCCATCGCGATGGCCAATTGATCGGTCGCGCCATGCGCCGCTTCGGCATCGAAACCGTCCCCGGCTCCACCTCGCGCGGCGGCGCGTCTGGCCTGCGCCAATTACTCAAACTGCTCGCCACCGGCCACCCGATTGGCCTCACCCCGGATGGCCCGCGCGGCCCGCGCCACCGCGCCGCCCCCGGCGTCGCCCAACTCGCCGCCCGCGCCGGCGTGCCGATTTTCTGCGCCGCCGCCATCACCCGCGCCGCCATCACCACCGGCGGCTGGGATCGGATGCGAATACCGCTTCCATTCAGCCGTGGCGCTTTGGTCGCCCTGCCCCCGCTCACCATCGGTCGCGATGACTGGCAGACCGCTCTGCCGCTGATCGAGAATGGACTGAACACCGCGCTGGAGCGCGCCTGGGCCCTATGCCGCTAAGCCTCACCACCTATCGCCTCGCAACCGGGCTGATCGCGCCGCTGCTGCCCCGCTACCTCGCCCGCCGCGCCGCGCGCGGCAAAGAACAAGCGGATCGCCTGGCCGAGCGGTTTGGCCACGCCTCCATCGCCCGCCCCGCCGACAAACTCATCTGGGTCCACGCCGCCAGCATGGGCGAAACCATGTCGAGCCTGATTTTGGTCAATCTCCTGGCCCAGCGCTCGAAAATCTCGGTGCTGCTCACCACCGGCACCCTCACCTCAGCGCGCCTCGCCGCCGCCCGCGCCCATGCGCTGCATCAATTCGTCCCGCTCGACACCCAAGCCGCGAGCCAGCGCTTTCTCGATCATTGGCAGCCAGATTTGGCCATTTTCATCGAGTCGGAAATCTGGCCCAACCTGCTCACCGCACTTGATGCCCGCGCCATCCCGCGCCTCTTGCTCAATGCCCGGCTCTCGCCGCGCAGCGCCCGGCGCTGGGCGCGCGCCCCCGCCGCAGCCCGCACCCTGTTCGGCGGCTTCGCCTGGATCGCCGCACAATCCGCCCAAGACGCCGCCGCCCTGCAGAGTCTTGGCATGCGCGATGTGCTGTGCTGGGGCAATCTGAAATTCTCCGCCCCACCCTTGCCCGATCACCCCAAAGCCCGCGCCAGCCTTGCCACCTTGTCCAATCGCTGGTTTCTCGCCGCCTCCACCCATGAGGGCGAGGACGCGATCATTCTAGCAACCCACCGCGCTTTACTCGCTGATTACCCCGACCTGATCACCGTGATCGCCCCGCGCCATCCTGAACGCGCAAGCGCGATCATCCCCCTCGCCGGATCGCTCCCGGTCGCTTGCCGCTCGCAGGCGCAAACCCCCAAACCAGGCGGCATTTACCTCGCCGATACGTTGGGCGAGCTTGGCCTGTTCTACCGGCTCTGCCCCATCGCCCTGATCGGCGGCTCGCTGATCCCGATTGGCGGCCATAACATGATCGAAGCCGCCCAACTCGGCTGCGCCGTCCTCACTGGCCCTTATGTCGAAAATTTCACCGAAATCGCCGATCATTTGCGCGCCGCCCACGCTTTGCTCGATGTCACGCCAGCAACCCTCACCCCGATTCTGGCCGATCTGCTGGCCCACCCGGATCGTGTCCGCACCCTCGGTGCCGCCAGTGAAGCCGCCTGCGCCCAAGGTGCCGAACTGCCCTGGCGCCTCGCCAGCCGGATCGAGGCGATGCTCTGATGCGCGCCCCGCAATTCTGGCGCCATGATGGCCTGCTGCCGCGCCTCCTCAGCCCCCTCGCAAGCCTCACCACCCGCCTCACCGCCCGCCGCATCGCCCAAACCGGCATGAACAGCCCGATCCCGGTCATTTGCGTGGGCAATGCCACCGTCGGCGGAAGCGGCAAAACCATGCTGGTGCGCACCCTGCTCGCGCGCTACCAAGCCCGCGCAATTCCCGCCTTCGCCCTCACCCGGGGCTATGGCGGTCGCCTCGTCGGCCCGATCGCGGTCGATCTCACCCGCCATCACGCCGCTGATGTCGGCGATGAGCCCCTCCTCCTCGCCGCAACCGCGCCCACCATCGTGGCACGGGATCGCGCTGCCGGCGCCCGCCTCGCCATCGCGTCCGGCGCCGCCCGCCTAATCATGGATGACGGGCTGCAAAACCCCACTTTGCAAAAAACCCTGTCGATCTTGGTGATCGATGGCGGGTTCGGCTTTGGCAATGGCCGCGTCCTCCCCGCCGGCCCGCTGCGCGAACCCATTACAGAGGCCGCCGCCCGCTGCGCCTGCGCCGTGCTGATCGGTGCGGATACCAGCCACGCTGGCACAGCCCTCCCCGCCAGCCTGCCCGTGCTGACCGCCCATATCGCGCCAATCAGCCCGGTGCCGCTCGATAATCTGCGCGTCGTCGCCTTTGCGGGGATTGGCCGCCCGGAAAAATTCTTCGAATCCCTGCGTGCCTGCGGTGCCATCCTGATGGCCAGCGTGGCGCTGCCCGATCATCATCGCTATACAAATGCCGATTGCGCCCATCTGGCCGGCCTCGCCGCTCAGCACCAAGCAATCCTGGTGACCACCGAAAAGGATCAGGTGAAATTGACCGCCCCGTTTCGCCAAGCCTGCATCGTGGTAAAAGCCGAACTCATCTTTGACGCACCCGATCAACTTGACGCTCTACTCCCATGAATTTCCAACAAAAACTCGAATTATTCAGCGCCCGTTTCGCCCTCGCTTTGTTCTCCCATCTCAGCCCTGCGCGTGCCAGCGCCCTCGGTGGTGCCATCACCCGGACCATCGGCCCGCTCTTGCCGGTCTCGCGCGTCGCTGATCGGAATTTGCAAGCCGCGATGCCCGAATGCGACGCACCAAGCCGCCGCGCCATCATCCGCGCGGTCTGGGATAATCTGGGCCGCACCATCGGCGAACTCCCCCATCTCGCAACGCTCGATTTCACCAGCACCGGCCCCGGCTTCGAACTGGTCGGCGCCGACCATCTCAAAGCCCTGGGCGCTGGCCCCGCGATCTTTTTCTCCGCCCATTTCGGCAATTGGGAAGCCTTTCCGCCCATCGCCGCCCGCGCGGGCATCCTCGCCTCCTCGGTCTATCGCGCTGCGGCCAATCCGGGCGTCGATGCGCTAATCCTATCGCTGCGCCGTGCCGGCGTGCGCGCCGACATCCCGATGTTCCCGAAAGGGGCGAGCGGTGCGCGCGCCGCCTACGCCCATCTCGCACGCGGTGGCCGCCTCGGCATGGTGGTCGATCAAAAACTCAATGACGGCATCGAAGCCCGGCTGTTCGGCCTGCCCGCCATGACCGCCCCCGCCGCCGCCGCCTTTGCCCTGAAATTCCGCTGCCCACTGATCCCGGGTCGCGTTGATCGCATCGGCCCGGCCCGGCTGCGCCTGACCATCGAGCCACCGCTCGATCTCCCCACCGAAAGTGACCGCCAAGCCAACATCGCCACCCTCACCCAGGCGATTAATGATCGGCTCGAGGCCTGGGTCCGCCAATCCCCCGGCGCCTGGCTCTGGCTGCATCGCCGCTGGCCCCGCGAGGTTATCGCCGACCCCACCGCCTTCCAAATAGGAGCGAAAAAATGAGCAAAACCTACCGCATCGCCGTCATTGAAGGCGATGGCATCGGGCGCGAAGTCATCCCCGCCGCCATCACCGTGCTCGATCAGGTCGCCGCCGCGAGCGGCTTTGCGCTCCGCTACCAGCATTTCGATTGGAGCTGCGAAACCTTCAAAGCCACCGGCAAAATGATGCCCGATGATGGTCTGCACCAACTCGCCGATTTCGATGCGATCTATCTCGGCGCGGTCGGCTATCCGGGCGTGCCGGATCATATTTCGCTCTGGGGCCTGCTGATCCCGATCCGCCGCAGCTTTGACCAATATGTCAATCTGCGCCCGGTGCGCCTGCTGCCCGGCGTGCCCTGCCCGCTCGCCGACAAAAAACCCGGCGACATCGATTTCTGGGTGGTGCGCGAAAATGTCGAGGGCGAATATTCCCAGGTCGGTGGCCGCATGTTCGCCGGCACCGAGCGCGAATTTGTCGAACAAACCAGTATTTTCACCCGCTTCGGCACGGATCGCATCCTACGCTACGCCTATGACCTCGCCCGCCGCCTCAACCGGCCCCACGTCACCTCCGCCACCAAATCCAACGGCATTTTCCACACGATGCCCTTCTGGGATGAGCGCGTCGCCGCGATCAGCGCCGATTATCCCGAAATCCGCACCGATCAATACCATATCGACATTCTCGCCGCCCGCTTCGTGATGACCCCCGAACGATTCGACGTGGTGGTCGGCTCCAACCTGTTTGGCGATATTCTCTCGGATCTCGGCCCCGGCGTCACCGGCACCATCGCCGTCGCCCCCTCCGCCAATCTCAACCCGGAGCGCCAATTCCCCTCAATGTTCGAACCCGTCCACGGCTCCGCCCCGGACATTGCGGGCCAAAACATCGCCAACCCGGTCGGCACCATCTGGGCCGGCGCGATGATGCTCGATCATCTGGGCGAAACCGAAGCCGCAGCACGGATCATGCACGCTATCGAGACCGCACTGGGCAATCCCGCCACCCCAAAAACCCCGGATCTCGGCGGCACCGCCACCACCGCCGACCTCACAGCGGCAATCAGGGCGCGCTGTCGCTGAGCGCCTTGCGGAAACTATACGCGGTGATGGCAAATCCTTCGCGAAAATAAAACCGGTGCGCCCGCGCCCGCTGCACGCCTGAATCCAGGCATAGATAATCGCAGCCGCGCGTGCGCGCCAACGCCTCGCACCAGGCGATCAACGCCGCCCCATGCCCGGCACTGCGCTGCGCCGGGTCGGTCACCAAATCATCGATATAAAACCGTTGCCCATCATAGGTGTTTTGATAACAGCGAAACACCGCCAGCGCACAAACCACCCCGCTTTGATGCCGGATCGCGAGTTCCGCGCCCTGCGCCATCACCCGCCGCACCAAACCCCGATAATCCGCAGGCAGCGCGGTCCGCAAGGCCCGATGCACCGCCTCGCATCGCCCCAACCATTGATCAAGCGACGCAGAGTCCAGCGTCAGATGCGCAATCTCAGCGCTCACCCCGCCAAACCGCGCACGCACGCGGCGAGCAACGCCGGATCACCCACCGCCAACACCGTGCCATCACTCGCCATGCGCAACGGCGCACCGGCCCAATCGGTAATCCGGCCTCCCGCCGCTTCAATCACCGGCACCAACGCCGCCCAATCCCACGGCTTCAGCCCCGCTTCGGCGATCACATCAATATGCCCCAGCGCCAACAGCCCATAGCCATAGGCATCACCGCCATAGGTCACCCGTCGGCACGCCCCGGCCAAGCCGCGGAAACGCTGATAATGCGCGGCATCGAACATATCCGGCGTGGTGCATGACAATTCCGCCTGCGCCAGCCCCGGCAATTTCCGCCCGCCCGGCTTGCCGCCAAACGCCCCGGTAAACTGCAATTGCCCGCCATGAGCGAGCCAACGCTCCCCGGTCACGGGCTGATCGATCAAGCCGAGAATCGGCGTCTCGCCATCAAGCAGCGCAATCAGCGTGGCAAAACTCGCCCGCCCGGTAATAAACGCGCGCGTCCCATCAATCGGGTCGATCAACCATGTATAGCGCGACTGCGCCGTCCCGCCCAACTCCTCGCCGATGAAACTATGATGCGGATAATGCGCCGCCAGCACCGAGCGAATCGCCGCCTCCGCGCCCCGATCCGCAAGCGTCACCGGGCTTTGGTCATCCTTGATGTCGACATCGATCGAGGCGCGAAAATACCGCCTAGTCACCGCACCAGCGGCGTCCGCTGCCGCTTCCGCAGCCGCAGCGAAGCCGATGGCGGCGAGACTCATTTCAACGTGTCCGGCTTATCCGATTGCGCATTCAAATACGCAATCACATCCGCCCGCACTTGATTATTCTTAATCCCCGGATAGCCCATCCGCGTCCCCGGCGCATCTTTCATCGGGTTATACAACCAATCATTCATCTGATGCGGCGTCCAATTACCTGCCGCGATTTTCTTCACCGCGCCCGAGAAACTATAGCCCGGATGCGCAAACATCGGCCCCTGCAACACGCCATATAAATTCGGGCCAACACCCGCAGCCCCGCCCTTATTGATCGAATGGCAGGCCGAGCATTGTTGCTCAAAGAATGACTGACCTTTGCTAATCACCGCTGACGCATATAACGCCTTGATCGAAGGCGCACCATCACCCACCGAAGCCGCCGGCGCCGCACTCGCCACGGATGCCGTCGCGGACGGCAAGGGAATTGGATTGGCCGACAAGGTGCGCAAATAGGCAATCACATCCGCCCGCTGCACATCATTCTTGATGCCCGGATACCCCATCCGCGTGCCCGATGCGAATGTCTGCGGATCGAGCAGCCATTCATTCATTTTCTGATAGCCCCAATTCCCCTTGGCAACTTTTTCCACCGCCGAGGAGAAATGATACCCGGCATGCGCAAACATCGGCGCACCCATCACCCCATAGAGATTCGGCCCCACCCCGTTCGCACCGCCTTGATTGACGCTATGACAGGCCGAGCATTGCTGCTGCACAAAAGCCGCACCCTTTTTCACATCGGCCTTCAAAATCAACCCGTTAATCGAGGGAATCGCCGCCGCCGCCGCAGGGGCCGTGCTCGCCGCCGCCACCACCGGCTTTGGCGGTGCCTTGCTGGCGGTGAGGAAGTCGGCAATATGCACACCGATCCAAAGCACCAACCCCGCCGACAGCACGCCGCCCGCGATCTTGTTGAACAATAGCGGATCACGTTTGCGCCCCGCTTCTCCGTTGTGCTGCGAACTCATGCGAACCTTGTTTCCCTGCTCTATCGAGGTTTTGACCGGAAGACGTATAGCGATTTAGGAAAGTGATACAAGCGATCATACCCCAATATCAGGGAGGCTCCAATCTCAACGCCGATAATTTTGATCCCCGCCCGGCTCGGCTCCACCCGCCTGCCGAACAAGCCGTTGGCCGATATTCACGGCAGCCCGATGATCGTGCATGTGCTGCGCCGCGCCCGACAAGCCGCCCTCGGTCCGGTGGTGGTCGCCTGCGCCGAACCCGCCATCGCCGAGGCCATCACCGCTGACGGCGGCACCGCCATCCTGACCGACCCTGATCTCCCCAGCGGCTCAGATCGCATTCACGCCGCCCTCCAGCAATTCGATCCCGATAAGAAATACAATATCATCATCAATCTACAAGGCGATCTTCCAACTATCGATCCCGCCGCCTTACACGCGCTGCTCAGCGTGCTCGCCCAACCCACCTACGACATCGCCACCCTGGTCGCCCCGATCACCACCGAAGCCGAGCGCCACGCCGAGTCGGTGGTCAAAGTCGCTTGCGCCTTTTCCGAGCACAACCCCATCGCCACCGCCCTCTATTTCAGCCGCGCCGTAATCCCCTCTGGCCCCGGCCCGCTCTGGCATCATATCGGCGTCTATGCCTATCGCCGCGCCGCCCTCGATCACTTCGTCGCCAGCCCGCCCAGCCCGCTCGAACAGCGCGAAAAACTCGAACAGCTCCGCGCCCTCGAACACGGCCTGCGCATCGGTGCCGCGCGCATCGCCAAACCCCCTTTCGGCGTTGACACCATTGACGATCTGCACCGCGCCCGCGAGGAACTAGCGCCATGACCGCAAACACCCCCTTATCTGGCCCCATCGCCTTCCAAGGCTCCCCCGGCGCCTATTCCGATCTCGCCTGCCGCACCGCCTATCCCGGCGCGCCGACCCTGCCTTGCCAAACCTTCGAAGCCGCCATCGAGGCGGTGTTGCAGGGCGAAGCCGCCCTCGCCATGCTCCCCACCGAAAACTCCCTGGTCGGGCGCGTGCCGGACATGCACGCTTTGCTGCCCCATTCCGGCCTCTCGATCATCGCCGAACATTTCCAACGGGTCGAACATTGCCTGCTTGGCCCCAAAGGCGCGGACATCACCGCCGTCCGGCGCGTTCACTCGCACGCCGTGGCCCTCGGCCAGGTGCGCAATTTGATCCGCGAACTCGGCGTCATCTCGGTGATCGAGGCCGACACGGCGGTCTCCGCCGAACTGGTTGCCCGCTGGAACAACCCGCAAGACGCCGCCATCGCCTCCGCCCTCGCCGCCGAGATTCACGGGCTGGAAGTCCTGCGCCCCAACGTCGAAGACGCCCCGCACAACACCACCCGCTTCTACGTGATGGCCCGCACGCCCAGGCTACCGCCGCCGGATGCCGAAAACCTGATGACCAGCTTTGTGTTTCGCGTGCGCAACGTGCCCGCCGCTCTGTTCAAAGCCCTGAGCGGCTTTGCCACCAACGGCGTCAACATGACCCGGCTAGAGAGCTACATGGTCGGCGGCCAATTCGCCGCCACCCAGTTTCTCGCCGAAATCGATGGCCATCCCGAACAGCACGCCGTCCGCCTCGCCCTCGAAGAGCTCGATTTTTTCTCGCGTGAAATCAACATCCTCGGCGTCTATCCCGCCGCACCATTCCGCATCGCCCAACGCGCCGCCCGGCTCGGTAGCGATTAATCCGGCACGCCCCGATTTTGTTATACGCCTGTTAATCAATCTCTGATAGCATTCCGGAATGATCACCTCATCACCCGGCTAACGCGCCATGCAGCCCGATCCTCTGGCCCCCACCCTCGGTATCGCGATCACCCAAACCGTGACGCTCGATTGGTTCGAGCCGATCACCGAACCGGCTGCGGATTGGAGTGCCACGCAAAATTGGTCAGCAGGCCAACTCCCCGGCACCGGCCTCACTGGTGTGATCGACGGGGTTTGGGCGTCGATCGATCCGGGCATCACCCTCAATGCCAGCATCCTGCTGCAATCGGGCACCAGCGCCGCGGGCCTGATCGGCAATGGCGGCGCCATCGCCTTCGGCACCACCAATCACCTCTCAGTGGTCGGCACCGCCGATCTATTCGCCCAAGATTCTCTGGTCAATCAAGGGGTGATCGCCCTCGCCCCCGCCGCCAACGTGGATATTGTGGTGGATCTCGGCGCCATCTCCGGCCTGCCCGGCGCCGCCGCGCCCTATTTTGCCAATAGCGGCCTGATCGAAATCAATCCCGGCGCCACCCTCGCCCTTGCCGGCACAGAACTCGAAAATTCCGGCACCATCATCCTCAATAGCGGCAGCCTCACCATCATGGATGGCGCAGTGACCAATCAAGCCGGCACCGAGGGCACGATCGGCCTCGCCGGCAGCGCCACCGCCATGATCAATGACGCGATCAGCGGCCAAATCTTCGCCTTCGCCCCCCAGGCAAGCGCCACCCTCACTTTGGATGACGTCACCATCGGCACCACGCTCACCTTGCCCGGCTTTGGCGCGTCCGATCAGCTTTTGCTCCCCAACCTGCCCAACGCAACGGTCGAACTCACCGGCAACCTCGCCACCATCATCCCGATCGGCACCCTCAACGCCCAAAACCCCGCCTGCTTTGCCGCAGGCACCGAAATCCTCACCCCGCGCGGCCACGTCCCGGTCGAAAATCTAACCGTTGGCGATCACATCATCACCCGCCTTGGCGCCATCCGCCCGATTCGCTGGATCGGGCATCGCCGCATCACCCATCACGGCCCAACACTCCCGCCCAGCCTCGCCCCGGTGCGCATCCTGGCCGATGCGTTCGGCCCCGGCATGCCCCGGCGCACCCTATCCCTCTCACCCGATCACGGGATCTATTTCGAAGGCGTGCTAATCCCCGCCAAACATCTGATCAATGGCGCCACCATCACCAATGCCAACCCGCCGCACAGCGTGCATTATTTCCATCTCGAACTGGATCGCCACGATATCGTCCTGGCCGAAGGGCTAGCGTGCGAAACCTATCTCGATACCGGCAATCGCAGCGCGTTTGAAAATGGCGCCCCGCGATTTGGCCGCCGCAAAAGCTGGGATCACGATGCCGCCGCCCCGCTCTGCACCCAGGGCAAAACCCTGCAAAAACTCCGCGCCAGCCTGCTCGCCCGCGCGCAAGCCAGCGGCTTTTCTCGCCATTTCGTCACCGATCTTACTGTGCTGGTCGATGGCACCGCCGCCAAACCCTTGCCCAGCACCGCCCTCACCCGCCGCTTTGCTTTGCCGTCGCGCCATTGCGATTACGCCGAAATCCGCTCCGCCCATTTTGCCCCCGCCGCGTTCGATCCGGCTTCGGATGATTGGCGCCAACTCGGCATCGCCCTGACGGGACTGCGCATCGGGCGCACAAAATTCGCGCCGGATCATTGGGCCCGGTCCGGCTTTCACCCGCGTGACGCGGGCGATCCAGCCCTCTGGACCAATGGCATCGGCATCATCGCCCTGCCCCGGCGCGCCCAACGGCTCACGCTGGAAATTGCCGGCCTGCCCCTGGCTTGGCGATCGCATGGCCTACCGCCATAGCGTGCCGCGCCATCGCCAAATAGGCCTCCGGCGGCACCGTCTCCGCCCGGCGCTGCGGATCGATCCCGGCAACCTCCAGGAGCGGCACCGCATCAATCGCCCGTAACGAGGCGCGCAGCATTTTCCGCCGCTGGCCAAAGGCACAAGCGGTAATCCGCGCCACCACCTCCAACACCGCCCGCTCCGGCACCTCGGCGCGCGGCAGTAACCGCACCACCGCCGATTCCACCTTGGGTGGTGGCACAAACGCTGAAGCCGGCACATGCATCACCAAATCCGCCTGCATTGTCAGCCCCGCCAACACCGCCAGCCGCCCATAGGCCGCATCCCCCGCCTTCGCCACAATGCGCTGCGCCACTTCCGCCTGGAACATCAGCACCATCACTTGAAACGAGTCCGCTTGGGTCAGCCAGTCCACCAGCAAGCCAGTGCCGACATTATAGGGCAAATTGGCAATAATCGCGCGCGGTGCCGCCACCAATCCCGCCAAATCAAGGCTCATCGCATCCGCCTCGATAATCCGCAGCCGCTCCGGATGGTCGCCCCGCAACGCCTCAATCGCCGCGACCGCCCGTGGGTCAATCTCCACCGCAACCACGCTCTCCGCCTCACTCGCGAGCAAGGCGCGGGTCAATCCGCCCGGCCCCGGCCCCACCTCAATCACCCGCACCCCGGCGAGCGGCCCCGCCGCCCGCACAATCCGCGCGAGCAAATCTGGATCGAGCAAAAAATGCTGCCCGAGCGATTTGCGCGGCGACAATCCGTGCCGCGCCATCACCGCCCGGATCGAGGGATCAGCGCTGATCGATCAGGCCCCCGCGCTGCGGGTGATAATCGCCTCACGATGCAACGCATCCATCAATTGCCGCGATTCCAACGATACCCGCCGCTGGATCAAATCGGAGCCAATCCGATTAAGCCCCGGCAGACCCGTGGTTTTTTGCACCCGCGAACACACCATCACCAGCGCCACGCCATTGTGCGACACCAGCGGCTGGCTCGCCTGGCCAATCGGCAACGAGCCAAGCAATTGCTGAAACGCTGCCGGCTGCACGGTGGAGAGATCAACCGGCCCCGGACTGGTGGGCCGCACCGAGCCCGCCGCCTGGTTCGCCGCCGCCACCGCAGCGCAATCATGCAGAGTGCCGCGCAACGCCCCCGCCCGGTTCAGCACCGCAATCTGCCCGGCATCCGGCTGTCCGCCATTGAATGGTGTGGGAAATTTCAAAAACACCTGATTAACGTGCAAAATCGTGGTCGGCACCTCGCCAAATTTGCGCGTGCCCAGCAGCGAGACAATTTCATAACCACCCGGCACCCGCACCGGATCGCTAATCGCTCCAGTCGGCATCCGCTCCACAATCGTGCGCACCGCCGGATCAAGCAGATCAGGCGCCACCCAGCCTTTGTCGCCGCCAGTGAGCGCGCTCTCGCTCTGGCTGAATTGTGCCGCCACGACTGGAAACGCCGCCCCATTGCGCAATTGCTTGATCACCGTATCGGCAAATTTGCGCGCATTCTGCGCATCGCGGGGCCGATCAATCGGCACGAAAATCTCGGCAATATGATACTGGGTCTGGCCAATCTCCTTGCGCATCGCCGCCCGCTCAGCGAGCACATCCTCCTTGGTCGGGCGAAAATTCTCACCCAAATGCTTTTTCAGCACCCCATTCCAGCCAATTTGCGTGCGAAACTGGCTGATCAACGTCGAAAACGGGATGCCCGCTTTGGCCAGCCGAAGCTGCAACCCGTTCGGCGGCAACCCATTGGCCTTGTTGATCCGCTCCACCGCCGCCGCAATTTGCTTCTGCGTGACCACCACGTGGTTTTTTTCAATCGCCTGTAGCTGCAAGGTCTGATCGATCAACTGATTAACGATTTGCGGCTTCAACCGGCTCAGCGTGTTGGCCGACATCGGCAACCCCGCCGAGAGCGCAAATAGCCGCGCCCGCGCATCGACATCCTGATTGGTAATCACCGTGCCATTCACCACAGCGGCAATCCGCGCATCCTGCGCCCGCGCCGTCCCGCCCAGCTTCAGGACCAGGGCCGATACCGCCAAAGTCACGATCAAGGCCCGCAAACCAATGCGCCGCAGATCAACCAACCGAGTATTCATAGTGCACTAAATCCAAAACTGCCGAGGGTTTTCAGGGTGATATTAATCAGCACCGTGGTGCTGCCGTGGTCGTTATTATACGAGGTGTCGCGCCGATAGAAATTCAGGCTCACCGCCGCGCATTCATTCTGCCAAGTCGCCGAAAACGCTGCATAATCGAATTGCTGGGTCTGAATATTACGCGCGGTCATCGCCGACAAACTCCAATTCTTGTTCACCACCGTCGCCGCACTCAAAGTCAATTCCCGGCGCGGGATGAAATAAGCCGCCGGCAATGGCGCTTGGGTGCCCAAATAATACGGGTCGGTATTGGAATAGAGATAGCCCGGCGTCACATTCAGCGCCTTGGTGCCAATCCGCACCGACCCATCAATCAGCCGCGCCCCCAAATCATGATGCGACAGCCGGGTGCGATAGGTAAAATCCAACCACGGCACCGGCGCCACCGTTGCCCGGGCGACAATGTCCGAAATATTGTCATTCAGCCCGCTACCCACGGGAAACAAAGCATTTTTATGTGCCGCAACCGATTGCCCGATCAAGCCGGACATCCGCGCCCCATCCGGAAAATACCAAGCCCCCTGCAGCGCATAATCAACCCGCGCCCCGCCGGCGAACCGATCAATCCCCGCAAACCGGTTCAGGCTGAACAGATTTTCGTCGGTAAATGACAAATCAAGACTATCCTCATTGGGGATCAGCGTCGTTTGGGTCATCCCGTAATTCGGTGCCACCACCAATTGAACCCGTGGCTCGATCACCTGCGTGCCCCAGCGCCCCGCCGAGCGCTCCAACGGCCAGCGAAACTGCACCGCCCCGATCGGGATCGCCCGCGCCGTGCTCGCCGCATCAACGCTGGAAAAATTCGGCTGCTCATTGAGCTTGCTCGCCGAATAGCCCGCCGCGATCAGCCGCAATCGCGCATCGATCAACAGCCCGTCCGGCGCATCCACCGGCAAATTATACCCCATGATCGCGGCCACCCGGCGCGAATCGGTGCCCACCTGCCGGAAAATATTGAACGCGCTGGCCGCCAAACTGACCCGCCCGCCCCACGCATCCGGGCTGCCAACATAATCATAGCGCGCATACGGGGCGACAATCGGCAACTGGCTCTGGGTAATGCTGGTGATCAGCCCCTGAAAAGTCTGCGCATCAATCCGCGCATACGAGCCTCGACCAAACCCCTCCAAATAGGCATTCGAGGCCAAAAATCCGGCATTAGGCAAATAGCGGAAATCGTTCAAATACTGCACGTTCGATGTGCGATTATACGAAAATCCAGCCCGCCAGGTCGAATTGAGATCAAACACCCCGTTGGCAAAAATCGCATCCGATAGGCCGCGCGCCTGCGCATAGCGATCATGCCCCGCCGAGACATTGATGTTCAACTTGCCGAAATTGAACGCTTGGCGATATTTCACATCCAACACCGGCCCCGCCTTGGTTGCGATAATCGGCACAATCGTCGCATCCTGGCTCTTGCTGATCCGCCAAAAATACGGAATTGCGAAAAACTCGCCAATATGGGTCGATGAGCCAAAAGCCGGGATCAAAATCCCGCTCTGCCGCCGCACCGAAGGATCGGGCTGGGACAAATACGGCAAATAAAATACCGGAAATCCATAAATTTGCAGCTCGGCATCGTGATATTCGATCACCTTATGCTGCAAATCCTCCACCGCGCTGCGCGCGCGAATTTGCCACAGCGGCGGCGCGGTCGGATCGTTTTTGCACAAATCGCAGGTCGAATAGACCGGCTTGGCAATCTCGTTGATCTCGCCGCCAAAGCGCCGCGCCCCATTGCCCACCAGCCGCCCATTCTGCGCGAGCAGCACCGCCACACCGCGCGTCACCGCATCCTTCATCCCGTGGGATAAATCCGCCTTCTTGGCAAACACCACCTGCCCAGACGGCTCCATGATCACCACATGGCCGATCGCCGTCGCTTGATCGGTATTGCGGTTAATCACCACCCGATCGGCAAACAACACATGCCCGTTCTGCCACGCTTCAACATGCCCCGCAGCCGTCACAATCCCGGTATTTTTATCATACCGCACCCGATCCGCCTGAAACGTCACGGGCGCGGTCTTGGAAATGGGCCGCTCAGGCCCGCCCACCAGCCCGGCAAGCTGCGCGTGCGCCACCGTAACACACGTCGCCGCCACCGCCAGGCTCAACGGCCAGGCGCGCCACCGGATCGCATGTTTTAAGCTTAAGCGCGCCATCCTCTTAGCCATCCTCCAGATGCAGCAATAACGCAACCGCGAGCATCAATCCCGCCGCCGCCGGCGCCCACGCCGCCAAAATCACCGGCAACGCCCCCGATTTGCCAAATTGCGCCGCCACTTCCGACACCATAAACAAGGCAAACCCAAACGCCACACCGCCCGCCAGCATTTGCGCAGCCCCGCCGCGCCGCACCGGGCGCATCGAAAATCCCGCCGCCACCAGCGCCATGGTCGCGCACAGCAAAGGCAGCGCCAGCCAAGCCTGATAGGCCAATTCATGGCGCGTCGTCGAAAACCCAGACCGGCGCAACAAATGAATGAAGCCCGGCAGCGCCCAAAATGACAACGCACTCGGATCAGCAAAACTCTCTTGCACCCGCTGCACGGTCAAATCGGTCGGAAACCGGATCACCGAAACCTGGTCCGGTGCCGCATCAGGATGCACAATCGCCACCTGCCGCAACACCCAATCGCCCCGGCTCAAAATCGCCGAACCTGCATCAATCCGCTCAACAAACTGCGTCTGCGGCCCCAGCCGCAAAATCGTCACCGCCCCGGTGCTCAACACATGCTTGACGATCCGCACATCCTTCGCGTGCAAAATCGCCGTCGCCCCGCTGGCACCAGAGGGATCAGCCTGACGCACCCAAAGCTGCCCACCGCTCAATGAGAGCGGCCCCGCCCCCACCGCCAAATACGCCGAATAGAGCGTATCCGCCCGCGCAAACATCACCGCCGAGAGCGGGCTGAGCGCCGTCATCGCAAGCACCCCCAACCCCGCCGCCGTCGCCACCGGCATCGCCAAAAACTGCCAGGCCGAAACCCCACTCGCCCGCGCGACCACCAGCTCGGAGGAGCGGTTCAGCCGCCAAAACGCATAAATCCCGCCCAGCAACACCGCGAACGGCAAAATCCGCAGCCCCAGCCACGGCACCCGCAGCAGCTCCATCTCACCGACAATCGCGAGCGTCGCCGCCGGCTTATCCGCCGCCTGCCGCAGCAAATCCAGAAAATCAAACAGCGCGCCGATCAAGGTCAGCCCGCCCAGCATCGCCAGCACCGAAGCCAAAAACCGCCGCCCGATATAAAATGACAGGGTCCAAGGCGGCAGCCCCACCCGCCGCGCCGCCATCGGCGCTGTGCTCGTCGCCAATCCCGCCATCACGCCACCGTGCCCAGCGGTGCGGACCGCATCGCCCGCCGCGCCCATCGGCGCCAGCCCCAAAACCCCGCCGGGATCAGCAAAATCGGTCCACATTCCGCCAACCAAATCAACGGAATCAACGCATTATCCCGCGACGCCAAATTCCCCACCGTCACATTCAGCGCCACCAGCATAATCACCCCCGCCACCGCACTCGCCGGCGCCGCCATCCCGCCAAATCGCCGGAATTTTGCTCCGAGCGCGGCAAACAGCGCCATCATCGCATAAGAGAGCACCGCAAACGGCCCGGCCAGCCGCCGCGCCACCTCGGCATGCCATTTCTTGCGCGTCGCCACCCCCACTTTGGTCGGGTCCGGATGCAAAAGCTGCGCCATCGAGGCCTCCGACGTTTTCGGCGCCACCGCCGGATCGCTCTTGGTCCCCTGGCTGATATTGATCAAATCCCGCTTGAAACTCAGCGTATTCAACCGCTGCGTCTTGGGATCGAGCTGCTGGCGCAACCCATCGCGCAACAGCACCAGCGGCCCCGTCGCTCCGCGCACCAACCGCCCAGACCGCGCCAAAATCGTCGCCGGCGCGCCCTTATCGCGGCTGTCGTAAATCATGATCCCCTGCAACACCCCATCCGGCGTCCGCCGCTGCACATACACCGTCACATGCGGCTCAATCGGGGTAAACACCCCCGGCTCCAGCAAAAACGCCGCAATTTTATTCCTAATTTCAAACTCATACCGGCTGAAACTCTGCAAACTGCTCGGCACCAGCCACACATTCAACACCCAACACAGCGCCATCACCAGCACCGTCAGCGCCAAAGCCGGCCGCGCAATCGCCACATCCGAACAGCCCGCCGCGCGCATCACCGTCAATTCCCGATCCGCCGCCAGCCGCGAATAAACGAATAAAATAATGATAAACAGCGTAATCGGCAGAATCACCGCGAAAAAACTCGGCAGCAACAGCCCGGTCAAATGCACAAACACCACCGGTGACAAACCATGCTGCAAAATCAACTGAATGAACCGCAGCGATTGCGTCATCCAGGTCAGCGCCACCAACCCCACCGTAATCGCGATCAGCCCTACCGAAAGCTGGCGAAAAATATACCAATCAAGTCTGCTCGCCCGCATCAGCGCCCTCATACCCGGCTTTTGACCGCCCCGCCGCCCGAACGCAAGCGCCCGAACACAAGCGCCCCGATCAGCGCCTCACCCGATGCCCACGCGCCGCCGCCCGGCATCCATCACCGCACGCATCCGCCGCACCGACTCCACCAGCCCACAAAACACCGCCTCCGCCACCAGCGCATGCCCAATATTCAACTCGCGCACCTCTGGCAGCGCCACAATCGGCGCCACATTCTCATAGGTCAGCCCATGCCCCGCATGCACCTCCAACCCCAACCCCGCCGCATGCCGCGCCCCCTCCACCAGCCGCGCCAATTCGCCCGCGCGACCATTGGCGTAAGCCCCCGTATGCAACTCCACCACCGGCGCCCCCAACCCCGCCGCCGCATCAAGCTGCACCGGGTCCGGATCAACAAATAACGACACCCTAATCCCCGCATCGCGCAGCGCCGCCACCACCGGCCCCAAAGCCGCGCGCTGCCCGGCCACATCCAGCCCACCTTCGGTGGTCACTTCCTCGCGCCGCTCCGGCACCAAACAGCACGCATGCGGGCGCAGCCCACAGGCAATCCGCACCATCTCCGCCGTCGCCGCCATCTCCATATTCAACGGAATCGCCAAAGCCCGCGCTCGCTCGATATCCGCATCGCGAATATGCCGCCGATCCTCGCGCAAATGCAGCGTAATCCCATCCGCCCCCGCCTCAATCGCCAGCCGCGCCGCCCGGATCGGATCGGGATAATCCACCCCCCGCGCATTGCGCAGCGTCGCCACGTGATCCAAATTCACCCCCAGCCGCACCGGCGCGCTCATGAGCGCGCCCCCCAATTCACCGCCATAGAAGCCGCAACCTCCAGCGCCGCCAGCAAACTCCCCGCCCGCGCCACCCCACGCCCGGCAATATCAAACGCCGTGCCATGATCCGGCGAGGTGCGAATAATCGGCAAACCCAACGTAATATTCACGCTACGCTCCACATCCAAGGTTTTCAGCGGGATCAGCGCCTGATCGTGATACATGCAAATCGCCGCATCATAACGCCGCCGCGCCTCAGCGGTAAACATAGTGTCGGGCGGCAAAGGTCCAACCACCGCAACCCCCCGCGCGCGCAACGCCGCCACCGCCGGCGCGATAATCCGCCCCTCCTCATCGCCCATCGCCCCCGCCTCGCCCGCATGCGGGTTCAACCCCGCCACCGCGAGCCGGGGCCGCGCAATGCCAAAATCCCGGATCAACGCCGCCTGCGTCACCATCCCCGCCGTCATAATCGCCTCGGTGCGCAACCCCGCCACCGCCACCCGCAGCGCCTCATGCACACTCACCGGCACCACCCGCAATTCCGGCCCCGCCAGCATCATCACCGGATGCGCACAGCCGGTGAGAAACCCCAAAAACTCAGTATGCCCCGGAAACCCAAATCCCGCCTGATACAGCACCGATTTGGCAATCGGATTGGTCACCACCGCCCCAACCGCACCGCCCAGCGCCAATTCCACCGCAAGCTCGATCGATCGGATCACCGCACCCGCATTCGCGCCCGACGGCACCCCCGGCGTCACCGCCGCATCCAGCCGCACCGGCAACACCGGCAGCGCCGCGCCAAACACCCCCGGCACCTGCTCCACCCGCTCAATCACCTGCACCGGCACGCCAAACCCCGCGAGCCAATCCGGGTCCGCCAGCACCACAAATACCGGCCCCGCCGCACCCCGCGCTTGCAGTTCCCGCCAACATGAAACCGTAATCTCCCCGCCAATCCCGGCAGGGTCACCCATGGTCAGCGCCAGAACCGGCCGCTCACCCATCCGCGATCACCGGATCGGCCAATCTTCCACCGGAATCCGGGGCATATCAAACCGCTCGCTGGTCCCGGTATACCAACCCCCGCCATGCATCCGCCCGATCAAATCCAGCTTCGGCGTATCAATATGACAGCGCTTCGCATCCAGCACCGCATGATCCCACACATGCATCGCCACCACCTCGCCAATCACCAACGCCCGATCAGCCGAAAAATCGATAATCGAATGCAGCTTGCACTCCATCGCCACCGGACTCTCCGCAATCCGGGGCGGCTTCACCTGGCTCGACGCCAAAACACTCAACTGCGCCTGCTCGATCTCATTCACCTCCGGCCCGAACTCAATCGCGGTGATATTCATCGCCTCCGCATTCGCCCGCGCCACCAAATTCACCACGAACTCGCCCTCGCGCCGAATATTCTCGCCCGTATCCTTCGGATTGCCCACCGCCCGCGCGCCAATGCCAATACAAATAATCGGCGGCCCCGCCCCAAACGCATTAAAAAACGAAAACGGCGCCGCATTCGTCGTCCCATCCGGGCTGAGCGTCACCACCCACGCAATCGGGCGCGGCACAATCGTCGACGCCAACAGCTTGTACTGATCAAGCGGCGGCAAAGCAGTCAAATCAAATTCCATTCTCGCTCCTTGCCCGCAACCAGCCGATCTGTCCATGCCCCCCAGACCACCGACCAGACCACACTCTTATTTTCACGCCCTTGGCGGCGGCACCGACACCCCGATTTTATCAATCGCACCCAACAAACTCGGCATATTGGAAATATTCGCCCGCTCAAACAGGGTCAAACTCAGATTATAATTCAGCGAAAATCCCGTCCGCGAACCCATAAACACCAGCGGTTGATAAATCGCCGAAGCCCCCGCCCCGTGACCGCGCCCAAGCACAATCACATCCATAGCAGTGCTCCCCGGCAAGCGCCGGAACGCCACCGCGACCAGTTTATCAATCCCGGTATTCCACAATTCCGGCGGCGTATGCGGATCGGTAAAATCATAAACATCCCGCCCATGCCGATATAAGCTCAACGCGATATACGGCCCCCAACGCCCATGAACATGCTGCGCCGGCGGATATTCAAACGGATCAGGGATCAGATGCGCCGCAAAGCAAACCGACCCGTAAGGCGGCAAATTGACCGGAAACACCTGCCCAAGCACCAAATTTTTCGGCAAAATCGGCAACGACCGACAAGCCCCGGCCAACCCAGCCGCCCGCGCCCCCTGCCCCACCAGCACCCACCCCAGCACCAACCCGAAAATCGCACCGGACCACCGTATTTTTTCGCGCCGCGTCACCAACCGCCCCCACCCGTCATTGCGAGGCCGCGAAGCGGTCGCGGCAATCCATCTCCACCCCATCACCTGCCCGGCCCATCGCCAAACCACCCATCGCCGATAACCCGCACCCGCAAAACAATCAAATCATCCCCAAACCGCTGGCCGACCTCCACGCGCAGCAACCGTCACTAAACTGCAACCAATTTGTCCCGTAACGTTAACACACAAATCGGCAACGCTCCGTTACTGAGTGGCGCACCGGATTGTTTCGGATTCTTCACCGAACATCAACAATCCATAAACGCTTCAGGAGGCTACCGATGAAAAATCAGACCATTTCGGCCCATGGCCCGCGCTTTGGCGCGCGCGCTCTGCTCCTCGGCGCGGTCAGCATG
>JBMFWT010000020.1:0-43300 GCA_049964975.1 Acidiphilium sp.
CTACGATGCGGTGGCAGCAAATCATCCGGGAGCCGCCATCATTATTCCGCCCCGTTCAACGGCGGTGGCCGGTCAAAATGAGACCCCTACCCAGCGCGACCGCCATCTCGAGGCTATCGCAAAGCACGGTCGGCGCGGCTGGCAGCAACGATCCGGCTATGGTCGACGAAGTCTTGTTGAAACCGCCATGTTCCGGTACAAGACCATTATCGGTCGGCGACTTCACGCTCGGACTCTACCCAATCAACAGACCGAAGCCAAAATTGCCTGCAATGTCCTGAACCGGATGGCCAGCCTCGGTATGCCGGTGTCCGTGAGGGTCAAATAAACGCCGCTACCATGGCGATCACCAACCCTGACCCGACTCATGCAACAACGCCGCATAGGAGCAAACTTTATTGCCTTCGAACAGGCGACTGAGCGGAGGGAGCGAAATCATTCGACGGTGACGGATTTGGCGAGGTTGCGGGGTTGGTCGACGTCGGTGCCTTTGAGGATGGCGACGTGGTAGGCGAGCATTTGCACTTGCAGGGCGTAGAGGATGGGGGCGACGAAGGGGTCGCATGAGGGGAGCAAGATGCTGTGGCTGGCGATGCTGGCGAGTTGGGCGGCGCCGGTGACGTCGCTCAGGACGATGATGCGTCCGCCACGGGCGGCGGCTTCTTGCAAATTGGAGGCGGTTTTTTCGAACAACGGCCCTGAGGGGATGACGGCAATGATGGGCACGCTGGGGTCGATCAGGGCGATGGGGCCGTGTTTCATTTCGCCGGCGGGGTAGCCTTCGGCGTGGATATAGCTGAGTTCTTTGAGTTTGAGCGCGCCTTCGAGGGCGATGGGCATCATCGAGCCGCGACCAAAGAACAGGATGTCGCGGCTATCGGCGATGGCGGCGGCGAGGGCGCGGATGTCGGTATCATCGGCGATCAGTTGGGCGGCTTTGGCCGGGACTTCCATCAGCGCTTCGACAAGACGGGCGATGGTCGCGTCATCGAGGGTGGCGCGGGCGCGGGCGAGGGCGAGGGTGAAGGCAGCGAGCACAGTCATTTGGGCGATGACGGCTTTGGTGCTGGCAACGCTGATTTCCGGCCCGGCGATGGTTTCCAGCGCGAATGTGCTTTCGCGGGCGATGGTGCTTTCGATGGCGTTGACCACCGCGAGGGTTTGGCAATTTTGCTGGCGCATATAGCGCAGGGCGGCGAGGGTATCGGCGGTTTCGCCGGATTGGCTGACGACGAGGCCGAGGGTTGCGGGTTCGAGCGGCGGGTTACGGTAGCGAAATTCGCTGGCGACATCGGCATCCGTGGGCAGCCGGGCATATTCTTCGAGCCAGTAGCGGCCAACGAGGCCGGCATAGAAGGCAGAGCCGCAGGCGGAGATCACCATGCGGCGGATGGCGCGCAGATCGAGATCGAGCGCGGGGAGCACGGGCATGCGGCTGGCGGGATCGATCATGCGGTGCAACGTGTCGCCGATAACCACGGGGCTTTCGCAGATTTCCTTTTCCATGAAGTGGCGGAAATTGCCTTTGCCGATGGCGGCGCCGGTGAGGCGGGTGATTTCGATTTTGCGGGTGACTTGTTGATCGGCGGAGTCGTAAAATATCGCATCGGTGCGGCTCAGCGCGACCCAATCGCCGTCCTGGAGGTAGGCGATGTTGCGGGTGAGCGGCGCGAGGGCGAGGGCGTCTGAGCCGAGATACATTTCGGCATCGCCATAGCCGACGGCGAGCGGAGCGCCGCGTCGCGCCCCGATGATGAGTTCGGGGTGATCAGCAAAGATCAGCGCGAGGGCGTAGGCGCCTTCGAGGCGGTGGAAGGTGGCGGCGGCGGCTTGCAGCGGGGCGAGGCCACGGGCGAGGTGATAATCGAGAAGTTGGGCGACGGTTTCGGTATCGGTGTCCGAGGCGAAGATTTGGCCGGCGGCTTCCAACTCGGTGCGGAGCAAAAGATGGTTTTCGATGATGCCGTTATGCACAACGGCGACGCGGGCGGTGCCGTGCGGATGGGCGTTCGCCTCGGTGGGCGCGCCATGGGTGGCCCAGCGTGTATGGCCGATGCCGGTGGTGCCGGGGAGTGGGTTGGCGCGTAGGGCGGCGGTGAGGTTGGTGAGTTTGCCTTCAGCGCGGCGGCGGGTGATCGCGCCATCAACTAGGGTGGCGATGCCAGCGCTGTCATAGCCGCGATAGGCGAGGCGGCTGAGCCCATCGAGCAGAAGTTCGGCGGCGGGTTGGCTGCCGATAACACCGACGATTCCACACATGATTACTGGTCCTTGGGTTGCTGGTGGCGCTGGCGGAGCGTGCGGGCGCGGCCGGGTTTTTGCACCTGACGCGCGCGGGCGAGGGCGAGGGCGTCGGCGGCGACGTTTTCGGTGATGATGCTGCCGGCGCCGATGATCGCGCCATCGCCAACGGTCACCGGGGCGACCAGGGCGACATCTGAGCCGATGAAGGCGTCCGCGCCGATGGTGGTGCGGTGCTTGGCGCTGCCATCGTAATTGCAGGTGATGGTGCCAGCACCGATATTGGTGCGCGCGCCGATGGAGGCGTCACCGAGATAGGAGAGGTGATTGACCTTGGCTTTGGAGCCGAGATGGGTGGCTTTGACTTCGCAGAAATTGCCGACATGAGCGCCTTCGCCGATCAGGCTACCGGGGCGGATGCGGGCGAACGGGCCGATGATCGCGCCCGGTTCGATGGTGCAGCCTTCGAGGTGCGAAAAGGCGCGGATGGTGACATCGGGTGCGAGGCGCACGCCGGGGCCGAACATCACGTTGGGTTCGATGGTAACATCAGGGGCGAGGATGGTGTCGGCGGCGAGAAACACGGTGTCAGGGGCGGTCATGGTCACGCCGGCGGCGAGGGCGGCGGCGCGCAGGCGGGTTTGCAGGGCCGCTTCGGCGGCGGCGAGCTCGGCGCGGGAATTGACGCCGAGGCATTGCGCCCAGGGCGCTTCGATCACGCGCACGGTTTGGCCATCGGCGCGGGCGCGGGCCACGAGGTCGGTGAGATAATATTCGGCCTTGGCATTGTGATTCTCGATGCTGCGCAGCCAGGTGCGCAGGGCGGCGGCGTGGCCGGTGAAGCCGCCGATATTGCAGAGGGTGATCGCTTTTTCCGCCTCGGTGGCGTCAGCGCTTTCAATGATGCGCTGGGCGCTGCCGTGCTCGGTGATGATGCGGCCAAAGGCACCGGGATCGGGCGGGTGGGTGCCGATCAAAGCGAGGCCAGCGCCGTTGGGGCCGCTCACCGCATCGATCAGGGCTTGAAAAATCGGGGCGGTGAGTAGCGGATTATCGCCGTAAATGATCGAGACGATGCCCTCACCGAATTGCGCTTCGGCGGCGCGGGCGGCGTGGGCGGTGCCGAGCCGTTCGGTTTGGATCAGGGTGGGGTGCGGTGCGGCGAGGGCGGTGACGGCGGGCATGTCCGGCCCGGTGACCACCACGATCCGATCATAAAGCGGAGCGAGGCTGTTGATCAGGTGCGAGAGCATCGGCAGGCCGGCGATGCGGTGCGTTACTTTCGGGTGGCGTGATTTCATCCGGGTGCCGAGCCCGGCCGCGAGGATGATGGCGGTTTTGTGCAACTGCGTCATGAGAATGCGGTAGCCTTGGGGTGCGTGCCGTGTCAAAGGATGGGCCGGTCAAGATATTTATCGGAGTTTTTCATGGCGGATGCGGTGTGCGGCAAGCGGGCGGCGATTTTTGATTTGGATGGCACGTTGATTGATAGTTTGCCGGATTTGGCGGCGGCGCTGAACCGTTCGCTGGCGCGGCATGGCGAGGCCCCGGTTGAGCCAGCGTTGGTGAAACCGATGATTGGCGATGGGGCGCTGATGTTGCTCAAACGCGGCTATGCGGTGCGCGGGCTGGTGCCGAGCGATGCCGATGTGCAGATTTTTCTCGAGGATTATGAAGCGCATGTGACGGATTTGACCGTTGTTTTCGCGGGGATACCGCAAGCTTTGGCGACGCTGGCGGGCGAAGGTTATGTGTTGGCGGTGTGTACCAACAAGCCCGAAGTTTCGGCGCGCAAGGTGCTGGCGGCGCTGGATTTGGAGGCGCCATTTCAGGCGGTGATTGGCGGCGATGCCACGCCGTTTCGCAAACCCGACCCGCGCCATTTGCAGGCGGTGCTGGACGCGATTGGCGTGCCGGCTTCGTGTGCGGTGATGATTGGCGATCATCCGAACGATCTGGCGGCGGCGGCGGGCTGTGCGACGACCGGGATTTTTTGCAATTGGGGCTATGGGCAGGCGGACGCGGCGTTCCAGGTTGACGAGCCGGCGGAGCTGGCGCCGATGATCGGGGCGATCCTGGCGACTTGATCAAGCGATTGGCGTTATAAAAAGGCTTGACGTCTGGGCCAGCATGCCCCATTTCAATTAGGACCGCTGTTGTCCCCAATTGAGATGGCCCATGCTCCGTTTGTCACGCCTCACCGATTATGCCGTGGTTGTGCTGGTTCGTCTCGCACAATCGGCGGATATTGAGACCTCACCGGGGATTGCGGCGGCCATTGGGCTGCCGGAGCCAACGGTCGGCAAGGTGCTCAAAGGGTTGGCGCAGGCGGGGCTGGTCGCATCGCAGCGCGGGGCGCGGGGCGGGTATCGGCTGATCCGTCCGTTGAGCGCGATCCCGGTGTCAGCGGTGATCGCGGCGATCGATGGCCCGATTGCGCTGACGGCGTGCGTGGAGGGAACCGGCGGATCGTGCGAGAGCCAATCGCTGTGCCCGATGGCGGGGCGCTGGAGTGTGGTGAATGACGCGATCAGCGAGGCGTTAGGGGCGATTACGCTTGCAGACATGCAAGTGGCGACGGTGCCGAAATCCATGCGGCTTTCGGCGACGGAACTGGATCACGGCGCGTTAGCCGTATTGAAATAGGGGTTTTGATGGCTGCGATCACCGAGACACGCGAGACGATCGACCGGCTGGCCGAGAGTGGGTATCAGTACGGGTTTGAGACCGCGATTGATATGGATTTTGCACCGAAAGGGCTGAATGAGGATATTGTTCGCCTGATTTCGGCCAAGAAACAGGAGCCGGAATGGCTGCTGGAATGGCGGCTGAAAGCGTATCGCGCTTGGCTCACCATGGCGGACCCGGCTTGGGCGCGCATTATGCATCCACGGATCGATTATCAGGATTTGCATTATTACGCGGCGCCGCGCGCGCCGGCACCCAAATCGCTCGATGAGGTCGATCCGGCGTTGCTGGAAATGTATGAGAAATTGGGAATCCCGCTGAATGAGCGGGCCAGCTTGGCGGGCGTTGCGGTTGACGCGGTGTTTGACAGTGTCTCGGTCGCGACGACGTTTCGCGATAGTCTGGCCCAGGTTGGCGTGATTTTTTGCTCAATTTCCGAGGCGGTGCGTGAACATCCTGAGTTGGTGCGCAAATATCTCGGCAGTGTCGTGCCGGCTGGAGATAATTACTATGCGGCGCTGAATTCGGCTGTGTTTTCCGATGGGAGTTTTGTCTATATTCCTAAAGGTGTTCGCTGCCCGATGGAATTATCCACCTATTTCCGGATCAATGCCCGCAATACCGGGCAGTTTGAGCGGACGCTGATTATCGCTGAAGCGGGGGCCAGTGTTTCCTATTTGGAAGGCTGCACCGCGCCGATGCGCGATGAGAACCAGCTGCATGCGGCGGTGGTGGAATTGGTGGCGCATGATGAGGCGAGCATCAAATATTCGACCGTGCAGAATTGGTATCCGGGTGATGCGGATGGCAAAGGCGGGATTTATAATTTTGTGACCAAGCGCGGCGCGTGCCGGGGGGCAAAATCGAAAATTTCCTGGACGCAGGTGGAGACTGGCTCGGCGATTACCTGGAAATACCCGTCTTGTATTTTGCAGGGTGAAGGGTCCAGTGGCTCGTTTTACTCGGTGGCGCTGACCAATCATCGGCAGCAGGCTGACACCGGCACCAAAATGATCCATTTGGCACCGAACACCACGAGCACGATTGTCTCGAAAGGGATTTCGGCAGGGCATTCCAACAATACCTATCGTGGGTTGGTGCGGATTATGCCCAAGGCGCGGAATGCGCGGAATTTCACCCAGTGTGACTCCCTGCTGATCGGCGATCAATGCGGGGCACATACGGTGCCGTATATTGAGTGTCGTAATCAGAGTGCGAAGGTGGAACATGAAGCGACCACCTCGAAGATTGCTGATGACCAGTTGTTTTATTGCCGCTCGCGCGGGCTGTCCGAAGAGGATGCAGTTGGGTTGCTGGTCAATGGGTTTTGCCGCGAGGTGCTGAAGGAATTGCCGATGGAGTTTGCGGTGGAAGCGCAGAAATTATTGGCTGTGTCGCTCGAAGGTTCGGTAGGGTAAGGATTGCACGATGTTAGAGATTAAGGGTTTGACGGCCTCAATCGAGGATAAAACGATCCTCAATGGCATTAATCTGGTGGTGCCGGATGGCGAAATTCACGCCATTATGGGGCCAAACGGGGCAGGGAAATCCACCTTGTCCTATGTGCTATCCGGGCGTGAGGGCTATGAGGTGACCGGCGGCAGTGTGTTGTTTAATGGTCAAGATTTGTTAGCGATGGAGCCTGAGGCGCGTGCGGCGGCGGGAGTGTTTTTAGCGTTTCAATATCCGATTGAACTGCCGGGCGTGGGCAATGCGAATTTTATCCGCACGGCGGTCAATGCCGTGCGCAAGGCGCGCGGTGAGCCGGAAATGGATACGGTTGCGTTTCTAAAAGAGGCGCGGGCGGCGATCAAGCGCCTATCGATGCCTGAAGACATGCTGAAGCGGAACGTCAATGTCGGGTTTTCCGGCGGCGAAAAGAAGCGCAACGAGATTTTGCAAATGGCCTTGCTGCAACCGAGTCTGGCCTTATTGGATGAAACCGATTCCGGGCTTGATATTGATGCGCTGCGCATTGTCGCCGATGGGGTTAATGCTGCGCGCGGGCCGAATTTCTCGGCCTTGGTGATTACCCATTATCAGCGCTTGCTCGATCATATCGTGCCGGACCGGGTGCATGTGTTGGCGGGCGGGCGCATCGTGCGCTCCGGCGGGCCGGACCTCGCGCTGGAACTCGAAGCCCATGGCTACGCAGGACTAGAAGCCGCATGAGCGACCTCGCTTTTCTGGATCGGATCGATTTAGCATCGGTTGCGGAGCATCCGCACCGGCGAGCGGCGCTGGACGCATTCCGGGCGGTGGGATTTCCCAACCGCCGCGATGAGGCTTGGCATTTCACCGATTTGAAGGCGCGGATGCGCGATTTCGATTGGACGCCGTCCGGTGATCGGGCCGCTCTGATGCTGCCGGATTTATCATTACCCTGCGCGGTGCTGCGTGATGGCGTTTGGGATGCCGCATCATCGCGTCCGGCGCCGTTTATGAGCAGGCTGGTGCGTGATGAAGCCGTGCCGGCCGGGGCCAATTCGTTAGTGGCGTTGAATACCGCGCTCGGTCAGGATGGGGTGGATATCACGCTCCGCGCCGCTGAGGCGGGTGGCACGGTGATGGTTGTCGCGCAGGCGTGCGCCAACGCGCAGCCGATCACACCGCGTTATCGGGTAGTGTTGGGCGCTGAAGCTTCATTGACGATTATTGAAGTGGCCCAAGGATCGGGCGCTTATGTTCACGATCCGGTTTGGGAGATCACGCTCGGCGCGGGCGCACGGCTTGAGCATTACCGGCTGCAAGATGATGCGGTGCAATCGGTGCATGTTGCGACGGTTTTTGTTACGATGGACGAGGCCGCGCACTATAATGGATTTACCCTCGCCACCGGAGCCTCGCTGGCGCGCAGCGAGTTTCACGTGGCGCTGGCGGGCGCGCATGGCGATGTGCAATTGAATGCCGCGCAGTTGTTAACGGGCCGTCAGCACGGGGATATCACCACAGTGATTGCGCACAAGGCACCGCATTGCTCGTCCCGTCAGACGGTGAAATCGGTGATTGACGGCACGGCGCGTGGCGTTTTTCAAGGACGCATCGAAGTGGATCGGATTGCCCAAAAGACCGATGGGTATCAGATGAACCAAGCTTTGTTGCTCTCGCCGGACGCAGAAATTGATAGCAAGCCGGAGTTGGAGATTTTCGCCGACGATGTGAAATGCAGCCACGGTGCGACGATTGGGGCGCTGGACCCTGAGCAGATTTTCTATTTGCGCAGCCGAGGCATTGATGAGGCACAGGCACGGGCGATGCTAATCCGGGCGTTTCTGACCGAGGCGTTGGAGCCGATTGGTGAGAGTGTGGCGCGGCCAATATTCGAGGCGGCGATTGATGAATGGTGGCGGAGGGCCGCGTTATGAGTGTTGCCGTCGCAGCGCCTTCATTCGATGTTGAGCGGATCAGAGCCGATTTTCCGATCCTGAGCCAACATGTGCATGGCAAGAAATTGGTGTTTTTGGATAGTGCCGCGTCCGCGCAAAAACCGCGCGCTGTGATCGATGCGATGGTGCGCACGATGGAGACGCGCTACGCCAATGTGCATCGCGGATTGCATTGGATGAGCGAACAATGCTCGGATGATTATGAGGCGGTGCGCGACAAGGTTGCGCAGTTCATCAATGCAATGCGCGATGAAATCATTTTCGTGCGCAACGCCACCGAGGCGGTCAATCTGGTGGCCCATAGCTACGGGCGCAGCGCACTGCAGGCCGGGGATGCGGTGGTGGTGAGCGAAATGGAGCACCACGCGAATTTGGTGCCGTGGCAGATGCTGCGCGATGCGCACGGCATAGAGTTGCGCGTGGTGCGAATTACCGATGCCGGCGAGATCGATTTTTCTCATTTGGAGCAGGTGTTTGCCGATGGCAAAGTGCGGCTGCTTGCGGTCACCCATATGTCCAATGTGTTGGGCACCTATACGCCGGTGGAGCGGTTGGCGTCGTTCGCGCATGCGCATGGCGCGCGGATTTTGCTCGATGGGGCGCAAGCTGTGGTGCATCGTGCCGTGGATGTGCGGGCGATTGATGCCGATTTTTACGTATTTTCCGGCCATAAACTATACGGCCCAACCGGGATTGGCGTCTTGTATGGCAAGGCGGAGTTGTTAGAGGCGATGCCGCCTTTTCTGGGCGGTGGCGAGATGATCGGCACCGTGACCTATCAACGATCCACCTGGGCCAAGCCGCCCTTTCGCTTCGAGGCGGGAACGCCCGCGATTATCGAGACAATCGGGTTGGGGGCTGCGATTGATTACATCAATACCATCGGGTTTGAGGCAATTGCGGCGCATGAGCGTGAACTGACCGAGCATGCGTTGGCAGTGCTTGCGCCTATTCCGGGGCTTCATATCGCCGGCGCAGCGCAGGATCGGGGCGGCGTGGTGTCATTCACGCTGGATGGCGTGCATGCGCATGACGTCGCGACACTGCTGGATAAGCAAGGGATTGCGGTGCGGGCCGGGCATCATTGCGCGGAACCACTAACGCGTCGTTTGGGGCTTGATAGCACGGCGCGGGCCTCCTTTGGCGTTTATTCGACATGCGCTGAAATCGATACGCTGGGCGTGGGGCTTGAGCGCATTCGAAAGATATTCAGCTAATGTCAGACGACGCCAGCGATCTTTATCAACGGCTGGTGATGGAGCGGGCGCGTCACCCGTTGCATGCGGGGCGGGTTGCGGCGGCGCACGCCGAGGCGGAGGGCAATAACCCAATGTGCGGTGATCGGGTTCGGCTGTCGCTACGCTGTGACGACGCCGGGATGATCACGCAAGCGGCGCACGAGACGCGCGGTTGTGCGATTTGCGTCGCCTCGGCTGACATATTGGCGGAAATTGTGATCGGGCGGGCGGCCAGCGAAACAGGCCAACTCGCGACGGAATTTGAAGCGATGGTGCAAACCGGCACGGTGCCGGCGCGGGAGGATTTTGGTATGTTGCAAGCTTTTGCCGGCGTTTCGGCCTATCGCTCGCGTCATCGTTGCGCGACGCTGCCTTGGCAGGCGCTCAGCGCAGCGATGGATAAGCGAAGGGAGCTGGAACATGGATGATAAACCGGTGATGGCGACCGAACCGGCGAGCGTCTGGACGCCGACGGGCGAGACCACGCCCTTGGTCAGCGAAGCCGACGTGGTGAGCGCGATTGCTAGCGTGTATGATCCGGAAATTCCGATCAATATTTACGAACTTGGCCTGATTTACGCTGTTGAAATTGAAGGCAGCGCGGTCAAAGTGGAAATGACGCTCACCGCACCCGGCTGCCCGAGTGCGCAGGAATTGCCGGAATCGGTGCGCCTCGCGATTGGCACGATCCCTGGCGTTAGTGAGATCGACGTGCGTGTGGTGTGGGACCCGCCGTGGGACCCGAGCCGGATGAGTGATGAGGCGCGGTTGGCGCTCAACATGTATTGAGTGCTTTGAGACAAGGATGGTGATGTCATGAGTGTTTCTGAAACCAATAACGCTCCGGCCCGGCGCAGCCTGCCCCCACTCCTCACGCTGACCGAGGCGGCGGCGGAGCGGCTGCGGGGGCTTTATGCCAGTGCCGAGCAGGGCAAGTTGCTACGCGTCAGTGTTGGCACCAAGGGTTGTTCGGGCATGTCATACGTGATGACTTGGGTGGAAGCGCCCGCGCCGTCCGATGAGGTGATCAAGGATCATGGCTTGACGGTGCTGATTGATCGCAAAGCGACGTTGTTTTTGATCGGCACAGTGATGGATTATAAGGTTGAGAAATTCTCAGCCGGCTTTACTTTCGAAAATCCAAACGAAAAAGGCCGTTGCGGGTGCGGCGAGAGTTTTCACGTCTGAGCGATCGAACCATCCGCACCGATGGTGCGAAAAAAGCAATTATGCGCGCCGGTATGGCAGGCCGGGCCGGTTTGATCGATCAGCAATAAAATCGTATCGCCATCACAATCAAGGCGCATGGAAATCAAGCGCTGCGTGTGGCCGGAGGTCTCGCCTTTACGCCAGAGTTTTTGCCGGCTGCGGCTGTAATAACAAACCTGGCCGGTGCGCAATGTTTCCTCAATTGCCTCTTGGTTCATCCAGGCCAGCATCAACACTTCACCCGTATCGTGCTGCTGGGCGATGGCTGGGATCAGGCCGTTATCGTTAAAGTGCCAGGGTGCAGCCTCGGTCATTTCAACTGGTCTTCGCGATAGAGGTCTTGCATTTCATCGGCAAGGCAGGGTGAGGATGCACAAATCGTGCGGGTTTGACTGCGCAGGATTGCGAGGCCTTGGGTCAGGTCGGCAATCAAATCCTCAGGGTGCTCCAGGCCTATTTGCAAACGCAGCATCTCGCCACCAAAACGGCCAGTGCCTTCGCTACGGGTGATGGTGAAGCTGGTGGGGAGTGCAAGGCTTTCATAGCCGCCCCATGACGCGCCGATGCCAAAAAGTTTCAGCGCATCCACCATCGCCGTAACCGCGTCATAACCAAATTCCGGTTGGAACACGATGCCAAACAAGCCGCTGGCGCCGGTGAAATCGCGCTGCCAGATTGCATGGCCGGGGCAGGAGGGCAAAGCCGGGTGCAGCACCCGGCTAATTTCCGGGCGGGTAGCGAGCCATTGGGCAATGGTAAGGGCCGAGCGTTCCTGATGGGCGAGGCGCACATTGAGGGTGCGCGCACCGCGCAGCGCTAACCAGCAATCATCGGGCGAGGCATATTGCCCAAGATCGAGCGCGCCGGTGCGCAGCCATTCCCAATCCTCATCGCTATTCACGGTGATTGAACCAAGCACCAGATCAGAATGCCCGCCAACATATTTTGTTAGGGCCTGGATCGAAACATCAACGCCATGGCGGAAGGGCTGAAAAATATGAATGCCCCACGTGTTATCCATAAAAATCTTCGCGCCATGCTGATGGCCGATGCGCGCAATCATTGGCACGTCCTGCACTTCGAACGTGTGGCTGCCAGGACTTTCTACAAAAATCACCCGCGTCTGCGGCTGCAGCAGGCGGACGAGATCAGCCTCCGCGATCAGCGGATCATAATAGGTGGTGGTCACGCCGAACCGGCGCAGCGTGGTATCGCAGAAGCGGCGGGTGGGGCCGTAAATTGAATCCGGTACCAGCAAATGATCGCCCGATTTGAGATAAGCGAGCAGCGGCACGGTGATCGCGGCGAGGCCCGAGGAGACGATTTGGCAATGGGTCCCACCCTCGATGCTGGCGACCATGTTTTCGAGGGCGAAATGGGTCTCGGTGCCATAGAGCCCGTAAATTTCCTCTTGTTCCAAACGCCTTTTGCCAATGTCGCGGCGCTGCGCGCAATCTTGGTATAACACGGTTGACCCGCGCACCAGTTTTGGATTGACAAAGCCGTGGCTCTTGGTGGGGGCGCGCGCGCCATGGACCAGTTTGGTGTCGGGATGATGCTCGGTCATGCGCTGTTATCCGTTCGCGGTTTCAATCGGGGTGTCGGCGCGCCCGCCCCATTCGGCCCAGGAGCCGTCATAGAGGCCGCCAATCGGCAGCCCGGCATGGTGCAATCCGAGGGTTAGAATCGCGGCGGTGACGCCTGAGCCGCACATGGTGATCACCGGCTCGGTGCCATCAACGCCGTGCTCGGCGAATAAAGCGCGCAGGGCGGCGGGGGATTTCAGCGTCTGATCGGCGTTGAGCAGATGCTGGAACGGCAATGAGATGGCGCCGGGCACGTGGCCGGCGCGCATACCGGGGCGTGGCTCGGGCGCCGTGCCGGCGAAGCGGGCGGCGGCACGGGCATCGAGCAATTTGGCGTTGCGCCGATGCGCGATGTCGAGAACATGATGCCGATGCCGCACCATATCAGGGTTCAAGCGCGCGGCGAACCGGGTGGGGGCGGGTTGGTGGGCCGCGCCGCTCGCTAACGGGCGGTCTTCCGCGCGCCATTTCGGCAGCCCGCCATCCAGCACGGCGATGTGCGGATGGCCATGGGCGTGAAACATCCACCAGACACGGGCAGCAGAAAACAGACCGCGCTGGTCATACACCACAATCTCGGTGTCATTGCTGATGCCCAGTGCGGCGATCGCGGCGGCGAACGCATCGCTATCCGGCAGCATATGGGGCAGGCCTGTGCTCAGATCAGCGATGGTTTCGATGTCAAAAAATTGCGCACCAGGAATATGGGCGTCTTCAAACAAAGCACGCGGATTTTGCGGCTCGGTGGGCAGGTAGAAGGACGCATCGAGGATGGCGAGCTTGCGGTCCCGGCGGTCGAGCGCGGCGGCGAGGGCATCGGTGCTGATCAAATGATCCATGACCCAACCATACCGTGATTTTCAGGGGCGTCCATCCGCGATCAGGCGGAGCGGAGCGGTACCAGCAGCATGACAGCGGCCTGTGCGGCGATGCCTTCGCCGCGCCCGGTAAAGCCGAGCCGCTCGGTGGTGGTGGCCTTCACCGAGATGCGATCGAGCGGCAGGCGGGTCAGTTCCGCGAGGCGGGCGCGCATTTTTTGGGCATGCGGGGTGATTTTTGGCTGCTCACATATCAGGGTGATGTCGATATTGGCGATGGCACCGCCGCGTTGCGCCACCAAATCAACCGCATGACGCAAAAACTGCGCGGAATCGGCATCTTTCCAATGGGCTTCGCTCGGCGGGAAATGCCGACCAATATCACCCTCGGCCAGCGCGCCATAAATCGCGTCGCACAAGGCATGAATGCCGACATCGGCATCAGAATGACCAGCAAGCCCTTGATCGAACGGGATTGTGACGCCGCACAATATCAAGGGACGGTTGGCGACCAGCGCATGCACATCAAACCCGGTACCGATGCGCGGCATTGCGCCCTGCGCGATCAATGATCCGATATCCAATCCGGTTTGCATACCAAGCCTCCATCCGATGCGATTTCCGCCCTCCGCATGCGCATAGACCGATTGCGCGTCAAGGGCTGGGCTTGTAGTGATTAAATGATGAGCACCCCGCCACAGCCAAGCGCGATGATTAGGCCGATTACCCTGCAATCGGCGGCGAAAACCGTGCGGCTGGAAACGCCGGTGATTTTGGCACCCATGTCCGGCGTCACCGATTTGCCATTTCGCAGCATCGCCAAGCGTCTCGGCGCCGGCCTGGTGGTCTCGGAAATGATCGCGTCCTGGGCGATGGTGCGCGAGAACGCCAAGACCCGGCAAATGGCGGAAATGGCCGAGGATGGTGGGCCATCCTCCTTGCAATTGGCCGGCTGCGACCCAGAAGCGATGGCGCAGGCTGCACGCCTTGGCGTCGCGCAGGGCGCTGATTTGATTGATATTAATTTTGGTTGCCCGGTGAAAAAAGTCGCGGTCGGGCAAATGGCCGGATCAGCGCTGATGCGCGATGAGGTGCAGGCCGCCCGGATTTTGAGCGCGACGGTGCAAGCGGTGGCGGTGCCGGTGACGCTGAAAATGCGCATGGGCTGGGATCGCGATCACTTGAACGCGCCGCGTTTGGCCAAAATTGCCGAGGAGGCGGGCATCGCGATGGTGACGGTGCATGGGCGCACCCGCCAGCAATTTTACCAGGGCGAGGCGGATTGGGATTTCATCGCATCGGTCAAGGATGCGGTGTCGATCCCGGTGATCGCCAATGGTGATATCACCACGCCGGAGAAAGCGGCGGAGGCGCTGCGGCGCTCGGGCGCCGATGGGGTGATGATAGGGCGCGGCGCTTATGGCCGGCCGTGGTTTTTGGCGCAGGTGGCGGCTTATTTGCGCACCGGGATGATGCCGCCGGCACCGCCGCTATTGACGCAATGCACGATTTTGCTGGAGCATTACCGGGCGATGCGCACGCATTACGGCGAGGGGGCGGGCCTGCGGATCGCCCGCAAGCATATCTCTTGGTATGTGCGCGGGTTGCATGGGGCGGCGGAGTTTCGCGAGACGGTCAATCGGTTGGATGATGCGGGCGCCGTCGAAGCCTTGATCGAGGCGATTTATCATCGGGCCGTGGAGCAGGGCTATGCCGGCGAGCGCGGATACGCGGCTGATGATGCTCTCCGGGATGCGGCGTGAGCGGGTTTCGCGAGGCGCTGCGCCGGTTGCGTCCGAGTGGCCGGGGTGAGCGCCCTGCCGAGATCGCTGCCCCATCCGCCCCATCCGCGCTGCTCGATGCGCTGCCCAACCCGATCTTAGAGCTTGACCCGGAAAACCGGGTAGTGTCGCTGAATTACGCGGCGGAGGAATTGCTGGGCGTGTCGGCGATGCGGCTGGTGGGTCGCGCGCTTGAGGATGTGCTGGCGCCGGATTTGCCGATGTTTTTACTGCTGGAGCGCGCCCGCCGTCAGGGCGTGACGATTGCCGAGCATGATCTGGTGCTCGATGGGCCGCGCCTGACGCGCCGGGTGGTGGCATTGCAGGCTGCCCCGCTGGCAGGCCGGGCCGGGCATGTGGTGGTGGCGATCCAGGATGGATCGGCGGCGCGCGCGCTCGATCAGCAGATTTCAGCGCGCAATGCCGCGCGCAGCATCAATGGTATGGCGGCGGTGCTCGCCCATGAGGTCAAAAATCCGCTATCGGGCATCAGGGGGGCGGCCCAATTATTGGAAGCGGGGGCGCGCACGGAAGACCGTGAGCTGACCACGCTGATTTGTGACGAGGTGGACCGGATTCGCGATTTGGTCGAGCGGATGGAGATGTTTGGCGACAAGCCAATCGCTCCCAAGGCGGTGAATATCCATCGGGTGCTGGAGCATGTGCGCAGGCTGGCACAATCGGGGTTTGGCGCGCGCATCCGCTTTGTTGAGCTGTATGACCCCTCGCTACCCGCCGTGCTGGGCCATCGGGATTTGTTGATCCAGGTGTTGCTCAATCTGGTGAAAAATGCCGCCGAGGCGATTGCTGAAACCGAGCGGTTGGATGGCGAAATCCAGCTCCTGACCGGGTTTCAGCACGGGGTGCGGCTGGGGACTGGCGGTGCGCGGGCGCAGCGCAATTTGCCGGTGTTCGTGGCGGTGCGCGATAACGGGCCGGGGATTCCCGATGATATTCGGCGGCATTTATTCGAGCCCTTCGTGAGCACCAAGGCCACGGGGAGCGGGTTGGGGCTGGCGCTGGTGGCCAAAATCGTCGCCGATCATGGCGGTTTGATCCAGACCGAAAGCTGGCCGGGACGCACCGAATTTCGGCTGCATTTGCCGATTTTCGATGAAACTATGGACGAAATTGGGGATGGACCAGGCGCATGACCACAGTGCCGACAATTTTGATTGCCGATGATGATCGCTCGATCCGCACGGTATTAACCCAAGCGCTCGGTCGCGCCGGGTATCAGGTGCGCGCCACCGGTGCGGCGGCCACGCTCTGGCGCTGGGTCGAGGATGGCGAAGGCGATTTGGTGATCACCGATATTGTCATGCCCGATGGCAATGGGCTGGATTTGGTGCCGCGCATCCGGCGGATCAGGCCCGATTTGCCGGTGGTGGTGATGAGCGCGCAATCGACGATTCTCACCGCCGTGCAATCAACCCAGCGTGGCGCGTTCGAATATTTGCCCAAGCCCTTTGATTTGACCGAGCTGCTCAGCATTGTGGATCGGGCGATCAAGCAGCCGCTGCCAGGCCCCACGCCGGAAGCGGTGCCGGGCGATGATCTGCCCTTGATTGGCCGCGCGCCGGTGATGCAGGAAATTTACCGGGTGATTGCCCGGCTGACCACGGCGGATTTGACCATCATGGTCACCGGAGAATCCGGCACCGGCAAGGAATTGATTGCGCGCGCGTTGCATGATTATGGGCGCAGGCGCCAGGGGCCGTTCGTTGCGATCAATATGGCGGCAATCCCGCGTGAATTGATCGAGAGCGAGTTGTTCGGCCATGAGCGCGGTGCTTTCACCGGCGCGACCAACCGGCATATTGGCCGGTTCGAGCAAGCGGCAGGCGGGACGTTGTTTCTCGATGAAATTGGCGACATGCCGCAAGAGGCGCAAACTCGGCTGCTGCGGGTGTTGCAGGAAGGCGAGTTTACCACCGTTGGTGGCCGCCAGCCGATCCGCGCGAATGCGCGTATCGTGGCGGCGACCCATCGGGATTTGCGCGTGTTGATCCGTGCCGGGCAGTTCCGCGAGGATTTGTTTTATCGGCTGAATGTGGTGCCGATCCGCCTGCCGCCCTTGCGCGAGCGGCCCGGCGATATTCCGCTGTTAGCGCAGCATTTTCTCATGCGGGCGCAAAATGAAGGGTTGAGCGCCAAAACCTTGGCGCCCGAGGCGATGGCGCGGCTATCGGCCTATCGCTGGCCCGGCAATGTGCGCGAATTGGAAAATTTGATGCGCAGGCTGGCGGCTTTGGTGCCCCAGCCGGTCATCACCGCTGAGATTATCGATCAAGCCTTGGCCGAATTGGTGCATGCTGAGCCGGTATCGAGCAGCGAGGCGGCGGCCCAGCCGATTGAGCGAGCCATTGAGCAGCATATCGCGCGCGTGCTCGCCGCCATGCGCGGGACCGGCGAAGAAGGGGTGCTCTATGACCGGATTTTGGCTGATTTCGAGGCACCGTTGATCCGTCAGGTGCTGGCTGAAACGCGGGGTAATCAAATTCGCGCAGCGGCATTGCTGGGGCTTAATCGCAATACGCTGCGCAAGAAAATCCGCCTGCACGACCTTGACGTGGCGCGGCGGGTTGGTTGAGCCGGCGATGAACCAGATTGCGCGTTCACCAGCGCCTGGCGATCCGCGCACCAAGCCTTCGAGCGGCGGGCTTTCCCGGCTGATTGATATTCTGGTGGGCCGGGTGGCGACATTGCTGCTCGCGGCCTTGGCCCTGACCTTGGGCATTGGCAGTTTTGCCTATCTCGCTGGCGGCATCAAACTCGGCGTGCATTCGGGCGCGGCGGTTGGCTTGGCGGTGGGCGATATTGCGATTTTGCTGCTGCTGATCATTGTGCTGGTGGCGCGTGTGACGCGGGTGGTGCTGGAGGCGCGGCGTGGTGCTGCGGGCGCGCGGCTGCATGTGCGCCTCGTGCTGTTATTTGGCGGCATTGCGGCGGTGCCTGCGATATTGGTTGCAATTTTTGCCGCGGTATTCTTCAATTTTGGCATCCAAGCCTGGTTCAATCAGCGGGTGCGCACGGCGCTAGCGGAAAGTCAGCAAGTGGCGGTTGGGTATATGGATGCGAAAAAGAACAGTATTCGCGTCGATGCGTTGGCGATTGCCAATGATCTGAACCAGAATGGTCCGATTTTTTACGGCAGCGCGCAGGATTTTTTCGATCAAGGCTTCCTCAATGTGCTGATCGCCCAAACCGCGTTGCACGGTTTGACCCAGGCGGTGATTTTTGAGCCGCTGACCGATAAGGTGATCGCCTCGGCAGGGCTGTTCGCCGGCACCGATGTTTCGCTCCCGCCGCAAGCGCAGATCGATCTGGCCGAGAAGCATCAAATCGTGGTGTGGAGCACGCCGCATTCAACGCTGGAACACGCAATGGTGCAGCTTGAAGCCGCACCGGCTTTGATGCTGATGGTCGAACGGCCCATCGATCCGAGCATTTATGCCCATGTCAAACGCACCGAAAAGGCGCTCGCCGAATATAATCGGCTTGAGCATCAGCGCGGGCAATTCGAATTATTCTTCGCCCTGATTTTCGTAACCGTAGCGCTGCTCGTGCTGTCGGGGGCTGCGTTGATCGGCTTGGTGTTCGCCAATCAAATTGCCCGGCCCATCGGTCATTTGATCCGTGCTGCCGAGCGGGTGCGCAGCGGGGATTTGCAGGTGCGGGTGCCCGAGGGTGATTCCGGCGATGATGTCGCTGGCTTGTCGCGCGCCTTCAACCGAATGACCGGGCAGCTCGCCGCACAGCGGGCGGAATTGATGAGTGCCTATGGGCAGATCGATGAGCGGCGGCGGTTCACCGAGACGGTGTTGGCCGGCGTATCGGCGGGGGTGATCGGGCTTGATCCGCAAGGGCGGATTGAACTGCCCAACAAGGCGGCTTCGGATTTACTCGGCATTGATTTGCTCGCGCATCTAGGCGAGCGATTATCGGTGCTGCTGCCTGACTTTGCCGCGTCCCTGGCGCTGGCCGAAGCAACGCCAGACCGCCCGATCACCGCTGAAATCGCCTATGCCGGGCAGGGCGGCAAACGGATTTTCATGGCGCGGATTGGTGCGGATCGGCATGGTGATCGTGCGCCGGGTTTCGTGGTGACTTTTGATGACATCACCGCCTTGCAAACCGCCCAGCGCAAAGCGGCCTGGGCGGATGTGGCGCGGCGAATTGCCCATGAAATCAAAAATCCGCTCACCCCGATCCAGCTTTCGGCCGAGCGGATGAAGCGGCGGTTCGCCAAAGAAATCAAGTCTGATCCTGAGAGTTTTGCGCAATGTGCCGACACGATTGTGCGGCATGTGGGCGATATTGGCCGGATGGTGGATGAGTTTTCGGCCTTTGCCCGCATGCCGGTGCCGGTGATGCGCCTGGAAAGCCTATCGAAAATTCTGCGCGAGGCGGTGATTCTGCAGCGCACCGCGCATGCAGATATCGATTGGCGGGTCGAGTTGCCGCCGGATGATCCACGCGCCCTGTGCGATGCGCGGTTGATCGGGCAGGCATTGACGAATTTATTGCAAAATGCAGCAGATTCGATCGCAATGCGGCCAATTTCAGCAGAGCAATCGCCACACGGCGAGGTTGTTTTGCGAATCACCGAGGATGCGGCATGGTATCGGATTGAGGTGATCGATAACGGCATTGGCTTGCCCGAGCAGGATCGGGATCGGCTGACCGAGCCTTACGTGACGCACAAGGTGAAGGGCACTGGTCTTGGACTCGCGATCGTGCGCAAGATCATGGAGGATCATCATGGCGCGCTGGAATTGGCGAGCCGGGAGGATGGCGTGGGTGCGGTGGTAACCTTGCTATTGCCATCGAAAGCCCTGGTAAACGACGCTGTGTCGGCGGGATTGGAGCGGAATGACTGAGATTCTCATTATCGACGACGAGCCGGACATTCGCTTCCTGGTTGACGCGATTTTGCGCGATGAAGGGTTTGAAACGCGCAGCGCCGGCTCGTCGGACGAGGCATTGGCAGCGTTCGCCGAGCGCCGGCCCGATTTGGTGATTCTCGATGTGTGGTTGCAAAATTCGGCGCTCGATGGGTTGGGGATTTTGCAGGCGATGCGCGCCGAAGCCCCAAACCTGCCGGTGGTGATGATTTCCGGCCACGGCACGATTGAAATGGCCGTGCAGGCGATCCAGCACGGGGCGTATGATTTCATCGAAAAACCGTTCAAATCCGAGCGGCTGTTATTGGTGATCCAGCGCGCGCTGGAGGCGGCGCGGCTGGTAGCCGAGAATGCCGAATTGCGGCTGCGCACCGGCTCGGAAAATCGGCTGACCGGGTCGAGTGCCGCGATTCATGCGCTGCGCCACGCGGTTGAAAAAGCGGCGCCAACCGGCTCACGAATTTTGATCACCGGAGCGGCGGGCGTGGGCAAGGAGGTGGTGGCGCGGATGATCCACACCCAATCCAAGCGCGCGAGCGGCCCTTTTGTGGTGTTGAACTGCGCCACGCTGGCGCCCGAGCGGGTCGAGGCGGCGCTGTTCGGTGTCGAGGCGGGGGCCGATGGGGCGAGCCGTCCGGGCTTGCTCGACCGGGCCAATGGCGGAACCCTGCTGCTCGATGAGATCGCGGATATGCCGTTGGAAACCCAAGGCAAAATTGTTCGTGTGCTGCAAGATCAGCGGTTTGAGCGGTTGGGCGGCGGCGCGCGGGTGAAGGTCGATGTGCGGATTCTGGCCAGCACCGCACGCGATTTGCAGGCCCATATTAATGCGGGCAGCTTTCGGCAGGATTTATATTATCGGCTCGCCGTGGTGCCGCTGCGGGTGCCAAGCCTGCGCGAGCGGCGCGAAGATATCCCCGAATTGGCCAGCCTGTTTTTGGCGCGGGCGGCGGAAACCTCCGGCTTGCCACCGCGCATTTTGGCCTCCGACGCGATTGCGGCGCTGCAGGCGCATGATTGGCCCGGGAATGTGCGCCAACTGCGCAATGTGATCGACTGGCTGATGATCATGCATCCCGGCGAGGCCGGCGAGCCGTTTCACGCCGCGCAATTGCCTGGCGAGATCAGTGCGCACGCGCCGCGCGCATTGGCGATTGATCCGCTGGCCGATATCATGGCGCTCTCGCTGCGCGATGCGCGCGATGTGTTCGAAACCCAGTATTTGCAAGCGCAACTCCTGCGGTTTGGCGGCAATATCAGCCGCACCGCGCAATTTGTCGGCATGGAGCGCAGCGCCCTGCACCGCAAGCTTAAGCAATTGGGCGTGGGACCAGAAGACCGACAATCGGCGGGCTGATTGCGGCCTCTGGGTTGAACCGAGGGGGCGGGAACCCCATTCCATCAAGGGGACAGCATGATAATCAGGAGTGTCGCCGATGGATCCGTTTCGCGCCAAAACCACATATAATTTCAACGCAACCAAAATGGCGGAGGATATCGAGCGGCTGGTCGGTCAGCTCGATCATTTGCGTGACCGGGTGGTGCAGGTGGCCGATACCGTGCTGCACGAGGTGCAGGACCGCCTGAAGCAACCGGCATCCACGCCAAGTGCGGGGCGCGGCAATCTCGAACAGCGGATCGAGGCGCTGACACGCGATATTGCGGGGTTGAGTGATCGCTTGACCGATACCGGGCGCGGTGCCTCGAACCGGACAGCGCAATTTGTGCAAGAGCGGCCTTTGGTGAGCTTGGCGATGGCGTTTGGGGCGGGGTATCTGATCGCGCGCTGGATCAAGCGCGGTTGATGCGTTTGTTCGCACCGTTATTGGACATGATCGGCCTGCGCGCCTGGCGCGAGCGCGCACTGCTCGGGGCGGTGGCGCTGGTGCTGGGGCTGCTGGGGCTTGTGTTTCTGTTGGCAGCTTGTTTTCGCGCCCTGGCGCAGATGATCGGCGTGCTGCAGACGGATTTGATTTTTGGCTGTGGGTTTTTACTGCTGGCGCTGCTCTGCTGGGGCATCGCCCGCTATCGCTGGCGTCGCCGGCCGCGCCCGGCGCAAAGCGGCGCGCTGTTGGCGGTGCTGGCGGAGGGATTGGCCCTGGTGCGCAGCCTGATGCGCCGAGACCCGGCGGTGCTGGCGCTGCTCGCGATCTTGCTCGGCACGCTCCGGGCGATGTTGCAAAAAAGTGACTCACCCTCTGATTGAGGGTTCGATCCTGGATCAGCGGAATTAATTTCACCGATTGACGGCCATGTGAGGGCAAAATAATCGGGTCAGGACATTGGCTTAACCCGCCGACTGTCGTAAGTCTGCGGTCTAACGCCCGATCATCCACCCCCGATCATCCACCCCCGATCCTCCACCCCGATCTTCCATAGGGACTGATCATATGTTTCGGCTCTCGGTGCCGGTCCGTTTAGTATTAGCGCGGCTGACCCTCCCGGTCATGCTGCTGCTTGCGCTAGGATTAATGATCGCAGGCCGCGCCAATAGCCGGCTGACAGCCTCGCTGCGTCTGGGCCTTGATGATGCGTTGGCGCCAGCGTTTCGGGTAATGTCACGCCCGATCGTCAGCCTGACCCGCGATGATACGGCTCTCGGCGCCTGGGTTGGCATGCATCGGCAAATCCTGGCGCTACGGGCGGAGAATGCGCGGCTGCGGCGCTGGCAGTCGGTCGCACTGGCGCTGGCCGCGCAAAATCAGGCGCTCAAATCAACCTTGCATTTCGTGCCAACGCCGACGCCGGAATTTTTCACCGCCCGGGTGATCGCCGATAATGGCGGGCTTTACGCCCATTCCGTGCTGGTTTCGGTCCCGTCGGGCGCGCCAAACTTGGTCGATGCGATTGCGATGGACGGGCGCGGCGTGGTCGGGCGGGTGGTGCAATCGGGGCTGCGCAGCGCGCGGGTGCTGTTGATCAATGATTTGAACAGCCGGGTGCCGGTGGCGATGGGCACGTCCGGCGCGCATGCGCTGATGGTGGGCACCAATGGCGCGATGCCGAGTTTGCAATATTGGTCGCCCAATCATCCACCCCATGAGGGGGAAATTGTGTTGACCAGCGCGGCGGGCGGGGTGTTTCCGCCCGGCTTGCCGGTAGGCGTCGTGCATTATCAGGGCCGTAATAACCCGGTCGTGCTGCCATTCGCCGGGTTGCACCGGCTGCAAGTATTGCGGCTGTTTGATTATCATCTGGAAAATCAAAGTGCAGCTCAAACAGCGACCGATCTGCTTGCGGGCAAGGGTCCGTGATTGCGTGGCCGAGTTTGTGGCGCGATCTGGATCGTGCGGCGCGGCATGCGTTGCCAAGCTGTTCGATCATGCTGATCATGATGGTCGCGTCAGTGCCGCTATTGCTGCCGGACCCCGGTGCATTCCGGGCGGCCTTTGTGTTGATTTCGGTGTTTTTCTGGACCTTGTATCGCCCGGCGGCGCTGCCAGCACCCGTGGTGCTGATCCTCGGTGTGTTGCTCGATTTGATCGGCAATTCGCCGCTCGGCTTGTGGGCGGTGTTGTTATTGCTGAACCAGGCGGCGGTTCTGGCACTCCGGCGGGTGCTGGCCAAGCAAGGATTTTTCCTGGTTTGGCTCGCATTGGCGGCGAGTATGGTGGGTACCAGTGGGCTTGAATATCTGATCCGATCCTTGCTCATTTTGCAATTTTTACCGCTGGGGCCGGTGTTGATTCAGGCGGTGATTGGCGTTTTACTCTATCCGCTGTTGGCGCCCTGGTTGATCAAGGCGCATCGTGGTGCTGCGGCGCCCGAGTTCGCGTGAATGAGGCGCGAGACCAAACGGCGTTCGGTGTTTACCCGCCGGGCCTTGCTGGTGGGTGCCGCGCAAACGGCGGCGTTCGGCGCGATGGGCGTGAATTTATACCGCTTGCAGGTGCGCGAGCATGGGCGGTTTGCCACGCTGGCCAAGCAAAACTCAATCAATGATCGCCTGATCGCGCCCGAACGCGGGCTGATCACTGACCGATATGGGGTGATTCTCGCGGGAAATCGCCAGCATTGGCGAGCCTTGTTCATGATGGCGCAGGCGCACGACCCGGAAGCGGTCATTGATCGCTTCGCCGCGCTGATGGCGTTGTCCCCGGCTGAGCAGGCGCGGATTGCAAGGGATTTGGCCGGCAAGCCGCGCTATGTGCCGATTTTGCTCAAAGATGATCTCGACTGGTCCGACATGGCACGGATCGAGGTGCGGGCGGTGGATTTGCCCGGCGTGTTTGTCGATGTCGGGGCGTCGCGCACCTATCCGCTCGGGCCGCAGGCGGCTCATGTGATCGGCTTTGTCGGTCGGCCAACCCAGGCGCAGGCGCAGCGCGACCCGATGCTGGCCTTGCCGGGCATGCGGGTTGGGCGCACCGGGATCGAAGGCGCGCATGATCGTGCGCTGCGGGGCACGCCGGGGATTGTGCAAACCGAGGTGAATGTCCACGGCTCGGTGGTGCGTGAGCTTGATCGTGACAATGGCAAGCCGGGTGCTGTGGTGCAGACGGCTTTGGATACCGGCTTGCAAACCTTGGCGGCAACAAGGCTAGCCGGGCAGGCTGGCGCGGCCATTGTGATCGATGCGGTGGCAGGGGAAGTGCTGGCGATGGCGAGTACGCCCGGTTTTGATCCGGGCCTGTTTGATACCGGCGTGCCGGCGGCGACCTGGGCGAATTGGATGCATGATCCGATGCGCCCGCTGACCAACCGGGCCGCGAACGGGCTTTATGCGCCCGGTTCAACCTTCAAGCCCTGTGTCGCCATCGCGGCCCTGCATAGCGGCGCGATCACCGCGCACACCAAATTCACCTGCCCCGGCTATTTGAAGCTCGGCGATCATACATTTTATTGCTGGCAGCATAGCGGCCACGGCACCATCAATGTGGTCAGCGCCTTGCAGCAAAGTTGCGATGTGTTTTTCTATCACACCGCCTTGGCGGTGGGCATTGATAAGATCGCCGCGATGGGGCGGCGGCTTGGCCTCGTGGGTTCGCTGGATATTGGCATGCCCGGCACCTCGACCGGGTTTTTACCAACCCATCAATGGGCCAAGCGGCGCAAGCTGGTTTGGACCAAGGGCAACACCGTGATCCAGGGCATCGGCCAGGGCTTTACCCAGGTCACCCCGCTCGGCTTGGCCACCATGGTGGCGCGCATCGCCACCGGGCGGGCGGTGCAGCCCCGGCTGACCCGAGCCATTGGCACGGTGCATCAGGCTGATGGGCTGGATTATGGTTGGCCCTCGCTTGGTTTGCAGGACCGGCATTTGGAAACGGTGCGCGCCGGCATGACCGAAGTGGTCAACACGCCATCGGGCACCGGCTATGCCTCGCGCCTGATGCTGCCGGGGGTGCAAATGGCCGGCAAAACCGGCACCGCGCAGGTGCATGATTTGTCGCAAGCGCAGGAAAAAGCGAATTACGACGATGCCAGCCTGCCCTGGAAATACCGCCCCAACGCGTTTTTCATCGCGTTCGCGCCGGTGGCAGCCCCGCGCTATGCCATATCGGTGGTGGTGGAGCACGGCAATGAAGGGGCGGCAGCATCGGCGCCGATTGCCCGTGATTTGATGACGCTGGCGCTGACCAGCACGGCGCAGCGCCCAGCGGCCAAGCCGGGATTTGTCGCAGCCCCGCAAACAGTGGCGATGGTGACCGCGTCATGAGCGGTTTGATCGATTATCGCCCCTATTACGCGCGCTCCTTCGGCTTGCTGCGTAAATTATTGCGCATCAATTGGCTGTTCGTTTTGGCCTGCTGCGCGCTGGCGGGCATTGGCTATGCCGCGCTCTACTCGGCGGCAGGGGGCCATGGCGAACCGTATGCCACACCGCAATTGATCCGGTTTTCTGCGTCATTAATCATGATGATCGCGATTGCGTTGGTCGATATCCGGCTGATCGCCAAGCTGGCCTGGCCGGCCTACGCGCTGGGCCTGGTGTTGCTGGTGGTGGTGTGGCGGTTCGGCCATGTCGGGCTCGGCGCGAAACGCTGGATTGATGTCGGCGGGTTGCATGTGCAGCCCTCGGAACTGATGAAGCTGTTTCTGGCGCTCGCGCTCGCTTCATGGTTCCAGCGGGCCAGCTATGAGCGGGTTGGCCAATTGCCGTTTTTGATCCCGCCGATCCTCGCGATTTTGGTCCCGGCGGCGTTGATCCTCAAAGAGCCGAATCTCGGCACCGCCGTCATCACTATGAGTATCGGCGGCACAATTTTACTCGGGGCCGGGGTGCGCTGGTGGAAATTCGTGATCGTGATTGCGGTGGTCGCGATTGCCGCGCCATTCATTTATCATCATCTACACGGCTATCAGAAACAACGGATTCTGACGTTTTTGCATCCGGGGCGCGATCCGCTGGGTGCCGGCTATAATATCATCCAGTCCAAAATCGCCCTCGGCTCGGGCGGGTTCTGGGGTCAGGGATTTTTGCACGGCACGCAGAATCAGCTCAATTTCTTGCCGGAGAAACAAACCGATTTCGTGTTCACCATCATCGCCGAAGAGTTCGGCTTTGCCGGCTCCTTGGTCTTGATCGGCGTGCTGTTCTCGATGATTGCCATGGGTTTCTACACCGCGCTGCGCTGCCAGCACATGTTCGGGCGGTTGGCAGCGTTGGGGATTGCCACCAATTTATTCCTCTATTGTTTCGTCAATTTGGCGATGGTGATGGGGCTGATCCCGGTGGGTGGGGTGCCGTTACCTTTGGTCTCTTATGGCGGTTCGGCCTTGACGGCGGTGATGCTTGGGTTCGGTGTGCTGATGTCGATCCATGTGCATCGGGACGTTGAATTTACCGCGTCCGAGGAATAGATTCTAACAACACGCTGCGCGCGGTGTTCGCGCGTGCAGGTGATACCAAGCGACATTGGTTGAAAGAGGCTTGATCGTGGATGATCCGTACAAAACGCTGGGCGTGCCGCGCGATGCAACGCAGGATGCGATCCGCAGCGCCTATCGCAAACTCGCCAAGCAGCATCATCCGGATTTAAACCCCGGCAATACGGCGGCGGAGGAGCGATTCAAGGCGGTGGCGTCCGCCTATGGTCTGCTTTCGGATGCAGAGCAGCGCGCCCGCTTTGACCGGGGTGAGATCGATGCCAGCGGCGCTGAGCGTTCACACGCCCATCCGCACGCGCATCCGGGCTATCGCGCCCATGCCGAATCCGGGGCTGGCCAGCGCTATCGCCATACCGGGCCTGAGACCCAGGATTGGAACGATCCTGATTTAGAGGCCATGTTTGCCTCGATGTTTGCCGGCGGGCGGGCCGGTGCGCGGGCCGGTGCGCGCGCTGAGGCGGAGCGCTACCGGCTGGCGGTGCCGCTGCTCGATGCGGTGAATGGGGCGACCAAGCGATTGACCCTGCCCGATCAGCGGGTGCTGGATGTGAAAATTCCCCCCGGCACCGAGGCGGGGCATATTTTGCGCCTGCGCGGCCAAGCGGCCAACGCCGCAGGGACCAACGTAGCGGGGGCGGGTGATATTCTGATCGAAATCGCGATTGAACCACACCCCGCCTATAGCCGCGATGGCCAGACACTCCGGATGGAGTTGCCGGTGTCGCTCCGCGAAGCGGTGCTGGGCGGGCCGGTGGAAATTGCCGGGCCGCGCGGCGCGTTGCGGCTGCGGATCCCGCCGCACTCTGATACCGGCACCGAGTTGCGGGTGCGCGGGCGCGGCGTTCCGGCGCATAACGGACTGCCGGAGGGCGATTTATATGTCCGGTTGCGGGTGATGGTCGGGCCGGATGACCCGGCTTTGGATGCGTTTTTGCAGACATGGCAACCGGCGCGGCCGTTTAATCCGCGCCAAACAATGGATGCAGCGTCATGATGACAATCGACAGGCTGATTGCCGAAATCGGGCAGGTGGAGCGGGCGGATTTGGAGCGTTGGATCCGCGAAGGCTGGGTCCGGCCCGAAGGCGAGCCAGATGCCTATCGGTTCGTTGAGATCGATGTCGCGCGGGTTCGCCTGATTTGCACCCTGCGCACCGATATGGAGGTCAATGAGGCCGCGTTGCCGGTGGTGCTGTCCTTGCTTGATCAGCTCTATGACACGCGCCGTCAGATGCGCGCCTTGATCGAGCGGGTCCGCGCGACCGCGCCGGATCAATGGTCAAATCAAGAGCCAGAATAAAGGCACTGGCGTCCGCTCTGGATCAAATTTTGTTACGGCGGTTGACCCTCGGCTTGATGCTGATAGTCTCGATCCACGCCACCCGGTATGGTCCGGAGAACAAGGCGGCGAGGAAACGGAGCAAATCATGAGCCATTACGTGATTGTCGGCGCGGGGTCGGCTGGCTGTGTGCTGGCGGCGCGCCTGAGCGAAGACCCTGCGGTGCAAGTCACCCTGATCGAGGCGGGTGGGCCGGATAGCGCGCAGGAAATTCACATCCCGGCGGCGTTTCCCCAGCTTTTCAAGTCCGAATATGATTGGGATTTTTCGAGCGAACCAGAACCCGGCTTGGCGGGGCGGCGGATTTATCTGCCGCGTGGCAAAATGCTCGGCGGCTCCAGCTCGATGAACGCGATGGTCTATATTCGCGGCAACCGGGCTGACTACGATGGCTGGGCAGCCGAAGGCGCCACGGGCTGGAGCTATAACGAGGTGCTGCCCTATTTTCGGCGGTCGGAAAATAACGAGCGTGGCGAAGATCAGTTTCACGGCAAGCTCGGCCCGCTCTCAGTGTGTGAAGGGCGCTCGCGCAACCCGTTGATGGATGCCTTCGTCGAGGCGGGCGTGCAAGCCGGGTTTCCGGCTAACCCCGATTTCAACGCCGCCCAGCAAGATGGCGTTGGCTTGTTTCAAAACACCCAGCGCAACGGCATGCGCTGCAGCGCGGCAGTGGCCTATTTGCATCCGGCAATGGCACGGCCCAATTTGCGGGTGATCACTGACGCCCTCACCACCCGCATCCTGTTCGATGGCGCGCGCGCCAGCGGCGTGGACATCGTGGTGAACGGTCAGGTCGAGACGATCCACGCAGAGCAGGAAGTCATTTTGGCGGCGGGCGCCTATAACTCGCCGCAATTACTGATGCTGTCAGGCATCGGGCCGGCGGGTGATCTGGCGGCGTTGCAAATTCCGGTGCGGGTGGATTTGCCGGTTGGTATCGGCCTGCAGGACCACCCGATGACCTTGATGACCTGGTATACCAACACCGAAACGCTGATGACCGCAGCAACGGCGGAAAATGCCGAATTGCTGATGAAGGAAGGGCGTGGGCCGCTCACCTCGAATATCGGCGAGGCGGGTGGATTTTTCCGCACGCGCGCGGAGCTTGATGCGCCAGATGTGCAGTTTCACGCCGCCCCGGTGATGTTTTATCAGGAAGGCATGGGCGTGCCGACCGCCCATGCGTTCGGCTTTGGCCCCTGCGTGTTGAAACCCACCAGCCGGGGCCAATTATCGCTGCGCTCGGCCAATCCGCGCTCCAAGCCGCGCATCACCCATAATTACTTCGCCACCCCGGAAGATCGCGCCAGCGCGCTGGCGGGGATGCGGATTGGGTTGGACATTGCCAAACAGCCGGCGCTCCAGGCCCACATCACCGCGCCGCATCAGGTGCCCGCCTCCGCCTCCGATGCCGATCTTTGGGATTATATCGAGCATTATACCCATACCGTGTATCACCCAACCAGCACCTGCGCGATTGGCCCGGTGGTAGACCCGGCTTTGCGGGTGCATGGTGTTCATGGGCTGCGGGTGGTCGATGCCTCGGTGATGCCGAGTGTGGTGCGCGGCAATACCAATGCACCCACCATCATGATCGCCGAGCGCGCGGCGGATTTGATCCGGCGCGCCGTGTAATAACTATACGTTAGAATCCAGCGAGGGCGCGGAACTCGGCCTCGGTGAGCAGCGCAATCCCCAAAGCGGCGGCCTTCGTCGCTTTGGACCCGGCCTCGGCACCGACCACCACGTAATCGGTGCGTTTGGAGACGCTTTCCGTCACTTTGGCGCCGGCTTCCTCGGCACGGGCCTTGGCTTCGGGCCGGGTGATGGTCTCCAACGTGCCGGTAAAAACAATGGTTTTTCCAGCGAGCGGTGTATCCTCACCCGGGCCGGTCTCATCCTCAATGCTGAGCTGCGCATCCAGCGTCGCCAGCAGCGCAAGGTTATGCGGCTCGGCAAAAAATCCAACCAGCTCCTCGGCAATGGACGGACCGATGCCCGAAATCACCCCGAGTTCGAGCCGCGCATCCGAGCCGATGATCTGGGCGGCGATCATCGCCTCGCGCCAAGTGGCGAACCGGCCATAATGACGCGCGAGCAGCTTGGCGTTCGCCTCGCCGATGCGGCGAATCCCCAGCGCATAAATAAAGCGTGCGAGCGGGATGCGGCGGCGGGTGCGAATCGCCGCACTCAGCTTGGCGGCGGATAGCGCGCCCCAGCCATCAAGGCTGGCAATTTTCGCCTCTAGGTCAGGCAATGTGAAAATATCGGCCACAGTGTTGAGCCAGCCCAGCGCATGAAATTCACGGACGGTCTTTTCGCCCATGCCTTCAATATCAAAGGCCGGGCGCGCACAAAAATGGATCAACCGTTCCACCACCTGCGCCGGACAGGACAAGCCGCCGGTGCAGCGGCGCACAACCTCGCCTTGCGGGCGGATCGCGAGCGACCCACAGATCGGGCAATGATCGGGGAAGCTGAACGGCACGGCATCCGCCGGGCGCTGCGCGGTCAGCACCGCAACGATTTGCGGAATAACATCGCCGGCCCGTTGAATTTCCACCATGTCACCCACGCGCACATCCTTGCGGATGATTTCATCCTCATTATGCAAGGTGGCATGGGTAACAATTACGCCGCCGACATTCACCGGCGTGAGCGTCGCGCGCGGGGTGAGTGCGCCGGTGCGCCCAACTTGAATATCAATCGCTTCGAGCCGGGTGATGGCGCGCTCGGCAGGGAATTTCCACGCAACCGCCCAGCGCGGCGCGCGCCCGGCAAAACCAAGCCGGTCCTGCAAGGCCAGATCATCAAGCTTATAGACCACGCCATCAATGTCATAAGGCAGATCAGGCCGCAACGCGCCGATCCGCGCTTGGAATGCCATGGCTTGGGTCTCGGCAATCGGTTCGGCTAACGGATTGACCGTAAATCCCCAGCGCCGCAGCGTCGCCAGATACTGAAAATGGGTTTGCGCAACCGGCGCGCTGGCCGCACCGCGCGCATAGGCAAACAGCGATAATTTGCGGCTGGCGGTGATACGCGGATCAAGCTGGCGCAGACTGCCAGCGGCGGCGTTGCGCGGATTGGCGAACGGGCGCGCCTCGGTTGCGTTCAGCGCGAGAAAATCTGCGCGCGCCATATAAATTTCACCGCGAATTTCAATAAAATCTGGTGCATCCTCAGGCAATCGCAACGGCAAACCAGGCAGCGTGCGCACATTCTCGGTGACATCCTCGCCCTCTTCGCCATCGCCTCTGGTGGCGGCACGGATGAATTTTCGGTCTTGATAGGTCAGCGAAATCGATAGCCCATCGATTTTCGGCTCCGCGACAAACTGCAAAATCGTGGCATCCAATCCCAGAAACCGGCGGATGCGCGCACAAAACTCGCTGAATTCTTCAGGCGCGAAAACGTTATCGAGTGATAACATCGGCTGCGCGTGACGAATTTTGCCAAACCCCGCTGCGACCGGCGCGCCAACCTGCGTGAACACCGCACCGCGCCGCTCGGCTTCACGTTTGAGCGCGTCATAGCGTGCATCATCCATCATCGGGCGATCATCGCGGTGATACGCCAGATCAGCGGCGGCGATCTGCGCGAGCAGCGTCTCTAGCGTCATCTGGTCAAGCGGGGTCTCGCTCATGTCGGGCTCAACAGGCTGTGGGCGGCGGCGCGCGCGGCATCGGTAATGGTTTCGCCGGCGAGCATGCGGGCAATCTCCTCATGCCGTGCGTCGTGATCAAGGCGCCGGACGGTGGTTTGCGCCCGATTTTTCAGGGACGATTTAGCGACAACGAAATGATGGGCGGCCCGTGCGGCAACTTGTGGCGAATGGGTCACCATCAAAATTTGGGTCGCCTTGGCAATCCGCGCGAGCCGTTCGCCCACAGCGGCGGCCGTCGCCCCGCCAATGCCGCTATCGACCTCATCAAAAATCAAGGTGTCAGCAGGCCCGGCGCGGGTGAGCACCACTTTCAGCGCCAGCATTAGGCGCGATAATTCGCCGCCCGAGGCCACCCGGTCGAGCGCGCCGGGCGTATCGCCAGGGTTGGTCGCAACCAGAAAGCTGGTTTCATCCATCCCCGCTTCGGACCAGCGTGATTCCGGCAGCGCCGTGCACGCAATGGTGAACCGCGCACGATCAAGTTTGAGCGGGGGCAATTCGCGGGCGAGGGCCGCCTCCAGCTTGCGGGCGGCGGTGCGGCGTGCGTCATGCAGGGCGTCGGCGGCCTCAGTGAAATCGGCGCGCGCCGTCGCGGCGGCGCTAACAAGAGCGGCAATCGCGTTCTCGCCGGTTTCCAAAGCCGCAATCCGCGCCGCGAAACTTTCACACAGTGCCGGAAGATCGCTCACCGCCACGGCGTATTTGCGGGCGGCGGCGCGCAGGGCAAATAAGCGGGTTTCGATTTGATCGAGAGCGCGTGGATCGGGGGCGGCGTCAGCGCTGGCGCGCGAGAGCAACGTTTCGGCTTCGGATAAGGCTTCTTCCGCGCGTTCAATCGCGCTCAGTGCCTGCGCGGCTTGGCTGCCCGGCTCGGTTTCGGCGAGGCGGGACAGGCTGCGGGCCGCACTGCGCAGCGCCACCGCCGGCCCGCCTGATCGGCGTTCGCGCGGCGCAATTTCGCTCAGCGCGGCATCAATCGCGGCGGCGCGGCGCTCGGCCCCCTGCAAATGCTGGCGCTGGCTCGCGAGCTGTTGCTCCTCATCGGGCTGAGCGGCCAGATCGTGCAATTCACCATGAGCGTGGCGCAAAAATTCCTCATCGCGCCGCGCCGCCTCGATGGCGTCACGCGCTTCGCGCAGCGCCGCCTCAGCCGCGCGCCAGCCGCGCCAGGCGCTGAGCGTGCGTTGGCGCAGTGCTGCGGGCACGCCGAATTGATCAAGCAAGCGCAATTGAGTCGCAGGCTCAGCCAGCGCTAGGGCCGCGTGCTGCCCCTCAATTTCGATCAGGGTTTCAGCAACGCGCCGCAGGAGCGACAGGCTGACCGTTTGGTCATTGATCAAGGCACGGGATTTGCCATCGCGGCTAACGATCCGGCGCAGCACCACCGTGTCATCGCCGTCCAATCCCTGTTCGGCCAGCAGCGCGTGCGCGGGATGGCTGGCTTGGAGCGAAAAAGCGGCAGTGACCACCGATTGCGCGGCCCCGGCGCGGATCAGTCCGGTATCGGCGCGCGCGCCCAAAGCAAGGCCGAGCGCGTCCAGCAGAATCGATTTCCCAGCACCGGTCTCGCCGGTAAAGGCGGTCAGGCCCGGCTCGAACTCAAGGTCAAGCTGGTCGATCAGCACCACATCGCGGATCGACAGGGCGATGAGCATAGGGGCCGAGCACCCGGGCTAGAAAAGTCCGAACAGCCAGCCGCCAGATTTATGCGGCGGCGGCGCGGTATGGGCGAGCAGCTTATGGGCGCGCAGCTTATTGTACGCGTCCTGATACCAAGACGAGCCGGGATAATTATACCCCAGCACGGCGGCGGTGCGGCGCGCTTCATCGGTCAGGCCCAAATCGAGATAGCACTCGACCAGCCGCTCCAATGCTTCAGGCACAAACGTCGTGCTCTGATATTGCTGCACTACCTTCTGGAAGCTGTTAATGGCGGCGGGATACAGATTTTGCCGCTCATAAAACCGCCCGATCACCATATCATGACCGGCGAGCCGGTTCTCCGCGAGGCGCAATTTGATCCGCGCATCGCTGGCATAGGCGCTGTTGGGGAAGCGGGTAATCACGTCTTGCAGCGCCTGGGCCGCCTCTTTGGTGGTGGTTTGATCGCGATGCACGCCCTCAATTTGCTCGTAATAGCACAAAGCACGTAGATAATAGGCGTAGGCGGCTTCGGGGCTGGCCGGATGCAGTTGCACGAATCGGGTGAGCGAGGCGATGGCGGCGGTAAAATCCTGGCGCTGATAATCGGCATAGCCTTGCAGCAGCGCGGCATGGGTCGCCCAGGTCGAATAGGGATGATTGACCTGAACGGCGCCGAACGCGGTCGCGGCTTTTTTGTTGTTGCCTTTGCGCAACTGCTCAATTCCGGCCTCATATTGGGCGCTGGCCGAGAGCGGCGGTGCGGTTATCGCGTCGGCCTGGCCGAGCTTGGGTTTCGGATGGCTTGACCCAAACAGCCCGCAGCCGCTCAGCAGAAGCGGGAGCGTCAGGCAGATCGGCAGCAGCGGGTTCAAACGGCGCGGCAATGCGAAGCGATATTCTCTCATGGGAGGGTTCTATAGCACGAGACGTCGCGGCGCGAAGCCTGCCCGGCTGATCTTAAAATTGCCGTGGTTTAGGCTTGATTACCCTTGCGCAGGGGTGGTTTTGCCGGTAATGGAGGGGTCAGCTGCGGCATGGTGCTTGCGGCTCGATCCGTTTTGGATCGTCATGATTAACCAAGCCGGCTGGCAAAGCCGTGCTAGACGTGGGTTTCTGATCACAGTTGGATCATGGAGTATCCGCGCACGCCAACCCGATCGGCTTAGGGCCGGTCTCGTTTCAAGGATCAACACCGTCTCATGGGTTCTACCGCAACTGCCACGCGCTCGCACGCTGATCAGCATGCCGCCGATAATGATTTTGCCGCGATGCTTGATAGCTCGCTCGGCATCGATACGGGCTTTGAAGGCTCCGTCGTCACCGGCCATGTGCTGCGGATCGACGATGATTTTGTCGTTGTTGATGTCGGGCTGAAAAGTGAAGGCCGGGTGCCGGTCAAGGAATTTGGGGCGCAGGAAGTCAAGCCCGGCGACTCGTTTGATCTGTTCGTTGAGCGCTACGAAGACAAAGACGGCTCAATCGTGCTGTCGCGCGAAAAGGCGCGGCGCGAGGAATCCTGGACCACATTGGAGCGCGCCCATGAATCGGGCGTGCGGGTCAATGGCGTGATCCATGGCCGAGTCAAAGGCGGTTTCACCGTCGATCTGGGCGGCGCCACGGCATTTTTGCCGGGCAGCCAGGTCGATATTCGTCCGGTGCGCGATGTCACGCCGCTGATGGGCATGTCCCAACCGTTCCAAATTCTGAAAATGGACCGCGCGCGCGGCAATATCGTGGTGTCACGCCGCGCCGTGCTCGAAGAAACCCGCGCCGAGCAGCGCTCCGAGCTGATCCAGGGCCTCAAAGAAGGCCAAATTCTGGATGGCGTGGTGAAAAACATCACTGATTATGGCGCCTTCGTTGATTTGGGCGGCGTGGATGGCCTGCTACATGTCACCGACATTGCGTGGCGCCGGATCAACCACCCAGCCGAAGCCCTCACCATCGGCCAGCCGGTGCGCGTGCAGGTGATCCGCTTCAACCCGGATACCCAGCGCATCAGCCTGGGTATGAAGCAGCTTGAGATCGATCCGTGGGAAGGTGTGGACGTGAAATACCCCGCCGGCATCAAGGCCGCCGGTCGGGTGACCAACATCACCGATTACGGCGCGTTCGTAGAGCTGGAACCGGGCGTCGAAGGTCTGGTGCATGTGTCCGAAATGTCGTGGACCAAAAAGAACGTGCATCCGGGCAAAATCGTCTCGACCAGCCAAGAAGTCGAAGTCATGGTGCTCGATGTCGATGCCTCTAAGCGTCGCATTTCGCTCGGTCTGAAGCAGGTCAGCCGCAATCCGTGGGAGCAATTCCTCGATGATCATCCGGTTGGTTCGGTGGTCGAAGGCGAGATTCGCAACATGACCGAGTTTGGCTTGTTTATTGGGCTGGCGCCGGAAATCGATGGCATGGTCCATATGTCGGACCTGTCATGGGATGATACCGGCGAACTCGCGATGGCCAAGTATAACAAGGGCGATCACGTCAAAGCCAAGGTGCTCGATGTCGATGTCGAGAAAGAGCGGATCAGCCTGGGCGTGAAGCAGCTCGAGGAAGATCCCGCCGCCGGCGTGCTGGACCGCGTGAGCAAGGGCATGATCGTCACCTGCGTGATCACCGCCGTGCAGACCAACGGGCTTGAAGTGAAGGTCGATGATGTGTTGACCGGCTTTATTCGCCGCGCCGAACTGGCTCGCGATAAGGGCGATCAACGTCCGGAGAAATTTGCCGTCGGCGAAAAAATCGACGCCAAAATCACAGCGGTTGATCGCGCGGCGCGCAAGCTGCAACTCACCGTCAAAGGCAAAGAGATGGACGAGGAAAAGCAGGCCATGGCCGATTTCGGCTCGGTCGATTCCGGCGCCTCGCTGGGCGATATTCTGGGTGCCGCGATCCGTCGCCGCAATCAGCAGGCCCAGTCCGAAAACTAATCGACAAACTCATCGATAAACAAATCGAGCCTTCGCTCGATCGTTGCAGAAAACGCCGCCCCGCAAGGGCGGCGTTTTTTATGCCGCTTGCGGATTAAAATAACTGGACAGGGCGCGAAAATCCGGTAGGGTTACAACCTTAACGCGATTTTATCGGAAGGTTCGCGTCTATCGTGTGGGATCGATTGCTGAAAACCCTGCGCCGCGCTGAAACGGAACCGTTTCCTGACGCGCCGGCGCGCCGTGTCAGCGGCATGGCGGAGCGTCCGGCGGCGGCGCCGACGCCAGCGCCAGCCCCCGCACCGCAATCGGTGGATGGGCTTGGTTTGGGCCATGCGGGCTTGGATCATGTGCCATTTCCCAGCACCGGGCCGCTGGGTCATCGCGCACGGATGCGCGAGCGCTTGTTGGAGCGTGGTGCTGAGTCGCTGGCCGATTACGAGCTTTTGGAAATGCTGTTGTTTCTCGCCTTCAAAAAGGGCGATACCAAACCGCTTGCGAAATCATTAATCAACCGATTTGGCTCTTATGCTGGCGTGCTGGTCGCATCGCCCGAGCTTTTGGCCGTCGAGCCAGGCGTGGGGCCGCATAGCGTGGCGGCCATCAAATTGGTGCAGGCCTCGGCGGAGCGCTTGGCGCGGGCGGAATTGGCGGATCAGCCGATTTTGAATAATTGGGATCGGTTGATCGATTATTTGACCATCGCCATGGCGCGCGAGCCGATCGAGCAATTTCGGATTTTATTTCTCGATAATCGCAATCGGCTGATCGCCAACGAAATCGCCTCCCGCGGCACGGTCAATCACACCCAGGTTTATGTGCGCGAAGTGGTCAAGCGGGCGTTGGAATTGCACGCGACGGCATTGATTTTGGTGCATAATCACCCCAGCGGTGACCCAACGGCCTCGCGGGATGACATCGCCATGACCGCCGAGATCGAGCGGGCCATCCAGGTGATGGATATTGTGCTGCATGACCATCTGATTATCGGCAAAGGCCGGTTTCTGAGTTTCCGCCAAGAGGGCCTGATTGGCCGTGCGGCAGGCCGGGCATGAGCATCGCCCGCATCCAGAGCTTCGCCTTCGCCGGGATCGAGGCGATGAAGGTGGAGGTGCAGGTGCAAATCGCCCCCGGCTTGCCGGTGTTTTTGATCGTCGGCCTGCCTGACAAGGCAGTGGCCGAATCGCGCGAACGGGTGCGCGCCGCCCTCACCGCGATGGGGCTGGCACTCCCGCCGCGCCGGGTGCTGGTCAATCTGGCGCCAGCGGATCTGGCCAAAGAAGGCAGCCATCTCGATTTGCCGATTGCCCTTGGCGTGCTGACGGCAATGGATATTTTGCCCGTCGATGAAATGGCGAATTTCGCCGCCTTGGGAGAATTGTCGCTCGATGGCAAACTGGCGCCGGTCAGCGGGGTGCTGCCGGCGGCGATTGCCGCGTCAGCGCGCGGGCTTGGCCTGATTTGTCCCGCGCAACAGGGCGCTGAGGCGGCATGGGCCGGGGATATTGGCGTGCTGGCGCCACCGGATTTGCTGGCCTTGATCAATCATTTCAAAGGCGAGCAGATTTTGTCGCCCCCGCCGCGCGGCATGCTCGATCAGCGTGATCCGGGTGGCGATCTGGCCGATGTGCGCGGCATGGAAACCGCTCGGCGCGCTTTGGAAATTGCGGCGGCGGGTGGGCATAATTTACTGATGATTGGCCCGCCAGGGGCGGGCAAGACCATGCTGGCGTCGCGGCTTGCGGGCTTGCTCGCGGATTTGACCCCGCGTGAGGCGCTGGAAGTCAGTATGGTGCATTCGGTGGCAGGAATGCTGACCGAGGGGCGGTTGATCACCAGGCCGCCATTTCGCGAGCCGCATCATTCCGCCAGCCAAGCGGCGATTGCCGGTGGCGGCAACCGCGCCAAGCCAGGGGAGATTTCGCTGGCCCATTGCGGCGTGTTGTTCATGGATGAATTGCCGGAATTTCCCCGTGCGGCGCTCGAAGCGCTGCGCCAACCGCTGGAATCAGGCCGCACCACCGTGGCCAGGGCAGCCGCCCATGTCACCTATCCGGCGCGGTTCCAATTGGTCGCGGCGATGAACCCCTGCCGCTGCGGGCATTTATTCGACCCCGCCCGCGCCTGTGGCCGCGCGCCGCGCTGTGGTGAGGAATATCAGAGTAAAATCAGCGGGCCGCTTTTGGACCGGATTGACCTTGTTTTGGAAATCAGCCCGATCCCACCATCGGAATTGCTCCATGCCCCACAAGGCGAGACCAGCGCAATGGTGGCGGCGCGGGTGCGTGCTGCCCGCGCCCGTGCCCAAGCGCGGGCGCAAGATTATGCTGAACTCGCCAGTGGGGTCGCCAGTGGGGTGGCCTGTGGGGTCGCGCCGGATCTGCCGGCCAATAATGCCAACGCGCCGACCGATCAGATCTTGTTGCTCCCCGAGGCCAAGGGCTTTGCCGAGCAGGCGGCAGAGCGGCTGCGGCTATCGGCGCGCGGCTTTACCCGGGTTTTGCGGGTGGCGCGCACCATTGCCGATTTGGCTTGCGTCGAGCAGGTGCGGCGGGTCGATGTGGCGGAGTCGCTCGCCTATCGGCACCGCATGGCCGGGCGGGCGAATGTGGCCAGCCTGCCGGGCCCAGCGGCGCAGCGCCGAGGCTCATAGCGCGAGTGCCGCACCGTCACGCAAAATTTGCTCCGCTGCTGGCGAAAATCCGTTGGTGTCGTGGAGCGTCAGGCCGGCGAGCAGCCGCAACGGGCTGCGGCCCTGCAGGCTGCCTTGCACGATCATGAGTTTGGCGGGCCGCCCGGCGCGGGGCCAGAGCGGCATGATTTTCAGCGCGCCGATATGGGCCGTGGTGCAGCCCTGCATGAATTCCGGCAATCGGCTGGCGGGCAGAATCAGCGTGATTGTGCCGCCGGGGCGCAGCAGGCTGGCGAGGGTGGTGATCCAATCCTGCAGCCCTGGTGCGGAGATCGCGCGAGCGAGGCGGCGCAGCGGATCGGGTGAGGCGGTGTTGGCGGGATCAAACCAGGGCGGGTTGGCCATGACATGGTCAAACCGGCGGCGCGCCAGCGGGGCCGCGATCAGATCACCGACCAGGATGGCGCCGGTGGAACAATGATTGGCCCGAAGATTGGCGGCAGCGAGGGCGGCGAGGGTTGGCTCGCGTTCCAGCCCGATCCCGATGCCAAGCGCGACGCGGTGAGCGAGGCAAAGCAGCCCCGCCCCGGCGCCGGTCCCGGCTTCAAGAATGGTCGCGCCGGGTTTGGCCGGAATGCTGGCCGCGAGCAGCACCGGCTCGATGCCGGTGCGATGGCCGGCGCCAAGCTGGTGATAGATGATTTTCCCGCCAAGGAGTGTTTGCTGGGCTGCCATGCTTAACTGACTTGCGCCTCGCGCAGCACCCGGCGGGCTTGATCGGCCTGATCGCGCGGCACGGCGAGGCGGCGCGGAAAGGCGCCGATATTGCCTTCGACGGCGGCGATGTGCTGATCGAGCAGCACCGGGTTCAGCCCAGCGTCGCGCAGGAGAGCGATCAGAAAGCTCAGCCGGATCGGGTCGGTCGAGGTGGTGATAATTTCCATTTGGCTTGACCCTATTTCCTTCGAGCCGATATTCTGTGTATCGGATCGGTTTAACAAGAGCGGGTTTATTTGTGGACGGCATCATAGCACCTGATCGCGACCCTTTGACCGACGAAAACCCTGCTTGCGCAGATGCTTTGACGCGCCTGTCGCAAATGTTGCACGCCGATTTGGCGGCGACCAATCAGACGATTTTGACCAATATGGCCAGCGATGTGCCGCTGGTGCCGCAATTGGCGGCCCATATCGTGGCGGCGGGTGGCAAAAGATTGCGGCCTTTGTTGACGCTGGCGGCGGCGCGGCTCTGTGGTTATCAGGGGGCGCGGCATATCGGGCTGGCGGCTTGTGTGGAGTTCATTCACACCGCGACGTTGCTGCATGATGATGTGGTGGATGACAGCCATTTGCGGCGCGGCCTGGCCAGTGCCAATGCGGTATTTGGCAATAAGGCCCCGGTTTTGGTGGGGGATTTTCTGTTTGCCCGCGCTTTTGAGCTGATGGTGGCGGATGGTTCGCTCGATGTGCTGCGGATTTTATGCCGGGCGTCCGCGACGATTGCGGAGGGTGAGGTGTTGCAACTGGCCACCCAGAATGATCTCAGCACCGATATTCCGCGCTATTTCAAAGTGATTGAGGGTAAAACGGCGGCGCTGTTCGCGGCGGCGTGCGAGGTGGGCGGGGTGATTGCGGGGGCTTCGGCTGAGCAATGTGCTGGTTTATCGCGTTATGGCCGGGCGCTGGGAATGGCGTTTCAATTGGTGGATGATGCGCTCGATTATGCGGCGGATCAGGACCAGCTCGGCAAGAATGTGGGCGATGATTTTCGCGAGGGTAAGCTGACTTATCCGATTTTACTGGCCTATCAGGCGGGCGATGCCCAAGAGCGGGCTTTTTGGCAGCGCACGATTGAGCAAAGTGAGCAGGGCGAGACTGATTTGGCCGAGGCGATGGCGCTGATCGCCCGGCATGATGCGATTAACGGCACGATTGCGCGGGCGGCTGCGTTTGCGGCCGAGGCGCGGGCGGCGCTGGAGCCTTTGCCGGCCCATGAATTGCGCGATTTATTGGCGGTGGCCGCCGATTATGCGGTGGCGCGGAATCACTGAATTTTGGCTATTGGCGGGCGGCGATAATGAGGGATTCGGCGGTTTCCCCATCCAGAGCGATTGCGTTTTCGGCGGTGGCTCGGTCAAAGCCGGCGCGGGCTAAAATGCCGAGGGTTTTCAGCCGGTCACCGGGGCCGAAAGGCGGCAAGCGGCGGCGGCGCAGCAAAATGCAGGCGCTAGCGAGATCGCGCGCCGGGTCCGGCGGGAGGGCGCTGGCGGCGAGATCAGGATTGATCCCTTTGGCGGTGAGGTGAGCGAGGCTGGCATTGCGTGATTTGCCCGATCGGGCGAGGCGGCGGGCGCGGCTTTCAGCGAAGGCTTGGTCGTTCAGGGCGCCGAGGCTGCGCAATTGGGCGATCAAACTGGGCAGGCTGGCGCGGGCGGTTTGTTGGGCCGCCTCGATGAAATCGGTTTCGAGCCCGGCTTGCTCAGCGGCGCGGGCCCATCGGGTGATGCGGCGGGTGAGGATTTGGTGGAGATTGGCCTCGCTGGCCGCGAAGCGGGCTAAATGGGCGAGGGCGGCTTCGCGCAGCCGGGCGGCGTCGGGCGGCGGGCCGAGGGGGCTTTTGTCGCGTTTCATGGTCTGTTCCTGCCATGCGGTGGGGCTATGCGAAACCCCCCGCTTGACCGCTCTGAGCGGGGGGCATAGTGCCAGGGGATCGCACACGGATCATTCAAGGAGAATTTCCGATGGCCAAATCCCCCGTTCGTATCGCGGTGACCGGCGCTGCCGGCCAGATTGCGTATGCGTTGATTTTTCGCATTGCCAGTGGCGCGCTGCTTGGCCCTGATCAGCCGGTTATTTTGCACCTCCTTGATCTGCCGCCGATGCAAGGCGCGCTCAAGGGTGTGATGATGGAGCTTGAGGATTGCGCTTTCCCGGCGTTGGCGGGGATGGTCGCGACCGATGATCCGGTGGTTGCGTTTAAGGATATTGATATCGGGTTTTTGGTCGGTGCCCGCCCGCGTGGCAAGGGCATGGAGCGGAAGGATTTGTTGGGCGCCAATGCTGAGATTTTCACGGTGCAGGGCCGGGCGTTGAATGCGGTGGCCAAGCGGAGTGCGCGGATTTTGGTGGTGGGCAATCCGGCCAATACCAATGCGTATATTGCGATGAAATCAGCGCCTGAATTGTCGCCTGATTGCTTTTCGGCGATGATTCGGCTCGATCATAATCGGGCGGTTTCGATGCTGGCCAGCAAGGCCGGGGTGGCGGTGGCCGATATTGAGAAAATGGTGGTGTGGGGCAATCATTCGCCGACCATGTATCCGGATTACCGGTTTGCGACGGCGGGTGGGCGTGCATTATCGGCGTTGATTGGCGATGAGGTTTGGAATCGAGACGTGTTTATCCCGACTGTGGGCAAGCGCGGTGCGGCGGTGATTGAGGCGCGGGGCGCGTCATCGGCGGCGTCGGCGGCGAATGCGGCGATCGATCAGGTGCGGGATTGGGTGCTGGGCTCGCAGGGCAAATGGGTCTCGATGGCGATTGCCTCGGATGGCAGCTATGGCGTGCCCGAGGGCATCATGTTTGGCGTGCCGGTGACGACGGCGGGTGGCGTGGTGACGCGGGTGACTGGGCTCGCGATGGATGATTTCGCCAAGGAACGGTTTGCGATTACGCTGAATGAGCTGAAAGAAGAGCGCGACGCGGTGGCGCATTTGCTCGGTTGATGGACGATGCAACGGCCCGTAGTTTTACGGGCCGCTGTTTTTTGGTGTATATGTTGTTATATCGTAACGAAATGGCCGTGATTCGGGGTTATGCTGCTGATTTTTGATCAAAACTGGGGTGGCGCTGGGGAAAATTGAGGCGATCCGGCGCGGGGGCTGGGTGCGCCCAGGCGCGGCGTGGTGCGTGGCGTGGTTTATGGCGGCGGCGGATGCGTGGCGGGGTGTGGTGGGGTGTTGGGAGCGCAAGGCCGAGCAAGTGGCAGAGCGGGCGCAGGATGCGCGCGAGGCCGGGATTATGATTGAGCAGGCGGGAAAATTCGGGTTCGCCGATCAGGCGGTGCAGCCGATCGGTGGCGGCGGCGATGCCGGGGCGGGGGATGAGTTTCGGCAGCCAGCCATGGCCGCGCGGGAACAGGATTGGGCGGGTGAAGCTGTGCGCGATGAGGATTTTTGCGGCTTGGCGCGGCGTGATTCCGGGATTGGCGGTGGGGTTAGCGCGCGTTGGGGCGTTTGGTTTGGAGGATTGCGGCGGCGGCGCACCGGCGGCGGCGCGGGCGGTGAAGCGCCAGCCGATGCGGTGGACGCGGTTCCAGACCATGACGAGCAGGCGGCCAAACAGGCGGACTTCGTAGCCATCGCTGGTGATGGCGCGCAGAAGCTGGTGCATGATCCGGCTGAAGCGGAC
>JBMFWT010000021.1:0-43011 GCA_049964975.1 Acidiphilium sp.
AATAATTATCGCCGGTTTTATCTGCGCAAGGCGTTGTTCTCCTATCCATGGGCCGGGACCGGGCAGCGGCGGCGCTATTTGCTGGGGTGCCTGAAAGCGTTTTTGAAATCGGGGTTTGAGCGGAAATTTTATGATCTAGGCAAGGTTGGCTATTGGGGCCCGCAATCGAAAAAGAAGGTCAATTTCCATTTCGATGAAAGCCGAAAGGCGGCAACCGCGCAGACGGCGGATTGGGTGGCCAGCGCTGACCGGTCGCGCAAAGCCCAGCCCCAGGCACCGACCATGACCGCGTGTGGCAGTGAGCATCGGGCGGCGGAGCCGATGGCTCATGACCATCCGCACCCCTGATCGGGCCGCTACCGGACACCAACCCGGCGCACCTGCCGGGAAAATTGGCCCGAATGCGGTGATCCAACTGGTCGAGGCGCTGCGCGCGGCGGGGCTGGATGCGGCGATGGCACCGATCTTTGCCGAGGTTGGCGTGCGCGATTGGCTGCGCGATCCGCCGACGGCGATGGTGGATGAAGCCCCGGTGGGGCGGTTGCATCAGGCGGTGCGCGCCGCGCTGGCGCCGAGACCAGCGGCTGCATTGATGGCGGATGCGGGACGGCGGACGGCGGATTACCTGCTGGCGGCGCGGATCCCACAAGCTGTGCAATTTTTGCTCCGGTTATTGCCGTCATGGCTCGCGGCCCGCCTGCTGGTCGCGGCGATTCGCGCCCATGCCTGGACATTCGCGGGATCGGGGCGGTTTATCGCGAAGGCGGGCCTGCCAACCCGCTTTGTGGTCATGGGTAATCCGCTCTGCGCGGGGGAGCATGCCAATCATCCGGTTTGCGCCTGGCACGCTGCGGTGTTCGAGCGGCTGTTTCAGGCCTTGGTTGCGCCATCCGCTCAGGCGGTGGAAACATCCTGCGCCGCGTGTGGCGATGATGTTTGCTCGTTCGCCGTGACGTGGCGCTGATCAGCACGCGGATCATCGCGCCGATCATCCCGCCATTAAACCAACCCTCTTGATCGGGCGGGCGATCCGGCGTTGAACAGTGCCATGAACAAGGTGACGACATCGATCAGTGAAACCGCCCCGGCGCGCCGGTTGTTCGGGACGGACGGGATTCGCGGCAAAGCCAATAGCGCGCCGATGACTGCCGAGATGGCGCTGCGTTTGGGCCAGGCGGCGGGGGTGATGTTTGTGCGCGGATCGCACCGGCATCGGGTCATTATCGGCAAGGATACCAGGCTCTCAGGCTATATGCTGGAGCCTGCGCTGACGGCGGGTTTCATCGGTGCGGGCATGGATGTGACGCTCGCCGGGCCGTTGCCGACGCCGGCGATTGCGATGCTGACGCGCAGCTTGCGCGCCGATTTGGGGGTGGTGATTTCGGCCTCGCATAATCCCTATGAGGATAATGGCATCAAATTATTCGGCCCGGACGGCACCAAACTCTCGGACGCGACCGAGGCGGCGATTGAAGCGCTGATGGCTGAGGATTTGAGCGCGCGGCTCGCGCCACCGGCAGCACTTGGCAAGGCCAGCCGGTTGAGCGATGCGGCGGGACGCTATGTGGAATGGGTCAAGGCGAGTTTTCCGCGCGGGATGAGCCTGGAAGGGATGAAACTGGTGCTCGATTGCGCGCATGGCGCGGCCTATCGGGTGGCCCCGGCGGCGTTATATGAGCTGGGTGCCACGGTGATCCCGCTGGGGGTGGCGCCGGATGGGTTCAATATTAACCGCGATTGCGGCTCGACCGCCCCTGGCGCGCTCTGTGCGGCGGTGCTGGAGCACCGGGCGGATTTGGGGATTGCTTTGGATGGCGATGCTGATCGGGTGATTTTGGTCGATGAGACCGGCGCCGTGATTGATGGCGATCAAGTGCTGGGGCTGATCGCCCGGCGGTTTCAGGCATCGGGCCGGCTCACCGGCGGTGCGGTGGTGGCAACGGTGATGTCGAATCTCGGGTTGGAGCGGTTTCTCGCCGGGATCGGGCTTGCGCTCCAGCGAACAGCGGTGGGGGACCGCTATGTGGCGGAGGCGATGCGTGCAGACGGGCGCAATGTCGGCGGTGAGCAATCGGGTCATGTTATTCTTACCGATTTCGGCACGACCGGCGATGGGCTGATTGCGGCCCTGCAAGTCTTGGCGGCGATTGTCGATGAGGCGCGCCCTGCGAGTGCGGTGTGCCGGGTTTTTGCGCCCCTCCCGCAGCTCTTGCGCAATGTGCGCTATCGCGGCGAATCGCCCCTCGGACGCGCCGGCGTGCAGGCGGCGATTGCCGCCGCATCGGCGCAGTTGGATGGCGTCGGTCGGCTGCTGGTGCGACCTTCGGGCACCGAGACCTTGATCCGGGTGATGGCCGAGGGCGAGGATGCGGCGATGATCGAGGCGCTGGTCAGCACGGTGGTGGCGGCCATCGAGCAGGAAGTGGCAGGCTGAGCGGCGGGCTGAGGCGCGGGCGCTGATGATCCGGGTGCTGGCGATTGGTGGCTCGGATAGCGGCGGCGGTGCCGGCATTGAGGCTGACATCAAAACGATCACCGCCTTGGGCGGCTATGCGCTGACCGCGATCACGGCGGTGACGGTGCAGGATACGCGGGCGGTGCATCAGATCGTGCCGATTGCGCCCGATGTGGTTGCGCGGGCGATTAGGGTGGGGCTTGCGGATATTGGCGCGGATGCGATCAAAATTGGCATGCTCGGCTCATCCGCGATGGTGGCTGCGGTCGCGGATGCGCTGGCGGGCTGGGCCACGCATGTGCCGATTGTGCTGGACCCGGTTTTAGCGGCCTCAACCGGGGTTTCGCTGCTCGCCGCCGACGCGCTGACCGAATTGCGCACGCGGCTGATGCCCTTGGCACGATTGGTAACGCCGAATTTGGCCGAAGCGGCGCTGCTGAGCGGGATGATTGTGAATGATGTTGAACAAGCGCAAGCGGCGGCGCTGGCGCTGGCCGGACCCTGTGCAATCTTGGTCAAAGGCGGGCATTTGACCGGCACGGATTTGGTGGATGTGTTGGTGCGCAACGGCGCAGTGTTACGCTTCAGCGGCGAGCGGATCATCACCAAAGCCGGACATGGAACCGGATGCACCCTCGCCTCCGCGATTGCCGTCGGGTTGGCTGAGGGGCTGGATTTGGGCGCCGCGATTGAGCGGGCGCGCCGGTTTTTGCGTGCAGCGCTGGCGGCAGCACCCGGCTTTGGCGCGGGTGCTGGGCCTTTGGGCCACGCGGCAGTGGAAATTCGACCCGCGCGCCCTATCTCCAAGGGGCTTTAACCCAGGAGGAATACGATGAAGGCTTTGTATCACGCGCATGGTCATGCAACGGGCGGACGAACCGGCCATGCCGAGACCGATGATGGACGTCTCAAAATCGATTTGAGCACACCCAAGGAATTGGGCGGCGATGGCGGCCCGGGCACCAATCCAGAGCAATTATTTGCTCTCGGCTATTCGGCTTGTTTTCTGGGCGCGCTGAAGTTCGTGGCGATGCAGGAGAAGGTCAAACTGCCGGAGAGCACAGCGGTCAAAGCGAGCATTGGCATTGGTCCGCGCGAAGATGGCACCGGCTTTGGCATCAATGCGCATTTGACCATCACCATCCCCGGCATGGAGCATGAGGCGGCCAAGGCGTTGGTGCATAAGGCCGAGATTGTTTGCCCCTATGCGCATGCGACGCGCGGCAATATCGATAATCGCTTCACGGTCGCTTGAAAAACGCGGATTTGTTGATCGAACATTAAGCTTTTCGGTGCATCGTTGCGGTCATGATGATCGTAACGATGCGGCTGAGAGTTCAAGCATGAGCGAGAGCGCGCTGCGCGATCGCAGCCCGACGCCCATGCGCCGGACCAAGCGGAGCGTGATCGGTTTCGCTGCCGATGGCGCGAGCGAGGCAGTGTTGCAGGATGCGCTGCGTGATTTGGTGCAAGCGGAACTAAGCCATAACGGCGTTGATGTCAGTTTTGAGATAAAACGCGGCACCTTGAAAAGCGCGATCACCGCGATGATGCGCGCACCAGCGCCTGATGTGTTGATTGTCGATATTGGTGCGGACCCGGCGCCGGGGCGGCTGCTCGCGGCCTTGAGCGAGGTGATCGAGCCTTCCGTGTCGCTGTTCGTGCTGGGTGAGGTTGATGATATCGCGCTGTACCGGATGATTACGCGTGACATCGGCGCAGCTGATTACATGTTCAAGCCGCTTACCCGCGAAACGGTGGCGCGCTATCTCGGCCCGTTGATTTCCCACGATCATCAGGCCGCCGAATCCACGCGCGGCGGTCGGCTGATTGCTTTGACCGGCGCGCGCGGCGGGGTTGGCACCAGCACGATCGCGGCGATGTTGGCGCTTTATCTGGGTGAGACCTCGAATCGGCACACATTGCTGCTCGATGCCGATCCATTCATTGGCATCAGCCATGAATTGTGCGGTGGCGCGGGCAGCGAGGCGCTCGGTGCCTTGTTGAGCGGGGAACGCATGATCGATGCCGATGCCCTTGATGCCGCCATCAAGCCGGTTCAGGGGCGATTGAGCCTGTTGGCGCTGCCACCTTCGTTGGATCGGCAATTTATATCGAAAGACGGAGCGGCTAAGGCGTTGATTGCCGCGCTGCGGCAGCGTTTCAATTTCATCGTCGTCGATTTGCCGTTTTTGCCGCTGCAATCGCATCGGGAATTATTGGAGGTGGTGCATCATCGGGTGATCGTGCTCGACCCATCGATTGCGGGACTGCGTGACACGTTACGGCTGTTGGCCTTGCCGAAAGGCCCGTTGCAGCCGCAGCGACCGACGATCATGCTCAATCATGCCAATATCAAGGGTGGATTTGACCGCAAACGGCTGGAGGATGCGCTCAAACGCAAGGTGGATATCGCGATGCCCGATTTACCCAAACGGTTTCAGTCCGTGACCCGCCTGACCGATTTGATGGTCTCGCCGCGCGATCCGGCGTTTCGCGCCATGGCCGATTTGGCGCGCGAGGTGGGGTTCGATGGCGGACGCGGGGTACCCCGGATCGACCCGCTCGCCACCGAGGCCGCGTGAGGGTGGTGGGGCGGGGTGTGCGCCAGCCGCGCGGCTCCCCCCTCCCCCAACCTCGGCTGCGTGACGGGCGAATTTCGGCTGATTGGCTTGGTTGCGATGGGGGAGTAGCGGCGGCGGAGGGTTTCGGTTAAGGAGAGATTATGTGCCAAGGGGGCACATCGATAGGGGGAATGGTCCCCCGAGATGATCGGGATGGCGTTTGCTGCCCGCTGCACGTTCCGCCGGCATGATTTACGGCGTTTCCGGCCACATGGCCCGTGGCTGTGACGAGTTCTGCTCCGCACAGCCCCGACCCATGCTGCCCGAGACGCCGTTCTGGCGGGGGCGCACGGCGCTTGCTGTTTCGGTCCTTGTTTGAGGATCTGATGATGTTTGATAAATATTTCCGCAAAGAGCTGGATTGGGGTGGTCGCACCCTGGTTTTGGAGACGGGTAAAGTGGCGCGCCAAGCGGATGGCGCGGTGATGGCGCGGTATGGCGACACGGTGGTGCTCGCGACGGCGGTGGGGGCGAAATCGGCCAAGCCCGGCCAGGATTTCTTTCCGCTGACGGTGAATTACCAAGAAAAATTTTTCGCAGCAGGGCGGATACCGGGCGGTTTCTTCAAGCGCGAAGGCCGACCCACCGAGAAAGAAACGCTGGTCTCGCGCCTGATTGATCGGCCGATTCGCCCGCTATTTCCGGCCAATTTCCGCAACGAAGTCCAAGTTGTGGTCACCGTGCTCAGCCATGATTTGGAAAATGATCCGGATGTGTTGGCCATGGTCGCGGCATCGGCCGCATTGACCTTATCGGGTATTCCGTTCTTCGGGCCGATTGGCGGTGCGCGGGTTGGCTATATCGATGGCGCTTACGTGCTGAACCCGACCACGGCGCAGCGCGACAAAAGCGCGCTCGATTTGGTGGTGGCCGGCACGCAGGAAGGCGTGTTGATGGTCGAGAGCGAAGCGCATGAATTGTCTGAAGAGATCATGCTCGGCGCCGTAACCTTCGGCCATGCGGCGTTCCAGCCGGTGATCGATGCGATTATCGCGCTTGCCGAACACGCCGCCAAAGACCCGTGGGCGCTGGTTGAACCCTCCGAGCAGGAACAGGCCCTGGCAACGCGGGTTGACGCACTGGCCCGCGAGGGCATTCGCCGCGCTTATGACGAGCGTGAAAAAGCGGCGCGCCATGAGAAATTGGCCGCGGTGAAGGACGCCACGATGGCGGCGCTGACCGAGGAAGGTCTGGCCGCTGATAAGGCGAAAGGGCTGTTCAAAGCGTTGGAAGCCGATATCGTGCGCAACGCGATTTTGGATCATGGCATCCGCATCGATGGGCGCGACACCAAAACCGTGCGACCCATTCTCGCGGAAGTGGGCATTTTGCCGCGCACCCATGGCAGCGCGCTGTTCACCCGTGGCGAGACCCAGGCGATCGTGGTGGCAACGCTCGGCACCGCGCAGGATGAGCAATTGATCGATGCGATCGAGGGCGAGTTCCGCGAGCATTTCATGCTGCACTATAATTTCCCGCCCTTCTCGGTCGGCGAAACCGGGCGCATGGGCTCGCCGGGCCGTCGTGAAATCGGCCATGGCAAGCTCGCCTGGCGCGCGGTGCATCCGCTGCTGCCCGGCAAGGACAAATTCCCATATACGATGCGGGTTGTTTCCGAGATCACCGAGAGCAATGGCTCATCCTCGATGGCGACGGTATGTGGCACCTCGCTCGCCTTGATGGATGCCGGTGTGCCGCTGGCGCGGCCGGTGGCGGGCATCGCGATGGGCTTGATCAAGGAAGATCGCGGCTTTGCCGTGCTGTCGGATATTCTGGGTGATGAGGATCATCTGGGCGATATGGATTTCAAGGTGGCCGGCACCGAAGCCGGGGTCACGGCCTTGCAAATGGATATCAAAATCACCTCGATCACGCCGGAAATCATGAAAATCGCGCTGGATCAGGCGCGGCATGGCCGACTGCATATTCTGGGCGAGATGGCCAAGGCGCTGCAAGGCGCGCGGGCCGACGTGTCCTCCAATGCGCCGCGCATTACCGTGATTAGCGTGCCGAAGGACAAAATCCGCGATGTAATCGGCACCGGCGGTAAGGTGATCCGCGAAATCGTGGAGCAAACCGGCTGCAAAATCGACATTGAAGATGACGGCACGATCAAAATTGCCGCCACCTCCGATGAACAGGCGCAGAAAGCCATCGATAAAATCCGTGGTTTGACCTCGGAAGCCGAGATCGGTGCCATTTATACCGGCAAAGTCGTGAAAATTGCCGATTTCGGCGCGTTTGTGAATTTCATGGGCGCGAAGGACGGCTTGGTGCATATCAGCGAGCTGGCGCAAGGCCGGGTTGCCCGCACCGGTGACGTGGTCAAAGTTGGCGACGTGGTCAAGGTGAAAATGATCGGCGTTGATGATCGCGGCAAGGTGAAATTGTCGATGCGCGTGGTCGATCAAGCAACGGGTGCGGATATTTCCGATCAGGTGGGCGCCAAAGGGGCCCGCCGAGACGATGCCGCCGAATAAATCGCGCCTCTTCGCGTGATGCGACAGGCCCCGTCCGGGAAACCGGGCGGGGTTTTTTCTGCCCTATTTGCACGCGGCAGTGATCAGGCTATCGTATAGGATAACGGCGAAGAGGGGAGCGAAAAATCATGTCGCAACGTCAAGCGTTGATGGCCCAAGCGGCGGAATTGCCCCTCTCGGCGTTTCATGTCGGTCAGCCTTTATTGTTCCAGCAGGATGCGTTTTGGCCGTATTTTGCCCGGCTGCGGCGCGAGGCACCCGTGCATTATTGCCGTGAGAGTGAGTATGGCGCTTATTGGTCGATCACCAAATATCGCCATATCATGAAAATCGAGGCCCAGCCTGAAATTTTCTCGTCCGATGTCAAATATGGCGGTATCGCAATCCGCGATCAGCAGCTTGATTTTACCATGCCCATGTTCATCGCGATGGACCCGCCGCGCCACACGCATCAGCGTGCGGCGGTGCAGCCGATTGTCGGCGCACCGAGCTTGGCGGCGTTGGAAATACTGATCCGCGAGCGCGCCCAAGGCATTTTGGATGGTCTGCCGATCGGCGAGGATTTCAACTGGGTCAACCGGGTTTCGATTGAACTCACCACCCAATTATTGGCAACTTTGTTCGATTTTCCCTGGAATGATCGCCATAAATTAACCCGCTGGTCTGACGTGGCGACAGCATTGCCCGGCGGCGGCATTGTTGACAGCGAAGAGCAAAGACGGGCGGAATTGCTGGAATGTTTGCAGTATTTCATGCAGCTCTGGCAGGAGCGTGCCGCCGCACCGCCGCGCGGTGATCTGATTTCGATGATGGCGCATGCCGAGGCAACACGTAATCAAACACCGATGGAGTATTTGGGCAATTTGATTTTGCTGATTGTCGGCGGCAATGACACCACCCGCAATTCAATCAGCGGCGGCCTGTTCGCCCTGAACCAATTTCCCGATCAATATACAAAATTGCTGGAAAACCCTGGCTTGGTTGCGAATATGGTGCCGGAAATCATCCGTTGGCAAACCCCGCTTGCCCATATGCGGCGCACCGCAATGTGCGACACCGAATTTGAAGGGCAAAAAATCAAGGCCGGCGACCGCGTGGTGCTTTGGTATGTCTCCGGCAATTATGACGAGGATGCCATCGAGCAGGCCGATCAGCTGGTGATTGATCGGGCGCGGGCGCGCAAGCATTTATCCTTCGGCTTCGGGCTGCATCGGTGCCTGGGCGAACGGCTGGCCGATATGCAGTTGCGCATCATGTGGGAGGAAATCTTGCGCCGCTTTGGCCGGATTGACGTGGTCAGCGAACCAGAGCGGATTTTTTCTTCCTTCGTGAAAGGTTATTCGCATTTGATGGTGCGGATTCCCGCCGATCAGGTTAAAGCAGGATTTGCGCGCCGTTAGATCAATATTGGTTCAGTTCGAATCCAAAAATTCGAGCTAAACCAATGAAAAATGGTCAGCAAAAAAGACTGGATTTTGATTGACGGTAAGCAATCACGCCCAGGATTTTGGGCCCGGACAATTCTTTAGATGAAAATCATTCAACCGATTTATGTTAATAATTATTCCGAGGCGATAAAACATGATTTTGATTGTTTCACGATGGCAGCGTCACCATTTATGACGAGAGCGGAATGCAACCGAATTTGAACCGTGCTGCGGCTGCGAACCAATTGATTTAGATCAATGTCGCCCGGCTGATTTTCGGGCATCGGTTACATATCGATTAAGGGGAGATTGGGTTATGCGTAAGATCGTGAAGCAATCGAGTATCTTGGCCTTATTGGCGATGAGCGCCCTGGCGCCGGGTCGGGCTTGGGCGATTCCCGCTTTTGCAGCGCAAACCGGCGAGCCTTGTTCGGCCTGCCATATCGGCTTTCCGCAGCTCACACCGTACGGGCGGGATTTCAAGCTGGAGGGCTATATTGCCGGGGGAACATTCCCGACTTGGAAGAATTTCGCCCTCATGTCGCAAATCGGCTTCACCCAGTTGCATGACAAAATTCCGGGCGGGTTAGCGCCGGGCTTTAAGAGCAATGATGCCTGGGCCGCCCAACAAACCAGCCTGTTTTACGGCGGCGCGCTCGATTCGAAACTCGGGATCGGTGCCTTCATCCAGGTCACCTATGATGGTGTTGCCCATCAATTGCACTGGGACAATACCGATATTCGTCTGGCCCGCCCCGGCGAGCTGTTCGGCAAGCCGTTATTCTGGGGTTTGACCTTCAATAACGCGCCGACGGTGACCGATTTGTGGAATTCGCCGCCAAGCTGGGGGTATCCGTTTATCCCCTCTGAGCTCGCGAACGGGCCGACTGCCGAGCAACAAATTCCCGCTTTGGCGCAGGGCGTCTATGGCGTCGGCGCGTATAGCGCGTTGAACCTGACGCCGGAAAATATGCTCTATACCGAGGTCGATTTTTACAAATCGCTGCCAAACCGAATGAGCTATGCGCTCGGCGTCGGCCCGGCAGCGCCGGTCGATGGCATCATCCCCTATGTGCGGTTGGCGGTGCAGCATCAATGGGGCAATTCATCGATTGAGGTGGGGAGCTATGCGCTGATGGATCGGCCCTACCCGCAGGGCATGATCAATGGTCCGACCGATCAATTCCTCGATGTCGCGGCGGATAGCCAATTCCAATATATCACCGCGAAACAAGCCTTCTCGATCCAAGCGAACTTTATCCATGAATCGCAGAGCTGGCAGGGCAGCTACCCGTTGGGCTTGGTCAGTAATCCGGCGGACACGCTGAATACGGCCACGTTCACCGTGTCCGAATTGCTGTTCCAGAAATACGGGATCACCGAATCGTATAATATGATCTATGGGAATAGCGACGCTACACTTTATGGCAATGCGAATGGCAAGCCGAACACCAATAGCTGGACCACCGAGCTTGATTATTACCCGTTCAATAACGGTGGACCTGCGTTTCTGCCCTGGCTGAACGCAAAGTTTTTTGTTGAAAACACGATCTATCCGACTTTTAATGGCTTGGCCCGCAATTATGATGGTGCGGGGACAAATGCCCAGGCCAATGATACGCTGTTCGCCGGGGTTTGGCTCGCTTTCTAATCGTTCGCTTTCTATCGTTCACCTTCTGAAAGGACCAACAATGTTTAACAAGAAAAATTCACGGATGGCGGTCGCAGCGCTCGCTTTGACCCTGGGCGGCTTTGGTGCCGCCCACGCGGCCAATGTGGCGAAAGGGAAAAGCGTATTCGCAGCCCAGTGCGCCGCTTGCCACAGCGCCGCCGCCGGACAGAACGGGATCGGGCCCAGCCTCGCCGGGATCTATGGCAAGCCGGCCGCCGGCACCAAGGGGTTCATATTCTCCCCCGCGCTGAAATCATCGCATATCGTCTGGACCAGCGCCGCCCTCGATAAATTCCTCGCCAATCCACAAGCGGACGTGCCGGGGACCAAAATGCCCTATATGGGCATGTCGAGTGCGAAACAACGCGCTGACGTGGTCGCCTACATCAAAACCCTCGGCGCCACCGCGAAGTAACACCCGCACCGAACGTTACACCCAACGACATGGCTTTGATGGACTGCCAAAACAGTTCATCAAGGCCATAATTTTTAGCCGATCAATCGGCCTGATCTGCGCGCGGGGCCGATGCCGCCAGTGACCAACCGATGGTTATGAACACCCAACCCGCCGTCGAGAGGGTAAACAGGCTGCTGGTCGAGGCAATCGGCCATAAAATCACGCAGCACGCGACGGTCAGCATCGCTTGGCGCGGATCAGGCGCTAACCACACCCGGCGGATCATCCGGTTCAGCCACAGACCGACCATGGCCAGAAACACCAGCAGGCCGGGCACACCCGCCGAGGTCGCGATTTGCAGATAGTAATTATGCGGATGGATATTGCAGCCGCGCAGCCCGCCATTATCGGCATTCGGAATACCGAGTGCTGGAAACCCGTGGAAATAGGCCGGATTGGTGCAAAAATCACGAAACCCGTCAAAGCCCAAACCCAGCCACGGATGAGCAACAATCATCACCGCCGCGCGGGTATAAAGCTGGCCATAGGGGCTGCGCGGGAAATGCGACATTTGCGACGTGAATTTGATAATCAGCTTGGCATAGGTCGGCGGGGAAATCACCGGCAGCGCGATCAACGCGATGATGCCCATCGCCATCGCAATCGCGAACGGCACCCGAAACCGTTTGACCAGCAGCGCACTCAAGCAAAGTCCGAACAGCATGAGCAAATTGGGCATGCGCTGGCCGATCAAAATCATGGTCAGCACCAGAAAAATCAGCGCCGCCGCACCGCCGATCCGCGCAAGCCAGTCCGGGCGCTGGATCAGTGTTACCACCACGGGCATCAGGCCGGTGAAAAACACCAAGAGAAATTGCGGCCCGGCGCGGGGCTTGAAAAACGGACCAGTGAGCGAGCCATCCGGCCAACGCGCATCACCAAGAATATTATGGCCGAATATATATTGCTGCCAACATTCCACCACCAGCCAAATGGCCGCGATGGCAACGCTGATACCCAGCCATGAACGGGATTTGGCACGAACCAACACCCAGGATTCCAGGGCAGCGGCAAAAATGAATAATCGAACCAGCACCAAGGCTTCGAGGCTGGAATGGGTTTTGCCGCTCACCATCGAGCTGAGCAGAATCAACAGCCAGAGCAAAAATGCTAGCCGCACCCAAAGTTTTTCCGTCCAGCGCCAATCACGGCTGATCGCCGAATGCACCAAAAACAGGATGGCGGTGAGCGATAACAGCGCATCGGCGATGGCGCGGCCATAGAAAAAGAATGCGGGGAGCAGAATTGTGGCGCCCAGCGCTGCGTGCTGAAGCCGGGGGGATGCAGAATTCATCGGGATCAATCGGCCTCGACGCAATCAGAAGGTGGCCGAGGTGAGGCGGCCAGCTTGCAAGCGCCAGACCCGGTCGAGTTTTTCAACGCCGGTGAGCCGATGGGTAATCAGCAACACGCTGCGGCCTTCGGTAGTCAAATTGAGCGTGGTCATAAAATCGCGCTCGGTCGCCGGATCAAGCCCGGCGCACGGCTCATCAAGGATCAGGATCGGCGCCGGGCTGAGCAAGGTGCGCGCCAAGGCCAGGCGCCGCCCCTCCCCGCCCGAGAATTGCGCCCCCTGCTCGCCCACCCAGGCATCGAGCTGATCGGGCAGGCCACGCACCATATCGGCGATGCGCGCCGCCTCCAACGCGGTCCATAATTGCGCGTCGGTCGCGTCAGGCCGGGCGAGGCGCAAATTATTACGCACCGTATCGGCGAAAAGATGGGTCGTTTGCGCCAAATAGGCGATGCGCGTGCGCACATCCGCCGCAGAGAGCCGGGCCAGATCAACCCCGCCGAGCCGGATGCTGCCCGCTTGCGGCGCGGCCAGCTTCAACGCGAGGGCCGCAAGGGTTGATTTGCCGGCACCCGAAGGACCGAGCACCGCCACCCGCGCCCCGGCCGGCACTTGCAGCGATAATTGATCGAGCACCATCGGATGATCGGGCGACCAGCGAAACTGCACATCATCAAAGCGCAGCGCCGTGGCGGCGGATAGCGGCAACGGATCCGCCGGATCGGGCACGCTGGGTGGCGCTTCGGCGGCGGCGATCACCCGGCGCGCGGCTTCTGCGGCAATGCCTGCCAACGCGCCGGCGCGCGGCATGCCGCCGACCACTTCAAACGCCGCGATCACCACAAAGGCCGCGATCAGCACCGCAATCGGCGCATGCGCACCGCCGATCAGCAGCACCGCGAGCAAGGCCGCTTGGGCGGCAAGAAACGATACCGCCTGCAACACCGCGCCACGGGCGGCGAGGCCGCGCTCCGCGCTGAATAAACCGGCCTCCTTGGCTTGGATATTGGCCAACATCCGGCCTTCGGCACCAAACACCTTGATCTCGCGCAAGCCGGTCAGTGCATCGAGAGCCGCGACGCGCAAGGCCGAGGCCGCCTCGGTTTGCGCAACAGCCGCCGCACGGGCGGCACGCATGGCGCGCTGCGGCAGTAAAAACGCGATCAGCCCAAACAGGCCCAGCACAATGATCGCGGCAATCACATTATCGCGGCCAATCGCCCACAGCAAAATCGGCACCAGCATCAGCGCGGACACGCCCGGGATCAGAATGCGCAGATAAATACCATCCAGCGCGTCGATATCGGTGATCAGGCGCGAGAGTAAATCGCCAGCCCGGCGCAGACCCAACCCTCCGGCGGCACTCCCCGCCAGCCCGCGCAGGAACCAGACGCGCAGCGCCGCCAGAGCACGGAACATCGCATCATGGGTGGAGAGCCGTTCGAGATAGCGCAACACCACCCGCGCGACACCCAGAATCGACAGGCTGAGCGGCACCACCAGCGCGATGCCCGCGATGGCCGCGCCAATAAAGCGCGCCGATTGCGCCATCAACGCGATGAAGCTGGCCAGGGCCGCCAGCGCGATCAGCGCGCCGAGGATCAGCGCCGGTGCCTGGCGACGCCAGAGGGCGAGGATGCGCCATAAGGGCGAGGCCAGCGTGGCATGTGGCGTGGTATCGGGGTTGGTATCGGGGTTGGTCATGATACGCGATCAAGCCGAGGGTCGGTGCGCGCACCAAGGTCAAGCTTGCGGCCCGAAAATTCATGCGCGAACGCGGCATGGGTGGCCAGAATCACGGTGCGCCCCAAGGTCAGCCGACGCAGCGCCTCAAGCACGTCACGCTCGGTCGCTGGATCGAGCTGCGCGGTGGGTTCATCAAGCAATAGCAATTGGGCGTCCTTGAGAAAGGCACGGGCAATGGCAATGCGCTGGGCCTGCCCGCCGGAAACACCAAAGCCACCATCGCCGATGCGGCTATTCAACCCATCGGGCAGCGCATCGGTGAACGCAGTGACATGGGCGCGTTCGGCGGCGCGCTGCACCGCCTCATCGCTCGCCTCGGGCAGACCAAGCCGGATATTATCGGCGATCGACCCGGCAAAAAGGAACGGCTTCTGGCTGATTAAAGCGGTCAGACGCGCCAAAGCGGCAGGCACGATCGATTCGATGGGAGCGCCATTAATGGTGATGCGCCCGGATTGCGGACGCACACCCCCCAGCAGCAATTCGATGATGGTGGATTTACCCGAACCGGAGGGGCCAACCAGCATCATGGTTTCACCCGCAGGCAGGCGAAAGCTGAGATGGCTGAACACCGGCCCGCGTGCGTCGCTCCAGGCGAAACTGACATCCTCGAACGCAATGGCGACGCCTTGGGCGGCCACGGTGCGAATCGGCAGGGCGGCTTCGGTCGCGGCGGGCGGATCAAGCGTTTCGGCGCGCGGCAAGGTGGCGAGCCCTTCGGCAGCAGCCTGGGCGGTCATGCGATCCTGATACACCGCGCTGAAATTGCGAAACGATGCGAAAAATTCCGGCACCAACAGCAAAGCGAACAAGGCGGTTGGCACCAAAGCCAGATGACCTGCGCGCAGCGGCGCGGCAAAGCGGATCGCAATGCCGACCAGAGCGGCGGCGGAGGCTAAATCCAGCGCGGTCGAGGAGAGAAAAGCCACTCGCAACACGCGCATGGTGCGACGGCGCAATTCATCGGCGGCTTCCCCCAGCGCAGTTGCTTCTGCCTCGGCGCGCCCGGCCAGCACAATCGTGCTGATCCCGCGCACCCGATCGATGAAGCGGGTTTGCAAGCGGGTCAGCGCGGTAAATTGCCGGCGCGAGGCCGCCGCCGCGCCAATTCCAGCAAGCGCCATCGCCATCGGCACCAGCAGGCCGGTCACCGCCAGGATCAAAGCGGTGCGCCAATCCACCATGCTCGCGGCAAGAACAACCAGCGCCGGGCTGACCAGCAAAAGTGCTGCGGCAGGGATCCATCGGCCAAATAATCCATCGAGCGCCTCGATCCGGTCCACCACCACGCCCGCCAGTTCGGCGGAATGGCGGCCCCGCAAGCCAGCAAAGCCAAGCTGCAGCAGGCTCGACAACGCTGCGTTGCGCAGCCGGCGGCGCGCCCCGGTGCCCAGCGACTTGGCCAGCCGCTCCTGGAGAATGGTCAGGCCCGCGCGCAGCACCGCGGCAAGGATAAACCCGGCGGTCGCCAGAAACATACCCTGATTGGCGGGGTGCAGCACAGCGGCGAGCAACCGCGACGCGCAAAAAATTTGGCCAATCGCGAGGATCGTCTGCGCAACACCGAGGGCGATGGCGGGCATCGCGCGGCGGCGCCCCGCAGCAATTTCATGACGAAGCCAGGATTTAGCCGCCATTGTTTCCGCGCTGTCACTCTGAGCCATGCTCTCCTCATATAAAGTTCCGTGCTAAAACCCAAGCCCTCGCCGGATTAGCGCGCCGATTTTGGCGCTGATGACCGCCGGAACATAACAAGACCATTAAATTCGGGTTAGGAATGATCGGGAACAAATCCCGATTCTCAGCCGCCCAAACTCTGGACGCGGGGCTTGCCCTGTCGCATGACGCACGACAACACAGGGAAACGAGGTCACGCGATGTTGATTGCCCGCACGATTGAAGCGTTGGATGCGGCGCGCGCGGCGCTGGGGCCGTTGGCGCTGGTGCCGACCATGGGCGCGCTGCATGCCGGTCATGTGTCATTAATCACCGCCGCCCGCGAGCAGGGATTGCCGGTTGCCGTGTCGATTTTCGTCAATCCGCTGCAATTTGGACCCAATGAGGATTTCGCTCGCTATCCGCGCGATGAGGAGGCGGATTTGGCGGTGCTGCGCGCGGCGGGCTGCGCGCTGGCGTGGCTACCTGAGATGTCGGTGATGTATCCGCCGGGCGATGCGACGATGATTGAGGTGGCCGGTCCGGCGCAACGCTGGGAGGGTGCCGCACGACCGGGCCATTTTCGCGGGGTGGCGACGGTGGTTGCGAAATTATTCGGCCAAATCCGCCCTGAACGTGCCTATTTTGGCGAGAAAGATTGGCAGCAAGTGCAGGTGGTGCGCCGCATGGTGCGCGATTTGGCCTTGCCGGTCGCCATTTCGACGGTCCCGACCCTGCGCGATCCAGACGGGTTGGCGATGTCTTCGCGCAACCGCTATCTCACACCAGAAGAACGGCACCGCGCCGCTTGGCTCCCGGCAATTTTGCGGGAGGTGCGTGCTGAATTGCAATCGATGATGGTCGATGATCCGTCCAATGATAACGTGGATGACAGCGCGACCGCGTCGGCCCTCGGGCAAGCGCAGGGGCGGCTGGAGGCGCAAGGGTTCAAGCTTGATTATCTGGCCTTGGTGGACGCCGTCTCGCTCGAGCCGATCACCGGCCCGCGCGCGGGCAGCCGGTTGCTGGTCGCAGCACGGCTGGGGGCGGTGCGGCTGCTCGACACCATGAGCGTCGATCTCCCGCCTGCCGCACCAGCAACGCCCTAACAACCAGACAATGACTATGATGCGCGATAAAATTTCGCAGGAGATTCACTGAAAATTCATTTTTGGCCTGGATACTGACGTCAGCAAAACAGAGACGAGGTCGCAAAATGCGGCAAGCTGGATGAGCCGACGATCAAGACTGGCTGAGAGTGGATGATGAGCAATGTTGCCCCTAATCACGCGACGTTTAGTGACCCGCACGCTGATCGATGCGCAATCGATGGGCTGACCCTGGAGGCCCAAGAAAGTCACCAGGACAGCCACCAACAGAACCACCAAGAGAGCCACCAAGAAAGCCACCAAGAAATCAACGCAGATATCGACAAGGATCTCCACGAAACCGCACGGCGCGAGGCCGCCCTGCGGCGGCTGGAAGCGACCGACCGGCGGCGTCTCGCCGCACGGCTCGATAGTGCCATTCAAGAGCATGGATTTGCCTTGCGCTATGCACCGCGACTATCCGCCCAAATCCAAGCTGCGGAGCCGGCAACCAACCGGTGGAGCGCCTTGCCGCCCCGCTCAGCCGCAAGCCCAGCGCCCTCGCTGTTCTGTGGTGCGGAGCTGATTATCGGCGTGCAACATCGCCGCCGGGGGGTGGTGCCGGTCGAGAGTTATCTGCGGTCGGTCAAGCGCGCCCCGCTCATCGCCTCGGTTATCGTCGAGGGCTTGACCGAGGCGTTGGCCGAAACCGCCGCCTGGCCCGCTGCTTGGACGCTGAGCGTCGCCGCCCCGCCACGCCTCGCTGATTTATCGGCGTTGCGCCAAGCCCTTACCTTCGTGACGTCTGACCAAGCCCGCCGCGTTGCCTTGATGATCGATGAAGCCGCCCTGATCGCGGATGGGCTTGATGCGCTCGATACGCTGGATGCGCTGCGCGGCGATGGGTTTGGCCTCACGCTTGATCGGTTCGGCGGGCGCTTCGGCAGTCTGGCCTTGCTGCGCAGCCTGCCATTCACCGGGGTGAAATTGGATCGGTCCTTGCTGCAGGGTGAGCCAAACCAACGGCAAGCCAATCGGGTATTCACCGAGGCATGCATTGCGATTGGCCATGATCTTGGCCTGACGGTGATCGCCGGCGGGGTGGAAACCGAAACTGATTATACGCGGCTCGGGCGCATGGGGATTGATGCGGTGCAAGGCAGTTGGGCGGGTGCCGCCGTCAATGCCGCGACGATCAATCATTTACTCCGCACCGCACCGCACGCCGCCTGATCCTTTCTGCCCCCCTCCCCGGCTGATCCGCGCTTGCCAAAATCGGCAAACCGGATCATGCCGCGCGAGTGACCATGCCCGATCCCCTCGATCTCACCGATCCCGCCGCCGCCGAGGCGATTTTGACCTTGTGCCGCGCGCGGGGCCCGGCCAAATCAATTTGCCCCACCGAGGCGGCGCGTCTGCTCGCCGGTCATCCGCCGGATTTGTCCTGGCGGGCGTCATTGCCACGGATCAAACGGGCGGCGGCGCACCTCGCGCAAGCCGGGATAATCGATATCATGCGCAAGGGCAAAGCCATCGCACCGGCCGATGCTCATGGCGTGGTGCGGCTGCGGTTGCACAAGGACGCCGAAAACATCGAAGGAGCCGGTTGATGGCTGTTGGTTTGTTGCCACTGATTCTGAGTGTGATCTTCCCGCTATGCGGCACGCCGGGCGCCAAGAATATCCCCGCACCCGGAATCGTCGATTTTGCGCATCTCACTTTGCCAAGCTCGCCGAACAAGGCGCTCGCCGCGCCCGCCGGGTTCAACCCCAAGCCCGATTTAGTCACACCGGCCTACGCGCTGGCGCCCGATCAATTATTCCAAATCGTGCGCACCACAATCCTGGCCATGCCCCATACCTACGCGCTCGATGATCACCCTGACCATTGGCAAGCCGCGTTCGTGGCACGCACGCCGATGGCCAATTTTCCTGACATTATCGCGATTGCCGTCCAGCCCGACGCGCAAGGCGGATCGCATTTGGTGATGTATTCCCACTCCATTTACGGCTACTCGGATATGGGCGCCAATTTGGCTCGGCTGACCGCCTGGCTTGCCGCGATCAACGCTAAAATCCCGCCGCAATCCTAACTTTTGCGCGCATCGCCCGATGACATACGCCAAACCATTTCCCGTGTTCGGCCATCGCGGTGCGCGGGGCTTGGCGCCGGAAAACAGCGTGCCTGGATTTGCGCTCGCGCGTGATCTGGCGCTCACCGGCGTGGAGTTTGATATTGCGCTCAGTGCCGACCACGTAGCACTCGTGCATCACGACCCGCAGCTCAGCCCCGAGATCACCCGCGATGCGGCGGGGCATTATCTCACCGCCCCCACGCCGGTTCTGCATGATTGCACCGCATCAGAGCTGGCAGTCTTTGATATTGGCCGGGCGCACCCTGGCTCGGCCTACGCGGCCCGCTACCCATCGCAACGGGCGCTGGATCATGTGCCGATCCCCACGCTGGATCAGGCGTTGGACGCCCTCGGGCCGCTCGATTTGCTGATCGAAATCAAAACCTTTCCTGACCGCCCGGCTTTGACCGCCCCACCCGACATGATGGCGGCAGCGGTGATCGATATTTTGCGCCAGCATCGGGCGATTGAGCGCACCGTGCTGTTCGCGTTTGACTGGCGGGTGCTGCGCGCGGCAGCCGGGTTGGCGCCGCGTTTACGGCGCTGCTGCCTCACAGCACCCGATACGATCGCGCCGATCAGCGCGACGGGCGGGCGGCTTTGGCTTGATGATCTCGATTTAGCGGCGTTCGGCGGCGAGTTGGCCCGGGCCGTGGCCGCCACCGGCGCTTGCGCCTGGGCGCCGTTGCACAGCACGCTTGACCGGCGCTCGTGCGAGCTGGCGCAGTCGCTCGGCCTCGCGGTCATACCGTGGACCGTCAATCTCCCGAGCGACATTGAAACCATGATCGCTCTCGGTGTCGATGCGCTGATTTCCGACTATCCGGACCGGGTGATTGCCAGCCTGCGGCGCGAAGGACGCGATGTGGCGCCCCCGGGATTCGTCGCGTCCCTGCGGCACAATCGCTGAATCCCAAAAATTCGCCCGACGCGCGGCACGACCGAGAAAATCGCGCATGGCCGGGGCGCGCCAGGCGCCAATGCCGGTGAGCGCATCGATGGGTGCGAATAATTCATGGGCGTGCGCCAAGCTGCCGCAGGCAAATTCCTGGAATTGCCGTGGCTTGAGCGCATACAGCACCCGAATATCGCGCACCGGCAGCACCAATGCCCGGCTCGGCGCCTGATCGAGCAGGCCGGTGGCTTGCCAGCGCGGCACCGCCTCATTGCCCGGAACCGGGCTGAGCAGCCAAGCGAGCGGGCAGGTAATCAGCAAGGAATGCAGGCTCGGCGCGTAACGCGAGCGTTTATCGAGCAGATTTTGCAGCCCGCCACAGACTTCAATGGCGAATAAATCGACATAGGGATCATTGGCATCGCCACCGAACCATAGCCATAGCCCATCGGGCACAGTGCGCATCCGCGCAGAGCCGGGAACTTTGAGCAAGGGTGATTCGGGGTCGGTTTCGCCGCAGGGGCGGGCTTTCAGCCACGCGCCGGCGGCACCGAAATCAGCATTTTCGAGGCCGGGCGGCGTTTGCGGCCAAGCGCGCATCGTTTGCCGAAAAAATGCGTCGAGACTCATAAAACTTGTCATTTTTGGACCCACTTGTTCGATATAAGACGGATAATGCTACCTGAGGTAGTATTCTATCATTATCGCGGGTTGGCAAGTGGTTTTGTCCCGCGCCGCGAAAAATTACGCCGGTGAGACAATCCAACAATCGGGTTAGCAAGACTGGATTTTCTGCGCAGGATCGGCCAGATCACGGTGACGCAGACGCTATGACGCATGCGCACAAAGACCACATTAAGGGTAATAACGGCCAATGGCTCAAACGACCGATCAAACCGCCCCCAACGGCACAGACCCGGCACCCGGCCAGGGTGGGGCACGGAAATTCATTATCTTGGCGATTATTCTGCTGGGTCTTGCGCTGGCGGGGCTGATTTATTGGCTGCACGCAAGACATTTCGCGACCTCGACCGACGCCGAAATCGATGGCCCGATCCATGTCATCGCGCCACGGATCGCAGGCAGCGTGCAGGCCGTGCTGGTGCATCAGAATGAGCATGTGCTGCGCGGCCAAGTGCTGGTCCGGCTCGATCCGGCGAGCGAGCAAACCGCCCTCGCCCAGGCCCAAGCGCAGGCGCGCGAAGCCGCCGCCCAGATTGCACTGCGCCGGGCCGATCTGTTGGGCGCACAAGCCCAAGTTGAGGTCGCCAGCGCCGATTTGATCAAAGCCAAGCAGGATTTCGCCCGCTATGCGTCGGTCAATCCGCAAGCCGTGACCCGCGCTGATCGTGACAACGCCACCGCCGCCGAACGCGCCGCGACGGCGCGGTTGGATGCGGCCAAAGCGCAAGTCACCAGCGCGCAAGCCGCCTTGCAAGCCGCCCAAGCCTCGGCGCAGGCCGCGTTGGTCGCGGTGCAGAATGCCCGCTTGCAGCTCGGCTACACCGTTATCCGCGCGCCCGCCTCAGGCTATATTGCCAATCGCACCGTGCGGCGGGGCAATATCGTCGCCCCCGGCGCCGGGCTGATGGCCTTGGTCGGTGATCGCATGTGGGTGACCGCGAATTTCAAAGAAACCCAGCTTGGCCGCATCCATCCCGGTCAGCACGCCCGGATCACCATCGATGCGGTGCCCGGCCCGTCTTTTCGCGCGCGCGTCGCCTCGATCCAGCACGGCACCGGCTCGGTTTTTTCACTCCTGCCCGCCGAAAACGCCACCGGCAATTATGTCAAAATCGTCCAGCGCGTGCCGGTGCGGCTCACCTTCGATGATCCACGGATGAAAAAATACCTGATCGCGCCGGGCATGTCGGTGGAAGTTTCGATCCGGATTTCGGGGCAGTAAGCGCCCGATGAGCGTGATTTTCGCCTCCAAGCCGAATTTGCCGCGCTCCGCCGCCGGAATTTACAACCCGTGGCTGATCGTTGCGATGATCGCGGTCGCCCCCTTCATGGAGGTGTTGGATACCACCATCGCGAATGTGGCACTCACCCATATTGCCGGCTCGCTGGCGGTCAGCCCAGAGGAAAGCACCTGGGTGCTTACCTCGTATCTGGTGTCGAACAGCATCATTCTGCCGATCACCGGCTGGTTGCAGGGGGTGGTCGGGCGCAAGCGATTATTCCTGATTTGTGTGGCGCTATTTACCGCAAGCTCGGTGCTCTGCGCATTTTCCACGTCATTATCGATGCTGATCATCGCCCGCGTGTTGCAAGGTTTGGGCGGTGGCGGCTTGCAGCCAATCACCCAATCGATGTTCGCCGATACATTTCCGCAGGAAAAGCGCGCCCAAGTTTTTGCGGTCTATGGGTTGGTGATCATCGTCGCCCCGGCAACCGGGCCGTTGATCGGCGGCTGGATCACCGATCATTTGTCCTGGCATTGGGTGTTTTTGATCAATCTGCCGATCGGGCTGATCGCCTTCGCCCTGATCGCCACCTTCGTCGCCGAGCCGATGATTTTGGTGCGCGAGCGCCTGGCGCGGCTCGCACGCGGGCTGAAATTCGACTATGTCGGGCTGACGCTGGTGGCGCTGGGCTTTGGCTCGTTGCAGATTTTTCTCGATAAATTTTCGCTCGATGACGGGTTTTCGAGCCTGCTGATCCGCATCCTGTTCGTGATCTGGAGTGTCTCGTTGGTCACGCTCGCGGTTTGGGAATGGGATCATCCCGAGCCGGTGATGAATATCCGATTATTCAAATACAAAAATTTCACGGTCTCCTGCGTGCTGATGTTCGTGATCGGCTTTGTGCTGCTCAGCACCACGCAGCTTTTGCCGCAACTGACCCAAACCTTGCTCGGCTATTCGGCGCAAACCTCAGGCTTTGCGCTAGCGCTGGGCGGCATGGCGACCATCGGGCTGATGCCGGTGGCCGGCATCATCACCGGCCGCTTCGTCTCGGCGCGCGTGTTGCTGATTGGCGGTCTGGTCGAGACCGGCATTGCCCTGATCATCCAATCGCATTTGGCACCGGATGCCTCATTCTCGATCATCTCGACCGACCGGGTGTTGCAGGTCTTGGCCCTGCCATTTCTGTTCGTCCCGGTGTCCGCCCTTTCGTATGTCGGGCTGCCGCCGGCGCGCAGTGCTGATGCCTCCGCGATCATCAATCAGGTGCGCAATATTGGCGGCAGTATCGGCATTTCCTTCGTCACCACCATGCTGGCCTGGCGCACCCAATTCCACCATGCACGACTTGCGGAGCAGATCACTGATTATGGCAGTCTTCATGGCCAAACTCTTCCCCATATCGCTGCTATCGTGCAACAACAGGCTCAGTTCATGAGCTATCTGGATATGTTTCACCTGCTCGGCATTGGCGCGCTCTTGGTTTGGCCATTAGCACTCTTGCTCGGCGCGCCGCCCAAATCGGCCGCTCGAGCGTGATGGGTGACCATCCATGACGCTCCGGCCTTGGTTTGCCGATCCCTTTGATTGGTTTCGCCCAAATCTGTTGATTTGAATGAAATCAATATTAAGCTAAAGGAGTTGTTTATGAGGTTTAACGGTCAGACAAGTCGGCACACCGCCCGCATCGTCGCTTTCAGTGTTTTGAGCCTGGGCATGATGGGTAGCCTCGCCGGATGTGAATTGGGGCCCAATTTTCGCGCACCGCACCCGCACGTGCCCGCAAGCTTCCAAGCGACCGGCGCGCCGGTTCAGGATCAAGACAAAATCTCCAACGCGGCCATTGATACCAGCTGGTGGCAGAGCTTCCATGACCCGGTGCTGAGCACGCTTGAGCATGACGCGGTCAGTCAGAATCTGGACGTGAAAATCGCCACCCAGCGCTTGGCTGAGGCGCGCGCCCAGGCCGAGATTGAGGGCGCGACGCTCTATCCCTCGCTTGATTTCGCCGGATCCTTCACCCGGGAAGGGCCGAGCAAAAAGGGCATCTTTACCGCCCTCGGCGGTGGCTCCAATACCGGCACCGCCACCAAAGCCGCAAATACCGCGGCGGGCACCAACAGCTCGATTGGCGGCGGCGGCATCCCCGGCTCGGCGATCCAGCCCTTCAACCTGTTCCAATACGGGTTTTCCTCGGTGTTTGATTTTGATCTCTGGGGCAAGAACCGGCGCACCCGTGAAGCCGCCTTGGCCGCCGTCACCGCCTCCGCCGATGCGCGCCGGGCGGTGCTGCTCAATATCGAGGCCGAAGTGGCGCAGGATTACATCTCGCTCCGCGCCGACCAAACCTTGCTCGCCATCGCTCAGCACAATTTGCGCACCGCCGATCATTTGACCACATTGACGCGCGAGCGCGCACAGGCGGGGCTGGCCAATGCACTCGAAGTGGCTGATTCCGAGGCCCAAGCCGCGTCGGTGCAGGCGCAAATCCCCACGCTGCGCGCCGCCATCGCCGGTCAAGAAAGCCAGATCGGGCTGTTGCTGGGCCGAAACCCCGGTGCTTTAAGCCCCGAACTCCGCACGCCGCACGCCGTGCCCGCAGCACCGCCCGTGGTGCCCGTTGGGCTGCCATCGCAATTATTGACCCGCCGGCCGGACATGCGCGAGGCCGCTGCGAAACTGCATGAAGCGACTGCTGAAATCGGCGTCGCCACCGCCGCCTTCTTTCCAGACATCACCCTGTCCGGATCGGTTTCGCTGCAAGCGCTGCAATTCTCCAATTTGAACCAATTGGCCGCCGTCACCTACGCCATTGGTCCGGAAATCACCATGCCCCTGTTCGAGGGCGGCAAGTTGCGCGGCCAGTTACGGCTGCGCAAGGCCGAGCAACGCGAAGCGGCGGTGAATTACGCCAAGACCGTGCTGACCGCCTTGCATCAGGTGGATGACACGCTGACCGATTACGACCAGGAACAGCGCCGCCTGCAATCGCTCAATCGCGAGGTCGCCGCCAGCCAGCATGCGCTCACCCTGGCGCAAGAGCGCTACCGGCAAGGTCTCGCGGATTATTTGCAAGTGCTCACCGCCCAACAATCTGTGCTCGGGGCCGAGCAAACCCAGGCGCAGAGCTTGGCCGCGATCTCAACCGATCTGGTCAAACTCTATCAAGCGTTGGGCGGTGGCTGGGAGCAGACCTACCCGGTCACGACGGCGCAGAAGACGCCTTGATCGCCACGGTGAAATTTTTTCCCGCCCAGGTTTTGGGTTGATCACGCAGGCACCAAGTAAACACGACCTGATCGCCTGGGCGGAGCGTTGTGGTGTCCAACATCGCGATATGCAGGCCCGCGCCGAAATCCTGCGTGGCGCAATCCTGCCAATGCGCCCAATCATCGAGGGTCCAGCGAATGATCGAAGCCGCCTCAAGCTGGATGCGCAATGATCGCCCCGGATTCATTTCGCTCCGGCGCCAAACCGGGCGCCAATCGGCAATGCACGGCGCTTGCCGGTCCTTGATATAGCGCTGCACCGTTTGCGGCGGCATATCAAACACCGCACCATCGCGCAGCGAGCGCAGTAATTTCACATATTCGGCATGCGCCCAGACCAGCGGCATCGCCGAGCCGCTGGGCTTGCCGCGATAGAGCTCATGGGCGGGAATATCATCAGCATCCCAGACCTGCTCAGGCAATAAGCCACCTTCACTCGCGCAATTCTCCAGCGTGGTGCAGAGCGCTCGCGCCAGCGCCAGATCCCCCGCGCATAGCGCATAATGGGCGCGCTCGCCGGTCAAAAGCGGCCAGGCGCGGCCATGGCCGGTGCCATCGAACGGGCGACCATCGTGATGTTCGCCATAGCCATCATCATTATAACGATGCCAAACCGAGCCCTGCGGCAGTTCCACGCGGGTGAGATGATCGATCACTTTCAGCGTATCAAGAATCCGTGGATCATTCGCATCGCGCAGACCAAATCGCACCAAGGCCAGCGCGTCCGGCCCGGTCAGCGCGTCGGCGGCAATATCAGCCTCGCGCGCCGGGCGGTTGCGCAGCGCGATCCGGCCATGGGCATCGGTGCGCGCCAAATCATGATCGCCCTCCGGCGCGATGCGGACATAATAACCCGCAACCCCCATTGCCCGGGTCGCTGGCGTGTCGGTCACGTAAATCCAGTTTTCGATGTCCGCGTTCCAGGCATCGGCGGTGTCGCGCAAAATGGTCGCGAAATCGGTCTCGCCGGCCAGCGCCGCCCGCTCGGCGGCGATGAGCAGGGCGGCAATTTCAACGGCCAATGTTGCAGGCGTGTAGCCGGCATTTTCCTCCCAACGATCCTGGCCGGTGACCGGGCCGTTGCGCAGCAAAAACCCGGCGGCCGCGCGGATCATCGGCCAATAATGCCCCGCTTCTTCCGCCGGTATCGCGCCCGCGCGGCAGGCCAGATCCACCAGCAAAATCGGGAACGCGGTTTCATCGAGTTGCAGGCCAGACCAATAGGCCGACCCATCGAGCCAGCAATTTTGCGGCCAATGCCCGTCCGGCTCCTGGGTTGCACGCAAATAATCAAGCGTGCGGCGCGCATCCGCCAAAGCGCCGCAGGCGAGCAACGCCCCGGCGGTCTCCACCAGATCACGCGGCCAGACCAGATGGTAGCCGCCCAAATCATCATCGCCTTTCGAGGCGCCCCACGGGATCGACAGGCTGGCAATCGAGCCACCGGGAAAACTCGGGCTTTCATGCGCGCGCAACACGGCGGTGCTGACGCGGTAAAAATTATGGCGTTGATGCTGTGCTGGCGGATCGAGCTTGAGCAAATCATGCTGCCAGCCTTGCCAACGGGCATTATATTCCTGCTCGGCGGCGGCAAAGCCGCGCTGCAAACTCATCCGCGCCTGAAACGCCGCCTCTTCGGGCTTGCGACCAAAGCCGATGGCCAGCAGGCAGGACGCCTCGATTTCGGCAACCAACGCCACATTGCCATCAGTCGCGGTATCGAAGGGTGCGATCAACGCGCCATCGCGCTTGAGGCATTGCCACCCATCCGACACCCCGACAAACCCGACCGAGCGGGCGCGAAACCCTTCGCGGCTGGCCAGCGCGAGCGATGATCCATCGCCGCTGGCAAACAGCATATCAATCCCTTTGAACTGGCCAAGCCAGGCGCTGTTATGCGCGCCACCATTCACCAAATGCGGCGCGAGCAGCACAAACACCCGCAAACTCGGCGCGCCCTCGGCGGGACTGAGCGAAATTTGTTGCAACAATGCATCGCCCCACGGATCGGCGATGATGCGCTTGTCAATGGTAAACAGCCGGTCCGGATGAGTGTTGCGAATCGTAAAAGCCGGTGTGCCATCCATCACCCGATGGGTCTGGCTGAGCGTATCGCGCTTTTCCTCGGCGAACAGGCCGCCCGGATGGCCATCGGTCACGATCAGGCCGCAATCACGGGTACACGCCTGATCGACGCGGGGGAAATAAATCTCATCGAGAATGCCGTGGCTGAGCGTGAACCAGACATTGCTCAGCGGCGATAATGCCGTGCCAACCCCGTCTTTGGCGCTGGAGGTCCAGCGTGGCGCCAAGCCGGGCCGGCCAGTCGCTTCAGCCATGACGGGCTACCATCCTCAACCGCCCTGCTTGGCTGATCGCTTGGTATGGGCCAATTCGGCTTGCAGCCGCTCCACCTCGGCGCGCAAGGTGCGAATTTCCTCATCGCGCTCATCCGCAGGGGCGGTGCCGCCCTCGGCGGTCGCAAACGGCGCGAACAGGCCCATCGCCCGCTCAATCATCGCGATATTTTGCCGGCCAATCTCCTCCATGCCGGGCGGCAGAAAGCGGCCCATCGTCTGCTGCATAGTCTGCTGCACGGTTTGCTGCATCGCCTCGCGCATCTGGCGCTGCTGGCGGCCAAATTGGCTCATTGCGGAATCCAGATAGCGCGGCACCACCGATTGCAAATTATCGCCATACAGCCCGATGAGTTGGCGCAGAAAATTGATCGGCAACATCGCCCGATCATCCTTGCTTTCCTCCTCGACGATGATTTGGGTCAGCACCGCACGGGTAATATCCTCGCCGGTCTTGGCGTCCGACACCACGAAATGGCGGCCCGCGCGCACCATGTCCGCCAAGGTATCGAGCGTGATATAGCTTGAGGTTTCGGTATTATAGAGGCGCCGGTTTGCGTATTTCTTAACAACCACCGGCGGTTCTGGCGGGGCTTCATGATCTTGTTGCATTGGCGTGACCCTTTCAACACGCAGCCCCCAGGGCCAGGGCGCTGCCTTCCTGAACCATGACAGAGCATCGCACGCTTGACCAGAGCGATGCCGTGGCGCACGCCCCGTCATACCCGCTGTCATCGGAATGAACTGGATTACGGGGCGATGGATGCGGTATGGCGAACATCACGGTATGGCGAACATCACGGTATGGCGAACATGATAGGCAACGCAGTGATCCGGAATGCACGATGACCAACCCCCCGAACCCGATCCGCCCCATTTGGCCAATTTGGCCCAGGATTGGGTGACGCTGTGGCAAAGCGAGCTGACCGCCCTCGCCCGCGATCGCGAGGCGCAGGAGCATTGGGCCAAGCTGATCGGGTTCTGGGCTGGCATGGCCGGACAGGCCATCGCTTCTCAGGCGGCCATCGCTTCTCAGGCGGCCATCGCTTCCCATGCAGCCATCGCGGCGCGCAACCATGACCGGCACCCGCCCCGATCAACCCGGACCGATGACACGGCGCGGCCCGCGCCCGCTGCTGCTGCATCTGACCCTGGCGGCGAGCCGGGCGCTGATCAACTTACCCTCGCTCGATTGCACCAGCGGATCGCCGACCTCGAAGCCCGATTGGCAGAATTTGCCCGATTGGCACCATTGGATCGAGATCACCCGCCGCGCCGCGACTGATCCCGCCCTCGCCAGCGCGCTCACCAGCGCCTTGGTCAGCGCCGCCAGCGGCCCCGACCAAGCCTTGATCGCCGGGATCGCCGCCTATCGGCGCCATGACTATCAACGAACTTTGGCCGACCCCCCCGAAATCTGGGCCGAAGGCGAGACAAGAGTACTCGATTACGGCGGCAGCGGGCCGGTGGTGTTGTTCGTGCCCAGCCTGGTTAATCGCGCCTATATTCTCGACCTTGATGAACCAGCCTCGTTCATGCGCTACCTCGCCGCACACGGTGCGCACCCTTTGCTGCTCGATTGGGGCTGGCCAGGGGAAGTGGAGCGACAATTCACCCTGACCGATTACATCGCCGGGCGGCTTGATCGGGCGCTGGCTGCCATCGAGGGGCCGGTGGTGCTTGCGGGTTTTTGCATGGGCGGCCTGCTCGCTTTGGCCAGCGCACAACGCAACCCCAAACGCATCAGCGGCCTCGCCTTGCTCGCCACACCCTGGGATTTCCACGCCGATAACCCCGATGGCGCGCGCCGCCTCGCCGCCAGCCTTGCAATGATGGAGCCGATGCTGGCCGCCAGCGACACCCTGCCAATTGATGCGTTGCAAACCTTGTTCGCCATGCTCGATCCGCTCGGGGTCAGCGAGAAATATCGCAGCTTCGCCGATCTCGACCCGAACAGCGCGCGCGCCCAGCGTTTCGTCGCGCTGGAAGATTGGCTTAATGACGGCGTGCCGCTCCCGGCACCGGTCGCCCGCGAGACCTTGGGCCAATGGTATGGCGCCAACGCCCCGATGCGCGGGCAATGGCGCGTCGCCGGCTTGCCGGTCGAGCCCCGGCAAATCCCCTGCCCTGCCCTGATCGTCGCCCCATCGCGCGACCGCTTGGTGCCGCCCGACGCCGCCAAGCCGCTCGCCGCCCTGATCCCGCGCGCCACCCTGATCACGCCACAAGCCGGCCATATCGGCATGGTCGCGGGCATGCAGGCCGAAAAAGTGCTGTGGCAGCCATTCCTGCAATGGCTGGCCGCGCTGTAGCGGTGGCACGATAAATCGGTTAGACCATCACCAAGAGCCTGGAGGGGAACATCATGGACGATATCGTTATCGTAGCCGCTGCCCGCACGCCGGTCGGCAGTTTCAACGGCGCCTTTGCCAACACGCCCGCCCATGTCTTGGGCGAAGTCGCGCTGAAGGCCGCCATCACCCGCGCTGGTCTCTCGCCGGATGATGTCGATGAAGTCATTCTCGGCCAAGTGCTGACCGCCGGGGCCGGGCAAAACCCAGCGCGGCAAGCCGCCCGAAATGCCGGTATCCCCGATAGCAAAACCGCCTTTGGCATCAACCAAGTCTGCGGCTCTGGCCTGCGCGCCGTCGCCCTCGCCGCCCAGCAAATCATGTCCGGCCAAAGCGACATCGTCATCGCCGGCGGTCAGGAAAGCATGTCGCTCAGCCCGCACTGCGCGCATCTGCGCGCCGGCACCAAAATGGGCGACATGAAATTCATCGACACCATGATCAAAGACGGGCTGTGGGACGCGTTCTACGGCTACCATATGGGCACCACTGCCGAAAACGTCGCCCGCGCCTATCAGATCACCCGCGATGAACAAGACGCGCTGGCCCTCGCCTCGCAGCAAAAAGCCTCCGCCGCCCAAACATCCGGCAAATTCAAAGACGAGATCGCCGCCGTCACCATCACCGGACGCAAAGGCGATGTCGTGGTCAGTGACGATGAATATATCCGCCACGATTCCTCCGCCGAATCCATGGCGCGGCTCAAACCCGCTTTCTCCAAAGATGGCACGGTCACCGCCGGCAATGCCTCCGGCCTGAATGATGGCGCGGCAGCCCTGGTCATCATGAGCGGTGCCCAGGCAGCGCGGCGCGGCCTCACCCCGCTCGCGCGCATCGCCAGCTTTGCCACCGCCGGGGTCGATCCGGCGCTGATGGGCACCGGCCCGATCCCCTCCTCGCAAAAAGCCCTCGAACGCGCCGGTTGGAGCGCCGATGATCTCGATCTGATCGAGGCCAACGAAGCCTTCGCCGCCCAGGCTTGCGCGGTCAATAAAGCCCTGCATCTCGATCCCAGCAAGGTCAACGTCAATGGCGGCGCCATCGCCATCGGCCATCCGATCGGCGCGTCGGGCGCGCGGATCCTGGTGACCTTGCTGCACGAAATGCAACGACGCAGCGCCCATAAAGGTCTCGCCACGCTCTGCATCGGCGGCGGCATGGGTGTCGCCATGTGCGTCGAGCGCTAAACATGGGCAAACTCTATCCCAGCGCCACCGCAGCCCTCGCCGGCATTTTGCGCGATGGCATGACCATCCTCTCCGGCGGCTTTGGCCTCTGCGGCATTCCCGACACGCTGATCGAAGCCATCCGCGACAGCGGCGTGCGCGATCTCACCATCGTCTCCAACAATGCCGGGATCGATGGCACCGGCCTCGGCATCTTGCTGGAAACCCGCCAAGTGCGGCGGATGATCTCCTCCTATGTCGGCGAAAACGCCACCTTCGCCCGGCAATATCTGGCTGGTGAACTCGAAATCGAATTTAACCCACAAGGCACCCTCGCCGAACGCATCCGCGCCGGCGGTGCGGGCATCCCCGCCTTCTTCACCGCCACCGGCTACGGCACCGAAGTCGCCAACGGCAAAGAAACCCGCGAATTTGATGGCCGCCATTACGTGATGGAACGCGGCATTTTCGGCGACCTCGCGATCATCCACGCCTGGAAAGCCGATACCGAAGGTAATCTGGTCTATCGAAAAACCGCCCGCAACTTCAACCCGATCATGGCCACCGCCGCGAAAATCACCGTCGCCGAAGTCGAACATTTGGTCGAACCCGGTGCCATCGATGGCGATCAGATCATCACCCCCGGCATTTTCGTCAAACGATTGGTCAAGCTCGATCATGTGCGCAAACATGTCGAGCAGCGCACCACCCGCAAACGCGCATAGGAACCCATCATGCCCTGGACCCGCGATCAAATGGCCGCCCGCGCCGCGCGCGAACTGCAAGACGGCTTCTACGTCAATCTCGGCATCGGGATCCCAACCCTGGTCGCCAACCATATCCCGCCCGGCATTTCCGTGCAGCTCCACTCGGAAAACGGCATGCTTGGCATCGGCCCCTTCCCCTTCGAAGGCGAAGAAGACGCCGATATGATCAACGCCGGCAAACAAACCGTCACCGCCCTGCCCACCACCAGCTATTTCGATAGCGCCGCCTCCTTCGCCATGGTGCGCGGCGGCCATATCGACATCTCCATCCTCGGCGCCCTGCAAGTCGCCGAAAACGGCGACCTCGCCAACTGGATGATCCCCGGCAAAATGGTCAAAGGCATGGGCGGCGCCATGGATCTCGTCGCCGGCGTGCCCCACGTGGTGATCCTAATGGAACATACCGCCAAAGGCGAACCCAAAATCCTCAAATCCTGCAGCCTGCCCCTCACCGGCAAAAATGTCGCCAGCCTCATCGTCACCGACATGGCGGTGTTCAGCGTCAACCCCCAACAAACACTCTGCCTCACCCTCATCGATAAACCCGACGACGTCACGATCGAGGCCATCCGCGCGGCAACCGAGCCGGATTTTGCGGTGGCGTTGTAAGGGCAGGAAAAGGCCAGGGCTCTGCCCTGGACCCGCTAAGGGCTGAGCCCTTAGAACCCTTTAGCGTTTTAGGGTTGGGGAGGGCGATCCAGGCACATGCGGGGAATGGGCTGACGCCTCGCCCTCCCCAACCCTAAAACGAATGGATTGCAAAGGCTCGCCTTTGCCGGGGTCCAGGGGCAGCGCCCCTGGCCTTAACCTTTCCCTTCCACCCCCACGCCAACCCGATTATGTCATCCAGGGTGGTGTGGGCAGGTTTTTGCTGATGAGGAAACTGGGGTTGAACAATTTGGACTGGTAGCGGGCGCCGGAGTCGCAGAGGATGGTGACGATGGTATGGCCCGGTCCGAGGGTGCGGGCGGTTTGGATGGCGGCGGCGACGTTGATGCCGGCGGAGCCACCGATGCAGAGTCCTTCGTGGATCATCAGGTCGAACACTTGGGCGAGGGCTTCGGTATCGGGGATGCGGATCGCGTCATCGATGGGCGCGCCGTTCAAATTGGCGGTAACCCGGCCTTGGCCGATGCCTTCGGTGATGGATGAGCCGCTGGAGGCGAGGTCGCCGGTTTTGACCCAGCTATAGAGGGCGCTGCCATCGGGATCGGCGAGGATGATTTTCACGGACGGGTTATGGGCTTTGAGGGCCATGCCGACGCCGGCGAGGGTGCCACCGGTGCCGCAGGCGCAGGTGAAGGCGTCGATTTTACCGTCGGTTTGCGCCCAGATTTCTGCACCGGTGGTCCGGCGATGGCCTTCTCGGTTATCGGTATTATCGAATTGATTGGCCCAGAAGGCGCCGGTTTCTTCAGCGATGCGGCGTGAGACGTGAACGTAATTGCCTGGATCGCGATAGGGCTTGGCGGGCACCAGGCGCAAATCGGCCCCGATCATGCGCAGAAAGTCGATTTTTTCCTGGCTTTGGGTCTCGGGCATCACGATGATGCAGCGATAGCCTCGGGCGTTGGCAACGAGGGTCAGGCCGATGCCGGTATTGCCGGCGGTGCCTTCGACGATGGTGCCGCCTGGCTTGAGCGCGCCGCTGGCTTCGGCGGCCTCGATGATGGCGAGGGCGGCGCGGTCTTTCACCGAGCCGCCGGGATTCATGAATTCGGCCTTGCCGAGAATAGTGCAACCGGTGGCGGCGGAGGCGCGGTTGAGGCGGATGAGCGGGGTGTGGCCGATGGCGCCGAGCAGGCCGTCGGCGATGGCAGAGGAGGCATGGGGCATCACGATTGATCCTGGCGTTGGTAGAGCGGTTCGGCGGGTTGCCAAAACCGATGGTTGCTCGCAAATTAGACCCAACGCCGATCAGAAACAAATCACGGGGAACCGCAATGATTGACGATGTCTCACCGCGTCAAGTTTGGGAAGCGTTGATGAGCAATCCGGACGCGTTTTTATGTGATGTGCGCACGGTTGCGGAGTGGCAATTCGTGGGCGTGCCGGATTTGTCGCAAACCGGCAAGCGCCCGGTGATGATCGAGTGGCAGATATTTCCCAGCATGCAGCCGAACCAAGATTTCATCACGGCGCTGCAGGCGGCGGGGCTGACGCCCGCGCATCATGTTTATTTCGTCTGTCGTTCTGGCGGGCGCAGCATGGCGGCGGCGCGGCTGGCGCGTGAATATGGGTTTCACCATGTCTATAACGTGAAAGACGGGTTTGAGGGGCCGCATGACCAGCGGGGCCGGCGCGGCCATGTGGCGGGCTGGAAACATGACGGGCTGCCTTGGTCGCAAAATTAATCGACTTGAGCGCTGAACGACCCTGCTCAGCGTGACCGTGGCTTGTTGATCCGGCTCGGTTCGGCGAGAACGGGCTCATGAGTTTTTCCGATAAATGATGAGGTTGACCCATGAAGTCGCGTGGCGGGGTGCTGCGTGATTGCGCGCGGGAGCCGTGAATTTCGCCGCGCCAATCTGGCCATGGTGGCCGCCGGGTTTGCCACGTTTGAATTGATGTATTGCGTGCAGCCTTTATTGCCGGTGTTTGTCCATGTGTTCGGGGTCACGCCTTTAGGCTCGAGCTTCGCGCTCTCGATGACCACGGGCACGTTGGCGTTGGCCTTGTTGGTGGCGAGTGCGCTGTCCGAAACGTGGGGGCGCACGCCGATGATGATCAGCGCGATTTTGCTGGCGGCGGTGCTGACGATGATCTCCTCGGTTATTGATAATTGGGCGCTGTTTTTACTGATGCGCGGGGCGATTGGGCTGGTGTTATCGGGCCTGCCGGCGGTGGCGATGGCGTATTTAGCCGAGGAGGTGGATCGCGACTCCATCGGCCTCGCCATGGGGCTTTATGTCGCCGGCAGCGGCTTTGGCGGGATGACTGGCCGATTACTGACCGAAATGGTCGCGGATGCGGCGGGCTGGCGCATCGCGGTTGCGGTGGTGGGCGCGATTGGGTTGGCGGCGGGGCTGGTGGTGATGGTGGCTCTGCCGCGGTCACGACATTTTGTGCCACGCTTGTTCGCGGCGCGCGCGTTGGCGTTCAATTATCTGGAACATTTGCGTGATCCAGCCTTGGTGCCTTTGTTTCTCGAAGCGTTTTTGATCATGGGCGGCTTTGTCAGTGTCTATAACTACATTACGTTTCGGTTGCTGGGGCCGCATTTTGGCTTGTCGCAAAGCCGGGTGGGGCTGATTTTCGCGGTCTATCTGGTGGGCGTGGTGAGTTCGGCCTGGGTGGGCGGGATTGCTGGGCGGGTGGGCCGCACGCGGGCGCTGCCGGTTGCCATTGGCGTGGAGCTATTGGGGGTTTTGCTAACGCTATCGGGCAATTTGGCGCTGGTGGTGTTGGGCATTGCGCTGGTGACCTTTGGCTTTTTTGGCGCGCATTCGGTGGCGAGCTCCTGGGTCGGGCTGCGGGCGCGAACGAATCGGGCGCAGGCGGCGGCGCTGTATTTGTTTTTATATTATCTGGGATCGAGCGTGATTGGCTCCGCGAGCGGCGTTGCGTATGGCAAAGCCGGGTGGGATGGGGTGGTGGTTTTCATCGCCTGCTTGTTGATTGGTGCGCTGGGCGTTGCGCGGCTGGTTGCCATCTTGCCATCGCGCGCGGGCGCGGTCATGTAAGGGCAATGATCAGACAAATTCCCTCGCGCCGCCTCGGGTAATGGACGCCGTGACCACACCGCAACGGATCACCATCCATCAAGCGCAGGATTTCGCGCCGATGCGCGCTGCCGGCGCGTTGGCGGCGGCGACCCTTGACATGATCGCCCCCTATGTCCGCCCCGGCATCACGACCGGCGAGCTCGATCAGATTTGCCACGCCTTTATCATCAGCCATGGGGCGATCCCGGCGACGCTGAATTATCGCGGCTATCCAAAATCGAGCTGTATTTCGATCAATCACGTGGTCTGCCATGGGATTCCCGGCGATCGGCGGCTGGACCCGGGCGACATTCTGAATATCGATATCACCGTGATTTTGGATGGCTGGCATGGCGATACCAGCCGGATGTATGTGGCGGGCGAAGCCTCGGTGAAGGCGCGGCGCCTGATCGATGTGACCTATGAGGCGATGATGCGCGGCATCGAGGCGGCAGCGCCGGGGAAGCATTTTGGCGATATTGGCCATGCTATCCAGGTCTATGCCGAAGCGCATCGTTGCGCGGTGGTGCGCGATTTTTGTGGTCATGGGATTGGCCGCACCTTCCATGAACCGCCGAATGTACTGCATTTTGGCCGGCCGGGCACCGGACCGGAATTACGTCCGGGGATGTTTTTCACCATCGAGCCCATGCTCAATCTGGGCCGACCTGAGGTGAAAATTCTCGATGATGGTTGGACCGCGGTCACCCGGGATCGCAGCCTATCCGCCCAGTTTGAGCATATGATCGGCATTACCGATACCGGATACGAAATTTTCACCCTCTCGCCCGCAGGTCACACCCGCCCGCCTTATTAGCGCTGCGGTTCAGCGCATTTCGCGATGTTAGGCTTCCCTATCGCGCGCGAATATGACAACCTATGCGTGTATGACTCAAAAATTACCCGCTTTAGGCGATTTTGCCGAATTTGATGTCGCGCTGCCCACAGGACCACGGCGCGATCAAACGCCCCCGGGAACCCATGGCCATCGGGCGCGGCTGCGTGAGCGGCTGCTACGGGTGGGACCGGAGGCGCTGGCCGATCATGAAATGCTGGAGATGATTTTATTCACCGCCCTGCCCTGGCGTGACACCAAACCGATGGCGTTGGCCTTGGTCAAGCGGTTTGGGTCGTATTCCAACGCGCTCAGGGCGCCGTTGGCGGATTTGCTGGCGATTGAAGAAATCGGCGAAGCGGGAGCGGTGGCCCTCAAATTGGTGCAGACCGCCGCCGCGCGGCTGGCGCAGACGGAGCGGCGATATCGGCCATTGCTGCATAATTGGGATCGGCTGATTGAGTATCTGACATCAATGCTCGCCCATGAGCGGATCGAGCAGCGGCGGGTTTTGTATCTAGACCCCCGCAACCGCTTAATCGCCGATGAGGGCGCCAGCATGGCTGACCCCCATGCTTTGGTCATGCGCGCGCTGGAGCAAGGGGCAACGGCGATGATTTCGGTGCATAATGACCCTGCAGGCGAGCCGACGCCCTCTGACATCGAGATCGATATGACCCGAACGCTCAAGCGCGCTGCTGCATCCTATGCAATTGTGCTGCATGACCATGTGATCATCGGCCACGGCACTTGGATTAGCCTCAAGCGCTTGGGTTTTTTATGAGGCCCAGCCGGTGAGCACGCCGAGCTGCAACGTTATCATCGCCGGGGCGTGCGCCGGGGCGAGGCTGGCCAAGGCGTGCGGGAATAATGCCCGTGGCGGAACCGTGCGGGAGCGGGCTAGCAAGGCGTTGGTTTCGCCAGCATCCTGCAAATCGCGCAGCAGGCCGAGGCGGTCGCGATATTCAAAGCGGATCACGTCGCGCTCGGCCACCGGCAATGCAAAGCCAGCGCGTTGCAGCAGGGCGGCGCAATCGGCCAGATCGGGAAACGGGGCGATGCGCGGGGGCGCGCCGCCGCTCAGGGCCGCATCGGCTTCAAGCAGCACAGTCCGCAATTCAGCGAGGGTGCCCACCAGCGGCAGGCTAGCGAGGAACAAGCCACCGGGGCGCAAAACCCGGCGAAGCTGCACCAAGGTGCCGGGCAAATCATTCACCCAATGCAGCGAGCAATGCGCCACGATCAGGTCGAAAGCATGCTCGGCGAACGGGATCGCTTCGGCGTCGATCACCAGATCCGCACCGATCGGCGTTGCGAGATCCGCCCGGGTTACCGCCATGGCGCGGGCCGCGAGCAAAGGGGCGACAGCGCCGCGCCCGCCAATATCCAGAGCGGTGGTGAAGCGCACCGCGCTATCATCGAGCCGGTCCAGCACGCGCGCCGCCAAATCATCCAGCACCGGGCGCAGCCGCTCCAAACGGGGGCGCGCGCGGCAACGATGGGCGCGGACCGCTTTGGCATCGAAAAGCAATCTCTGGTTCATCCGAGCCTGTTTGCACGGGTTGCACCCGGCGGAGAAGCCCTGATGTGGCCGCTTGCGCGCGCTGTGCTTGATGCGCTGCTCCCCGCCCATTGCATGGCCTGTAGCGAAATCGTGGAGCAAAACGGCTTGCTCTGCGAAACCTGCTTCAAAGCCACCGATTTCATCACCGATCCGGTCTGTCGCCAGTGCGGCCTACCCTTGGAGCAGGATAGCGGATTATGCACCGGCTGTGACTGGAACCCGCCGCGCTTTCGTGCCGCCCGCGCGGCTTTGCGCTATGGGCCGGGCGCGAAAAAATTGATTTTGCCATTCAAATATTCGGATCGGCCAGAAGCCGCACGCAGCCTTGCCAAAATGATGCTGCGGCCAGGGGCGGCTTTATTGGCGCAGGCGGATGTTCTAACGCCGGTGCCGCTGCATCGGCGGCGCTTGGCGCAGCGGGGCTATAATCAGGCCGGACTGCTGGCCCGCGCCCTGGGTCATTGGGCCAAGCGCCCGGTGCTGATTGACGCACTGGCCCGGATCCGAGCGACCCCTGCGCTTGCCAGCCTCGATCATGATGCGCGCGCCCAATGGATGAAGGGCGCGATTGCGGTGCGGGCGCATCGGCGGGCGCAGATTGAAGGGAAGGTTATTTTGTTGATCGATGATGTGTTGACCTCCGGTGCCACGGCCTCGGCCTGTGCGGAGGCGTTGCTCGGCGCGGGTGCTGCGGCGGTGGATGTGCTTGCGCTGGCCCGCGTCGTTGATGAGCGGGCGGATGAGGATTATGCGTAACAGGCGGTGGTGAAATGATCGCAGCACTCGCGATCCCCCCTTGTGCGGCGTGCGTGGGCGCGTATGTGACGCGATGGAGACAGAGCATGCCGCAAATTGAAATTTATACTCAGGCTTTTTGCCCCTATTGCAGCCGCGCCGTGAGCTTGCTGCGCCGCAAGGGCGTGATGTTCACCGAGATCGACGCGCCGAATGGCAGCGCCGCCCGGCGTGATGCGATTGCCCGCTCGGGCGGTCAGACCACCGTGCCGCAGATTTTTATCAATGGTCGCTCAATCGGTGGCTGCGATGAGCTGATGGCACTTGAACAGCGCGGTGCGCTCGACCCGCTGCTCACCGCCTGAAGCGCTCCGCGCCGCACAAAACGACGATGATCCATTACGATCTCCGCTGCGATGAAGGCCACGCGTTTGACGGCTGGTTCAAGGGCAGCGCTGAGTTTGATCGTCTGGCGCAAGCAAATTTGTTAACCTGCCCGCAATGCGGCGGGTCCAAGATTGATCGGGCGATGATGGCACCACGGATAGGCAAGCGTGGTCAGTCTGCCCCGCCGCCGATGCGTGAGGAGCCAACGGTGCCGACCGAGGCGCCCAAGCCCGCTCCTACCCTCGCGGGTCCAATCCCGGATGGTATGCGCGCCATGCTCGCCAAATTGCGCGAGGCGGTCGAGGCGCGCTGCGATTATCTCGGGTCGGATTTCGCCGAGGAGGCCCGGAAAATCCATGAGGGATCGGCTCCCGCGCGCGGTATTTATGGCGAGGCCACGCCGGATGACATCGAATCATTGCTCGATGATGGGATCGAGGTCACGCCGATCCCCTGGGTGCCGCGCTCGGATAGTTAGGGCGTGACAACGCCCTCAGAGTAATTCCAAAATTGCCTTTGCGGCGGCCATACTGGGTTTGTCGCCGGAAGGCGGGGTGAGCATGGAGGCGATTTGCGCAAAGCCTGCGCGTTGCGTGGCGGCTTCCGGCCCGCCCTGAAGTAACGGAGATAAAGCCGCGATCAGTTTGGGCGGCGTGCAATCTTGCTGGATCAATTCCGGCACCAGCCCGCGTCCCGCGAGCAGATTGACAATGGCGGCATGGTCCACCGTGACCAAGCGCCGGGCAATCGCCGCCGTCGCCGGATGGACGCGGTAGGTTACCACCATCGGCACGCCGGCCATGGCCAGTTCCAGCGTCGAGGTGCCCGATTTGGTCAGCGCGGCGATGCTCGCGGCAAAGGCGTCATAGCGGCTGGCCGGATCGCTGACGATCAAGGGGCGCACCCGCCAATCCTGCATTTCGCGGCGGACGCGATCGGTCATGGCGGGGGCGGCGGCGAGCACGGGGACGAGATCAGGGTGGTCGGCGGTCAGGCGATCAAGGGTGGTGCGGAAAATCGGCAACAGGCGGCTCAGCTCTGACCGCCGACTACCGGGCATCAGGATCAGCGGTCGTGCGGCGGGGGGGAGCGAAAATGCGGTGCGAAAACGCTGTGCGTCGCCGCGATCCGCGCCGGATTCCAAAACCGGATGGCCGACAAAAACCGGCGCCAGACCGTGCGGCTCAAAGAAGGCGGGTTCGAATGGGAGCAGGCAGAGCAGACGATCCCACAAGCCGGGAAAATGCTTGACCCGACCAGGCCGCCACGCCCAGACTTGCGGGGCGACATAATGCACCCGGCGTAGGCCCAGCCCGGCGATGCGGCGCAGCAGCCTGAGCGAAAAGCCTGGACTGTCGATGGTGACGACCATGGCCGGTTTGCGTGCGGCGATGTCTGACGCCGTTTGCTCCAGTCGGCGTTTCAGGCGGGTGATGTTGGGCAGAATTTCCACCAGCCCCATCAGCGATAATTCCTGCATGGGGAATAAAGAATCCATGCCCGACGCCGCCATCATCGCCCCGCCAATGCCCGCGAAGCTGAGTTCGGGGTGGATTTGGCGGAGCGCTTGCATCAGCCGCGCCCCGAGCACATCGCCGCTGGCTTCGCCGGCGACGAGATAGATCAGGGCCACGCCGCAACCCGGTTAGGTTTTCGGCGCTTTGGCCAACAGGGCCGCAACCGCCTGGCGATATTTGGCCAGCGCATCGCGTTTATCGCTCATCGATAGGCCCTTGGTGGTGGCGATGACCGGGCAATAGGCGGTAACCGCTTCATTGACCAGATCAGCGTTGGAGAGGCCGGGCATTTTGCTTTTGAGGGTGGTGAGCAGAGTTTGGGTGCGCGCCGTTAAGGTGGCGGTGGTCACACCATTCATGCTGTTCAACCAGCCATCACCCGGATCGGCCATCGCGGTATTCAGCAGCGGGCAGCCCAGTTCGCGGGCTTTGGCCGAGCCAATCGGCGGCAGATCGAGATAATCCGGATCGGCCATCGCGATTTCGTGCGGCGGCGAGGTTTTGCGGAGCGCCAGCACTTGCGCCGCCGTGGCATCCGCGACGCCGGGATTATGCCACGCGGTGCGGACATAATTGGCGATGGCCGCGATTTGATGATCGCTCAGCGAGGCGTTGAACGCCGGCATGGCCGGGCCGTTCGCGTGCCAGGGGATCATGCCGCCGAGCATCACGCCGATCAGATTATCGGCAGGGCCACCCCAGGCGGCTTGGTTGCCCGCGAGATTGGGGAACACATTCGCGACGCCCGCACCGTTGGATTGATGGCAGGCGGCGCAATTGGCCTCGTAGAGCTGCTTGCCCTGCGCGAGCTGGCCAGCGGTGGCGATGGTTGGCCCCGATGCGGTGTTGCGCGGCGCGGTCGCGGTTTGCAGATAGGCGGCGATATCCTCAACATCGGATTTCGGAATTTGGCTCAGACTGTAATCGACCACCGATTTCATCGGGCCGAACGCTGAGCCTTGCTGCATATTGCCACCATGGCGCAAATAGGAAACCAGCACCTGCTTGGACCAGCCGCCGACGCCGGCGGTTTTCGAGGAGGAGATGTTGGGCGCATACCAAGGCTCGCCGAGGATGCGCGCCCCGGCGAGGCTGTGATCCTGCTTGATCGCGAACATGAAATTGCGCGGCGAATGGCATTCGGTGCAGTGACCCAGCGCTTCGGCCAGATACGCGCCATTGCGCACGGCGGGGCTCCAGGATTTGTTGAATTTGACCGGCGCGGTGCTGAAGAACAGCAAGCGCCAGGTTAATAATCCAGCGCGGATATTGAAGGGGAAATTCAACCCGTTCTGCGGCGGCTTGGACGCAACGGCGGGAATGGCGCGCAGATAGGCGGCGATGGCCATCACGTCCGGCTTTGAGAGCTTGGCGTAGGAGGTGTAGGGCATCGCCGGATAGAGAAAACGCGGGAACACCAACAGCGAGGAGCCCGGTGCAATGCCGTTATGCAAGGATGCGTAGAATTGCTTATCGTTCCAGTTGCCGATGCCGTCTGTTTTATCGGGGGTGATGTTGGGCGAATAAAGCGTGCCAAACGGCGTGACGAAGGATAATCCGCCGGCGAACGGCTTGCCGCCGGGCGCGGAATGGCAGGGCATGCAATCGCCCGCGACGGTCAGGAAGCGACCGCGCTGGACTTGAGCGATTTGGGCAGCGCTCATGCCTTGAGTATCGGGCTGGGGAACAGCGGGATAGGAATCGGGCGCTGGGACAATCGGGGTTGGTTGATAGGCAAACGGGTTGAGCGCGCCGAACGCCATGCCGCCCACCAAAGTGACCCCAATGATCGCGGCCAAACCCGCTATGATCGCACCGCGACGGCGCTTTGCGCCCGCGCTCACTGATCCTGAACCCACTGATTTTGTCATCGCCAACATCCTGACTGAAATGATCGATACCGATCTGACGGTTCTCCGCTGAACATCGCGATAAACCGCGATTGGTCAAGGAGCAAGGGGCCGATGGTCAGCAACATTTGATCACCGGGCCGCGATGGGCCTTGGGAGGCTTCCCACACCCCGATGATCTTGCTAGAAGCCGCTTCGGTGGCACGAACCGACGGTTCGGGCGCATAGCTCAGTTGGTAGAGCAGCTGACTCTTAATCAGCGGGTCCAAGGTTCGAGTCCTTGTGCGCCCACCAATGAAATCAATGATTTATTGAGAATTTCGCCGGTTCCAACAATCTAAACTGGTTTTCTGGGTCCCGCTGGGGTCTCAGGATGGAAGCGTGCCCTATCAGGGCGAAATTACACCCGTAAGCTGGGACCCAGGGTTGGGACCCTGGGTTAAGGGCAAAGCAAGAACGCATTCGCCGGTTTTGCCAAACCTCTGCCGAGCGATCAATTGCTGAAATTTTTGTCCTCTCCATTACCTGCGAACATTGGCACGGCAACGGATTGTCAAACATTTGACGCTATATCTGCCGGTGAGGCAACACGATTAGGAGCAATCGACATTCAGGGCTTCCGGCGCGGGTAGGCTTTGTGATTCATAGAACTCCAGATTCTACGATCTGGA
>JBMFWT010000022.1:0-42573 GCA_049964975.1 Acidiphilium sp.
GGGTTGATCCAGCTCCTGCTCGATCCGGTAGGCGGTTGCGATGCTGAAGCCAGCCTTGGCTGCAGCAAGTTGTGGGGTATTCCCCTCGGCGCGAAATCTCATGAACATTCTCTTTTGCTGAACGGTGATCGGGCGACCGGGCAAAGCTGACGCTCCTACAATGGAGCCAGACCTTACTCGGTCGATCACGGTCAGTCAGACAGGCCCCAAAAAGGAACCCGTTCTGGGGTGGGGCCTGCTCGGGCTACGCCCTCACAGCCCCCACCCCAGATTCTCACGTTGATTGACGCGCATTCTCAGGTTGTTTGTCGCGCGGCAGGAATACCATCCGCCTTCTGCACGATGCGCTGGGTCATCTGCTCGGACAGCGCAGCCCGCACGATTTCATTGGCCTGCGTCACAGCGTCGACTTGCCCTTGGATGATCGCCACGATGCTTTCGGAGTCGAGATGACCAAGTATAACATGCCGCGCGTCGGATATGTTCAATCGACCGGGGTCAAATTCCGGTCGCGCCGTGACCAAAATCAACATAGGTAGATTTTCGGCTGCTGCCGCCAACCGGTTGATCAACTCGAGTGAGCTATCATCAGCCCAATGCGCGTCCTCAAACAAGATGAAAAGCGGCGCACTTCGCGCAGCGGATTCGATTGTCTCGATGATCGCGTTAAAAACCCGCTCTCGCTGCTCGGCGGGCGTGCCTGGGAGCACGACCGGCAACCCCAGCAGAGCCGAAAATAATGATAAAATATCCGGTCGTCCTGGCATCAATTGCTGCAGCGCAGATTCGATTACCTCGCGCTGGACATCGGGCGGCGCATCCCCGTTCAACCGGATCGCCCGGCGGAATTGCGCCAAAAACGGGTAAAGCGCAGTCTCTCGATGATATGATGAGCATTGATAGGAAAGCCGACGATGCGCGACCGACCGCTGACCATCCGCAAGGGCCGCGCCCAAGCGCGATTTACCAATCCCGGCCTCGCCGGTTAGCAAGATCATCCGTCCCGCGCCACGCCAAGCGGCGTCCAGATCAGCCTGCAGCCTGGCCAATTCGGCATCACGACCAACCATCACCCGATGGCGCCGGAGACGCGATGCGAAGCGGAGCATCGCCATATCCTCGCTTTCGACCACCCAGGCCGGCACCGGCACGGCAAAACCTCTCAGCGATTGTGCCGCCAAAGCGCGCACGCCGAAAATCTTACTGAGCAATCGCCGGGTCGCATCAGACACAATGATCTCACCGGGTGCTCCGGCGGCCTGCAAGCGGGAAGCGAGGTTAAGGGTCTCGCCAACCACACCGCGTTCGGGCCGGTTCAAATCCTTCGCCTTGTTGATCAACACGAGGCCAGTCGCAATACCAATACGAACTTGCAGCGCTTCCCCTGCCGGGGTGCATAACCGCCCAACCGCTTCAACAATCGAACGTGCGGCCCGAACGCTGCGTTCGGCATCGTCCTCATGCGCGATGGGATAACCAAAATAGGCGAGCAATCCATCGCCCATATAATTACCCACAACGCCGCCAAAATTCTCGACTTCTTTTGCGCACGCGGCAAAAAACCGGTCGAGCAAGTCGCTCATATCTTCCGGATCTAATGTTGTTGCGATCCGTGTTGAATCGACCAGATCGCAAAACAGCACCGTCAACTGACGCCGCTCCGCTCCCCGTCCTCTTGCTGGCTCGATCAGGCCCATTGGTCCCCTGCTGTTATGATTTAAATCCGCGCCATCGCGCGCTCCGCTCAACCCACCCCGATCAGCACAACTTGCACCGCGCTCGCCTTCAAACCAAATTCACGAATCGAACTGGCCCCGAATCCGCCGATGATCAAGACCCGACATCGCCAAAAACGCCAACGCAAGTCTGAAAAATAAGACTTTTTCTTCTCAATGTAAAGATCGCAATGATCGTCACCGGGATGGCACTAAAATCAGACTTCGCAACATTTTCTCAGAATTATTGCAAGGTCAGGCCCGTCCATTGCCCGCTCGGCGGAGACACTCGTAATTTAACATGCCATCACTCGAATACATGCGGGCGACTTATCGCTCAGCTATGGAAAACAGCCTTAAGCAGCGACAGAAGTGGCTGCGGCATGATGCCGAACCCGAGGATCACCGCGCCGATTAGCCCGATTGCCGCGTTCACAGGCAAGGATAGCCTGCCCTCGGCCGGCGCATCCGCGCTATCCGGCGCTTGTGTCATCGCGATGATCACCCGCAAATAATAGAACAAGCCAATCACGCTGCTGACCACCATTGTCGCAATCAATATGCGCAAATGGCTATGAACACCCGCCGCCATCACATACATTTTAGCCATAAAGCCTAAGGCCGGCGGAATGCCCGCGAGCGACAACAAAGCGAGCGTCAGAATCCCCGCGATCAGCGGATGACGCCAGAATAGACCGCGAATATCTGAAACGCGATCCATGTCCCGCTCCGACTCCGCCACGGAGAGAGCACTCAGAACGCCGAAGGCGCCAATCACCGTAACGCTATACATCGCGACGAAAAACAACAACGCGGACCGGCCTAATGCTCCGGCGGCCAGTAGGGCGACCAGGACGTAACCGAGCTGGGCGATCGATGAATAACCCAAGATGCGTTTGAGATTTTGTTGCAGCAGCGCCAACAAATTACCGATCAGCATCGAGGCCACGCCTGCGATCGTCATCGCCAATCTGAGCGTCGGCGGGATGGTTGCATCGGCGAAGAGCAGGCGAGCCACCACGGCAATCACCGCGATTTTCGGAACCGTCGCGAGAAAGGCGGCACTCGGCGCCGGAGCGCCAGCATAGACATCCGGCACCCAGATATGAAACGGCACCACCGAAAGCTTGAACCCGACGCTCACAATAATCAGGGCCAAGGCCGGAAGCAGCAGCATCGCCGCACCCGACGCGTTTTGGACTGCCCCAAGGCTAAGATGCCCAGTGGCCAGATCGACCAAGCCAAGGCCGAGCAGCAGCAGGGCCGAGGACATCCCCGACAACACCAAATATTTCAACGCCGCTTCCAAGGCTTCCGGCCGCCAACGCGGATAGGCGATCATCCCAATCATCGCCAAGGTCAATGTTTCCAACCCAATAAACAGCGGGATAAAATTGATCCCCAACGCGACAGTCACCGCACCAATCGTGCCCACCAGGAGCAATAGCGGATATTCCTCTCGCGGTTCCGCTGCGACATCGAGCCAATACGACGCCGCCACAACCAGAACCAAAACACTCGTCAACAAAATAATCCCGGCAAAGCCGACCGATAAGGCATCATCGGCAAACATCGCCGCTGCGGCTGAGCTATGAGCCATCCATGGCAGCACCGATAAGGCGCCGATCAACCCAGCGAAACTGATCAGTAAGGTGACCAGAAAGGAACGGCGAATGGCGATTGCGGTCAGCGCCACCGCCGTCGCAACGGTCATCACGAACAGCGGGGCGATCGGTTGAATCAAACTCAGCAAACCGCTCATCCGCCATGCCCCTTCAGCACCAAAGTCGAAACCTGCTTGGCTGGAACCAAATTGGCCAAAGCGGGTGCTGCGATATTGAGCAGCGGTTGCGGATACACGCCAATCACGATAATCCCCAGCGCCAATGCCATCATCACGCTAACATCCCGCGTACCAAAATCCGCCACACGTCGGGGTGCCGAGGCCTCGCCGTGAAAAGCCCGTTGAATGGCAATCAGCGAATATAATGCCGCAGGGATTAACCCGATGGACGCAAATACCGCGACGAGCGGCGCGACCGGATAGGTCCCCCGCAAAATCAAAAACTCACCGACAAAATTTCCGAGGCCAGGCAAACCCATCGATGCCAGAACAAAAAAGGTGCCGAATGATGATAAACGCGGCAGATCGGTCCATAGGCCGCCCATTCGCGCCAGATCCCGCGTATGCAGCCGCTTCTGGATTGCTCCCACCGCGATGAATAACGCGCCGGTGCTGACACCGTGCGCGACCATCAGGATCACCACCCCTTGCCAAGCAATCGCGTTGAACGTGTAGATACCAACGAGTACAAATCCCATATGGCTGATACTAGAATAAGCGATCAGTTTCTTCAGATCCGCTTGCCCATACGCGAGGATTGCGCCGTAAAAAATACTGACAACACCGAGCCACATTGCGAGTGGCGCAATATGGTGCGCGGCAACCAGGAACAACGGCACAGCAAAGCGCAGCAAGCCATAGCCAGCGGTTTTGAGCATAATACTCGCCAAAATGACCGAGCCGGCGGTGGGTGCTTCGGTGTGCGTTTCCGGTAGCCAACTATGCACAGGAAAGGCGGGCAGTTTCACTATAAACGCAACGAAAAACCCAAGCATCGCCAAAATCCCAAAAAAGCCAGTGGGTTGGGTGGTCAGCAGTGCCGAATCATTAAAGGTCAGAACGCCACTCTGCTGCTGATGCAGGAAAACCAGCGCCAAAATCGCCACCAGCATCAATAAGCCACTGCCTTGGGTAAACAGAAAAAACTTGATCGCGGCACGCCGGCGGTTCTCATTGCCCCAAATTGCAATCACAAAAACCATCGGCACCAGCATCAATTCCCAAAAGAAGAAGAATAAGAATAGATCAAGCGCCATAAAAACGCCGATCGAACCGGCCAACGACCATAATAAATTAGCGTGATAAAAACCAACTCTATCCTTGACGTCAGTCCATGAGACAATAACCGCAATGATCCCTAATATTTGGGTCAGCACAACGAGAATCCAACTCAACCCATCCATATCAAACTGAAACCCAATGCCGAGGCTCGGAACCCAAGGCGCGTAGAATGAGGCAAGCCAGGTGCTCGAATTGCCTGCCCCGATCAGCTTTAGGGTCAACAATAAATCAGCCACCAACACCGCCAAACTTATCACACGGGGTGCCGATGAATGCAGCCGTGCCGCGGGCCAAGCGACGAAGCCACCAATGATCGGGATAAGAGCGATCCAAACTAAAATCATGCGAACACCATGATAACAATGACCGCCATCGAGCCGAGGGCAAGCATACCCGCGTAGCGGCGCAACTGGCCGATTTGTGAGCGGCGGAGTGCGGCGTGAAATTTCATCGCAGCCCCAGCGGCACTCATGAATATCGTATCAATTGGATCATCGCGCAGGATCTTTACGAGCCACAAAAATGGCTGCACCAACACTCGATCATACAAAACGTCAAAACCAAACCCTGCACGCAAGAAACGCCTCACGCCCGCACCGATTGATGTTTCAGTGGCCGTCCCGTCACTCCCCTGCCCGACCGGCCCCGCCGTGCGCACCCAATAACCGCTGCGATACAAGCCAAATCCAATCATCACACCTAAAAGGGGAGCAATATACCCGGCAGCGGTCACCAAATGCGGCAAGGCGGATTCCGTTGCCGGATGGCCGAGCACAGGCGCCAGAAAGCCCGAAAATACCGACGATGACGCCATAAATTTCGGCATCTCCAGCCACCCGATCGTGCTAGCCCCGACCGCAAGGAGCACCAACGGCACAACGATACGCGCCCCATACTGCCCTGTTGGCTCGGTTTTGACCTCACCAAAGAAAACCAAGAACACCACGCGGAAAATATAGGTGGCTGTTAAGACAGCACCGAGTAACGCCGCCAACCAGAGCCATTTTCCAAACCCAGGCGCCTCCCAGAGCGATGCGAGGATCATCTCCTTGCTGAAGGCCCCGGCACTCACCACAGGCAATGCCGCAAGCGACGCACTGCCAATTAGAAACGCCCAGAACACAACGGATAATTTTCGGCGCAAGCCCCCCATCCGGAAAATATCCTGCTCATGATGGAGCCGCATCGCAATCGCACCGGCGGAGAGAAATAATAATGCCTTAAACACGGCATGGGTCAGAAAATGAAACATCGCGGCCGACCATGCACCAACACCAAGTGCCAGAAACATGTATCCAATTTGCGCAACCGTTGAATAAGCCAATACCCGCTTGATATCGCGCTGCACAAGGGCCGTTAATGAGGCCGTCAAAATTGTTATCACTGCGCCGACAGCAATCATCGTCAAAACGGAAGGCACCAGTGCAAATAAAGGATGCAACCGAACCACCAGATACATCCCCGCAGTGACCATCGTGGCGGCGTGGATCAGCGCACTGACGGGTGTTGGCCCCGCCATTGCATCCGGAAGCCAAGTTTGGAATGGAAATTGGGCTGATTTACCAAGGCCGCCAACCAACAATAATGCTGCCCCCGTTGCCGCCATCGCACCGCCGTGAGGCCAGAGTGCCACAGCTTTCAGCAACATCGATTGGATCGAGAGGGTTCCGAGCGCATTGGACAACAGCAAAATACCAACCAACATAGCGACGTCAGCAATGCGGGTTACCACAAATGATTTGCGCGCTGCATAACCGTTCGCCGGATTATGGAACCAGAATCCAACAAGCAAATAGCTACAAACCCCGACACCTTCCCATCCGACAAACATCACGAGGAGATCATTGGCCAAAACCAGCAGCAGCATAGAAGCTACAAATAAATTCAAATAGGCAAAAAACCGGCTATATCCCTCCTCCCCGGCCATATATTCCGTTGAGAAAATATGGATCAGCAAGCCAATCACCGTAATCACCAGCATCATGACCAACGACACAGGATCAAGGTAGAATGTCAGGTGGCTGGAATAACCGGGCAAACTGATCCACCGCCAAAGCATAATCTGCATATGCCCATCGACCGGAGGGGCTTGGAACCAATGGACCGCGATCACGATCGATATAAACGCCGATATTCCGACAGCCAACGTCCCAATGAAGCCACTCCAACGGTCCGACCAAGTCGCACCCAACAGGCCCAGCAAGACTGAACCCATCAGGGGCGCCGCGGGGACAATCCAGATGAACTCAGGCATTGTCATGAATCTCGCAAAATATTCGCCGAATCACCATCAAGCGTCGTGATCCGGGCGCGCAGACGCAGCAACAGCACCAAACCCAAAGCCAGCTCACCCCCGGCCAGATTGAGAATAAAAATGAACATCACCTGCCCATCAGGATGCCCCCACCGCATCCCCGCGACGATAAACAACAACGCGACGGCATTGAGCATCACCTCGATAGACAAAATCACGAAAATCAGATTTCGGCGCGTTATTAAGCCGATTAAACCCAGAGCAAAGAGAATAATCGCCAGCGAAGCAGGCGCTTGCCATGACAAATCAATCATTGCCGCACCTTTTCCGGCGACAATCGTGCAAGATGAAAGGCTCCCAATAGAGCGGCTAGCAGCAGCATTGACCCCAATTCGATCGGAATAATATCGACCACGAGGAGCCGGCGCCCAACTGCAGCAGGTCCAATAATATGGTATGGCGTTTCTTTACCACGGCCACCACTCAATGCGACACCAATTTCGATCATAATTGATATCGCCAAAACAACCGGCACCGCTGACTTGGCTATCCAACCCCGATTATTTACAAAACCAGTTCGCAGATGCTCCAAGTTAAGCATCATAACAACAAAAAGGAACAAAACTACCACAGCGCCTGCGTAAACAATGACTTCCAACGAAGCCGCAAAGGGCGCGCCCAGCACATAGATGACAAGTGCAATGCCGAGGATCGACATAACAAAGTTCAATAAGGCGTATACCGGGCTTTTCCGCGTGATCGCGAGGGTTGTGGTGATTACCGAAAAAGCCCCAGCACCGTAGAAAACAATATCAAACATTGAATAGCTCATGGCATCAACCCCCGAGGATCAACCGGGGGACGTTCTGCAGCCCCCTGCCCTTTGTGTTTGCCAAATGCATCAATCCCGGCCACCCGATAATAATTATAGTCAGGAACTTTCCCCGTGCCGGCGATGAGCAAGTTCTCCTTCTCGTAAACCAAATTTTGACGATTATACTCGCTCATTTCGAAATCAGGAATTAATTGAATCGCCGACGTTGGGCATGCTTCTTCGCAAAGCCCGCAGAAAATACAACGCGAAAAATTGATCCGAAAAAACTCCGGCTGCCACTGATTAGGCACGCTGGTTCTCTGCAAGCTAATGCAATCACACGGGCAGACCGCCGAACATAAATAGCAGGAAACGCAACGCTCGTGCCCATCCGGATCACGGGTCAAAACAATCCGCCCCCGTGTGCGCGGCGCCAAATAAGGCATCTGCTCGGGATATTGAACGGTTTCTGTTCGGTGGAACAAATGTTTGAACGTCAACCACGCTGACCGAAGCGATGTGAGAATATACATATGATTACTGTCCCAGGGCGAGCATTACACCACCCGTCACCGCTAAGTTGCCAATCGCTAGTGGAAACATTAGTTTCCAACCATAGGACATGAGTTGATCATACCGAGGCCGCGGCAACGCTGCACGCAATAGAATAAGGAACATAACAAAGAAGCTACTTTTCAACGCAAACCAAATGATCGGCGGCAAAATTGGTCCATGTCCCCCACCAAGATACAACGCGACTGTTAATGCCGACAGCAGAACAATACCTGCATACTCACCAACAAAGAACATCCCAAATTTCATACTTGAATACTCTGTATGAAAGCCCGCGCCGAGCTCATTTTCACCCTCGGGCAGATCGAAAGGCAGGCGATGCGCCTCCGCAATTCCCGCAATAAAAAACGCCAAAAAACCGAAAAACTGTGGGATGATAAACCAAACATGCGATTGTGCAGCGACAATCTTATCAAGATTAAATGAACCCGCCTGCATGACAACACCAATCACAGCGATGCCCATAAATACTTCATAGCTGATCATTTGCGCGGCGGCACGCATACCACCAAGGAGTGAAAATTTACTCCGCGACGACCATCCGGCGAGCACCACCCCGTAAACGGATAATGAGGTCATTCCGAGAAAAAATAACAACCCCACATTCAAGTCGCCGAGAATATCGACACCACTGCCAAATGGGATGACGGCAAAAGCGAGCAAGACTGATGCTAATACAATGATTGGCGCCGCAATGAAGGTTGGTTTATCGGCAAAACCAGGTGTCCAGTCCTGCTTGAAGAAAATTTTGATCATGTCCGCGGCAACCTGCAAAATACCTTGCCAGCCGACGCGATTAGGACCCAACCGATCTTGCCAAAAACCGAGGACACGCCGCTCAACCCACGTCAGCAGGGCCGCCAACGTTACCACAGCCAGCAGCAAGACAAGCGCATGCAGAAAGGCGAATAATACGCTCATGATTGCCCCTCATCGGAGATCCGAGCGATGCGTCCCGTCTGAGGTAGCAATAAATTCGGTTGATCGAAAGCGTTTGCGGTAATACCACAGTAGTTTTCTGCAATCGACTGCACGATCACCGCTCTTCGGACAACGCTCAAATCACCAATATCGCATCGAACCCGAGCACCATCCTGAATGGCGAGTGAATTGGCAAGCCCGACGCCGATTAAAACCACAGCATCGCCCATCCGCTCACGAATCGGCGCCGACCGCGCACTCAATGCCTCACCGCCGAATACCGGAGCTATCTCACAGAAAATTAGCGTGTGATCGCTGTTCAATGTTGCCGACAAGCGCTCAATCGGTCCCGGTTTGCAATCCTGCGGAAACAATAAAACCCCTTCATCACCCGTCCGCAAAGACAAACCAATACCAGTCTGGAATTGGTTGACAGCCTGGCCAGAGTTCCAACCCGGCGCCCAGAACTGTGGTACAATCTCCGCGTCTGGATGCAACCGCGCGCCTTCCATGCTGGTGCTCCAGGATCGATGGCTCGATGGTGGTGGCGGTGCTTCACGCACATCGATATGCGCGTTTACCGCCGTTCGCCCGCTATAGCGGAACGGCAAGCTCGGCATTGGTGGCGCCTCGCTATTGGACTTAGTGATCAGATCGGCGCTATTTCGGAAGATAGGGAACTTTTCGATGAGATGGATAAGAATGGCCTCCCGATTTCCGCACTCTGAGGATGCGATCAATTCGGCAGCCACCCCACAATCGCGGAGTATTTCCCATGCTGGCGCTGCGGGCTCGCCGCTGAATATCGCTTGATGCCATAGCTGGGCGCGCCCCTCAGCATTAACAACCGTGCCGCTAGCCTCAACGAAATTCGCACAACGAATCGTGACGTCGGCTGCCTGCGTTGTGCGAGTATCGATGTGATCCAACACAGCGATTTTAACCCCACATCGGCGAACGTTTCCCAGCGCCTCCTCTGAAAGATGGCGCACAAAGTCATTTTCCAAGGCAATACAGCCAGGCTGCTGTCCGCTTGCCAATTGATCAACGAGTCCGTGGAGCGATCTTGGCTGCAATAGTCCGAGCCCAAGGCTGTTGACCTCGGGCAGAAGCATAACAAGTCGAGCATCGGCGCCACGATCGCGCGAAGCGATGACAATATTAGCGGCTAACCCTAACAGATCTGCGCCACCTGCTCCCCCGCCCACAATAATCACCGGCTTGCGCGCGCAGCGCAACGCCACTCCCGCCCTGCCACTCAACGATTGCGGTGCATGATCAACATCGCCATCATCGACGAGCCACCTCTCGATCTGCGAGCACAAATCTGTCAATTGCTCCGCATTGCCACGCATGACATCGGCGCCCAAGTCGTCCAACCGTGTCGGGAGGGAAGTCGCGATAAATAATGCCGGTTTATCGAATGTCTGTGCCGTCTTCCGGGCATCAGCATGCCAGTCCGGTATGTCCACGACCGCAGAATTCCCGTTTGCGCCCACCTTGGCGACCTGCCGCACGGCGAGACCCAGCCGTGGCGCCACGTCCGATGGATCATCGCCGATGATCATAACGCAATCCGACGCTTCAACATCAGCGATCGAGGCCGTCGGAACGCCATGCTCCGCGATGATTTTCGCGGCCATCGCCGCGATCTGCCATTGATGCTCCGATGTGCCCGCATAAAACCGATCAGGACCCACCAACGTCCGGAGCATGAAATTCGACTCAAGCGACGCCCGTGGCGATCCAATGCCGATGAGCATGTCGGATTTCAGTATAGCCCGCAAATGCGCACGGGCCTCAATGTCATTTGTGACCACTAACGACCCACCACGACGAACCGCGCTCGTGAGTTTCGGCCCATTAATGAATTCGATACCGAACCGGCCACGATCACACAGAAAATAGCCATTCACCGCGGCATTAAACCGATTCGATGCGCGCCGAAATTCCCCCTCGCGCTCCTGAATCGTTACATTGCAGCCGATAGCACAATGAGGACAAACCGAGGGCATCGCCCGCATATCCCATTTACGCACGAACCGCGTAGCGTAGGGTTTATCCACAAACACGCCGGTCGGACAAACCTCGACCAAATTGCCGGCGAATTCACTTTCTAACGCACCATCCTCCGGCCGTCCAAAATAAACATTGCGTGACGCGCCGAATACCCCGAAGTCAGTTCCACCGGCGTAATCGCGATAGAAGCGCACGCACCGATAACAACTAATACACCGATTCATTTCATGCTTAATGAACGGACCAAGCTCCTGGTTCAGATGCGTCCGCTTGGGGAACTCATAATGCCGAACGCTATGCCCAGTCATCACCGTCATATCTTGAAGATGGCAATCACCGCCAACCTCACAAACCGGGCAATCATGGGGATGATTAGTCAATGCAAGCTCTATTACCGATTTGCGAATCGCTTGGCTTTTTTTATCCGTGAGCGAGACAATCATGCCCGGCGTGGCAACAGTCATACATGCCATCACGGTCTGCCCAACCGTATCCTGATCATTCTTGTAAACAGTCACCGCACATTGGCGACACGCCCCAACCGATCCGAGCGCTGGGTGCCAGCAGAAATAGGGCAGATCCAATCGAGCGGACAGACAAGCCGCGAGCAAATTATTGGAACCATCGATGTCGACGGGAACACCATCAACGATTATTTGGGCTCTTCTCATTTCCATGGACATGTCCCTTGTTCGATATGCCGAACAAAATCCTCCCGGAATAGTGACAATCCACTCTGCAAGGACGCCATAGCGCCAGGCGCTAATGCACAAAATGCGTTTCCAGCAGATAGCGTATTCTGAAGGTCCAATAACTGGTCAAGATCGTCATGCCGACCTTTGCCAGCCTCGATGCGATCCAGAATCTGCGATACCCATGGAAGCCCATCACGACATGGTGTGCAAAACCCGCAGGACTCACGCGCGAAGAAACGCTGTAAATTGGCGATAAACCCAACGGGGCAGGTCCGATCATCGAGCACAATCGCCGTGCCGGTTCCAAGGCGCGTTTCAGCTTTCATCATGGCTGCTGGCGTCATCGGTGTATCAATCTGCTCGGCACTCAAAAATGCCGTCGAAGCTCCGCCCGGCAAAACCGCGCGCAATCGATAGCCAGGCAGCATCCCCCCCGCATGTTCCTCGATAAGCTCACGCATTGTCGTGCCCATTGGCAGTTCGTATGTCCCCGGACGCATGACCCTGCCACTCACGCCAAAAATTTTCGTGCCAACACCGCCGTTTCGCCCGAGAGAACGATACCACTCCGCACCATTTTTAACGATATTCGGAATATTCGCGACGGTTTCGACATTATTAACAATGGTTGGCGCGCCCCACAGACCACTGACCTGTGGGTAAGGCGGCTTTGCCCGCGGCACCGGTCGCCGTCCCTCCAATGCGTTCAGCAGAGCAGTCTCCTCGCCACAAATATAGCGCCCCGCGCCACGATGGACGTGAATATCCAAGCAAAACCCGGTGCCTAGAATGTCAATCCCTAATAGACCCGCCTCTTTGGCCTGCTCGATACCGGCGATCACATGCTCAATAGCTAAATGATACTCCCCGCGCACAAATACATAACATTCATTTGCATCCAAAATATACGCGCTTAGAATAATACCTTCGATCAGTAAATTCGTCTCTTCTTCGAGCAGCAAACGATCTTTGAACGTGCCCGGCTCCATTTCATCCGCGTTCACAATAAAATAGCGCGGTCCAGGTCTTTCACTCTGTGATGGATACAGCCTCCATTTTCGTCCCGTCGGGAAACTCCCCCCGCCACACCCGGCGAGACCCGACTGTTCGATAATATCGAGCAGATAACCCCGATCAACTTTTCCAATAATATTGCGAGCAATCTCAAAATCACGCGAACGGGACTTAACCAGTCCCAACGAATTTGATGGTTCAGGCCGACAATTCATGGTCAGAGGGCGCTGCATTCTGCCCCTCCCTGTTTCTTCGCTTCGATCAATGATTTGACTGCATCGGGCGTGACATCGCCGTATAATTGAGCATTAATCAGCATAGCTGGTGCGTGATCGCAATGACCAAGGCATACAATGGGCAATAACGTGAATTGACCCTGTTGATCGGTTTCGCCGACATCAATCTGAAGCTGCTGTTTAATTGCGCACTCCACAGCATCACGGCCCATGATCCAACAGCTAATACTATCACAAAGCAGAATCACATTCTGGCCAACGGGTTTACGGTAAATTAGATTATACACACTTGCTAACTCATCGAGCTCCGCGATTGAAATGCCAATCAAATCGGCAACTGCCGCTAACACATCATCATTTATGTAGCGATGTTTAGCCTGCATCAGCAACAAAGCATCAAGCGCCGCCGCTTTCGGGTGTGGATAAGTAGCGACGAGTGCGCGTATCTCTTGTTGCTCCGCTTCATCAAGCGGTGAGTGTTTCTTATCGATCGACATCGGCCATCACAAAATCAATACTCCCAATAATCGCGATGAGGTCAGCAAGATAAGTACCTCTGCTCATCAAAGGTATTGTTTGTAAATGGGCAAATGACGGCGTCCGAATCCGGGTGCGGTACGGCACGGTTGCGCCGTCACTAACGAGGTAATAGGTATTCAACCCTTTCGTCGCCTCAATTGTAACAGATACCTCACCAGCCGGCACAACAGTGCCCCAAGAGACGTTAAGAAAATGGGGAATTAAACTGTCGATGTCCTGCAACATCGCCGCCCGTGGCATCGGTGTTGCCAAGGGGTGCGCGGCACGAACAGAGCCAGCCGGCATGTTGTCAGCACATTGACGAATAATTCGGAGACTTTCTCTTATTTCGTCAAGTCTTAACCGCACCCGATTATAACAGTCACTGCGATCAGCGATCGGCACATCAAACTCCAGTTGATCATACCCAGAGTAGGGTGCTGATTTCCGATAGTCGAAATCAATACCAGCCGCCCGCAAACACGGACCTGTTATACCCCAGTCCTGCGCTTCGATGGCTGAAACTTCCCCGATGCCAACCGTCCGCGCTTTAAAAATCCGGTTCTTCATCACCATTTGTTCGTATTCATCTAATCGTCTCGGCAAGTAATCGAGAAATGCCCGTACCAAATTTTCCCAACCAGTCGGAAGATCGGCCGCGACGCCACCGATACGAAACCATGCCGGGTGCATCCGAAAGCCACAAATGGCTTCAATGACCTCAAGCGCCTTTTCCCGGTCAATGAACGCATAAAACACCGGCGATAATTGGCCCACATCCTGCACCATCGTGCCGAAAAACACGAGATGACTGATAATTCGGAAAAACTCCGCGAGCATGATGCGAATAATTTGCGCGCGCTGAGGAACAACGATACCCGCTAAACGCTCCACCCCCATGACATACGGAAAGTTGTTCATTACGCCAGCAACGTAATCAATTCGATCAGTATAGGGTATAAAACTATGCCAGGATTGACGTTCTGCGATTTTCTCAGCACCCCGATGATGAAACCCAATCTCGGGTATGATATCAACAATCAGCTCGCCCTTCAGCTTAACAACAAGCCGCAACACCCCATGCAAGCTCGGATGATTTGGGCCCAGATTAATGACCATCGTTTCTGGATCAGAGTCGCCCGCGTCAAACAGAGCACGCCGAGTGGGCAGATCGCGCAGCGAAATTTGCTCTTCTAACGCCACCCTTTCAGGGAGAGTATAGCGTGGTTTCTCGGTTGCTCGACAATAATGGTCTTTCCGGAGCGGGTGACCAACCCAGCTTTCTGGCATTAATATTCGCGTCATATTGGGGTGGCCAGAAAATTCAATGCCAAACATGTCCCATATTTCTCGCTCATACCAATTGGCATTTGGCCAAAGATTTGACGCCGTTGGTATACTCAGACAATCGATCGATAAAGGAACTTTGAAGCGCCGTTGGCCGCCATCCAATGGCCGCAATAGATGATAAACGACAGTGAAGTCGCGCCACATGCCGTGGCGGGGGCCAATTCTGGTCCGCTCATCAAGTGCCGTTACATCGAGTAAGATTGGATAGCCATTCTGGACATTAAGCTTACTCTTGGACAGTTCATCGATGATATTCGATGCGTCCACCCAAAATGTCTCGATTCCGTCAACAGTCTGCTCTTCGCAAAACGAAGGGCGAGCAATATTGGATGCGACCTCCAGAACCGGGTAATTCATTACACGCGATCCGGCGGTGTAAGAGAGGTCATCGCCATTCGTTCTGTATTTTTTAAGTCGCGCTGGCTAGGCTTTTCATAGGGCACCGGTCCGCTATCGCCGATCATCCAGCTCAACGGGCGTCTCGTGGACCCAATTGATTTCTGCAGCAGCATCAATCCCTCAAACAAGGCCTCCGGGCGAGGCGGACAGCCAGGCACATACACATCCACCGGCAAGATGGAATCAACCCCCTGCACCACACTATAGACATCATACATCCCCCCCGAATTGGCACAGGAACCCATCGAAATAACCCAACGTGGTTCCAGCATCTGGTCATAAAGATGCTTGACCACTGGCGCCATTTTGAGAAACACAGTGCCCGCAATCACAATAACATCAGCTTGTCGTGGTGTGGCTCGAAGCACTTCTGATCCGTAGCGGGCAATATCAAACTTCGATGTGAAAGAGGTCGCCATCTCGACGTAACAGCACGACAAGCCGAAGTTAAACGGCCAAAGGGAATTTTTCTGACCCCAGGACACTAAATCCTGCAATTTACCTAACAAAAAAGTCTGATTCTCCGGTGAACCTCGTTCGCCACCAACCATCACTGGGTCCCCCTCCGCAAGCGCGCACGCTCAACGGGCGTGCTCCACACCAGCGCACCCGACCGCCACAGATACGCAAGAGCAATAATAAGCAGAAATAGAAACGACATAATCGCCCCATAGCCCCGCCAACCAACCTCTCTGGCAACGACAGCCCAAGCAAAAACAAAAATAAGTTCAAGATCGAAAATAACGAAAAGCATCGCGATAATATAAAACTGACTAGGAAATCGAATATTCATATCATGAACCGGCATAATCCCGGATTCGAAGGGATAGGGATCAGACGCCCCCTTGCGGCGCGTCCCCAATAGTGCCGATAGGCCAACCATAACGACCATCATCACCGTAACACCGAGGGCATACATGCCGAACGTGAGGTAATTTACCGGATTGTGATGACTCATGGAGCTGCTGCGTCTCTCAGCGCCCTGATATTGGTTGCGTAGGTCGATGCATCCCCGCGAAATACCGAGGAACCGGCAACCAGCACGTCAGCACCTGCAGCACGGCAGGCGCCGGCATTTGCCGCAGTCACGCCGCCATCCACTTCGATGTGAATAGGCCGATCACCGATCATCTCGCGAATACGGGCGATTTTCGGAAGTTGACTTGGTAGGAATTGTTGGCCGCCAAATCCCGGATTGACTGTCATCACCAGTACCAAATCGATTTCATCAAGCACATAGCGGAGCACGTGCTCAGGCGTTGCCGGGCACAGCGCAACCCCGGCTTTGCAACCAAGCCGTTTGATCGCTTGGATCGACCGATCAAGATGGGTTGTTGCTTCTGCGTGAACTGAAATAATATTGGCGCCAGCCGCCGCAAAATCTTCGAGATAAGCATCGACCGGCGAAATCATCAGATGCACATCAAACACCGCATCGCATTGCTTGCGGATTGATTTCATGACAACAGCACCGAAGCTGATATTCGGCACGAAATGCCCATCCATGACATCAATATGAATCCAATCGGCCCCCGCGGCGCGGACTGCGCGCGTCTCCTCACCGAGCTTGGAGAAATCGGCAGCCAAAATTGATGGCGCGATCAAAAGCGGTCGATCACTCATCGGGCCCCCTCAGAGCCGGAATTTAAGGCAGGCATGCCGTGGAACATGTTGTGGGCTGGCACAGCAAAATCGTCAAAAAGAATAATCATATCCATGCTTATCGGTTGGTAAGGGGGCAACAGGCAATTGGTCCCAAGTGACCATGCACGGCACGGCAGCCAACGGCCAAGCTAGCAGCCATCATGATCAAAGAGGCAAAAATGTCAGCGCTGAGACCGGCGAATGAGCCGCTCTTCGAAGCGCGGGCTGCGATATCCATTGCGTAACTCCTGCGTCAAGCTGCTCGACGGGTTGAAAAGACAGGGTCAAGTGCGCCCGCCGCGTATCGATGGCTCATGGCGGCAAGCGGTTCACACTTGATTTTCGACGCTTGCCCGGCTGAGCCAAACGCCTCAAAACGAAGCTGACATAGCTCGCGCAACGCCTTGATCGCGGGTTTCATGAAATTGCGCGGGTCAAACTCGGATTTTTTTTCAACGGCAACCTTGCGGATCGCCGCGGCCATCGCGAGGCGGCAATCAGTATCGATATTGACCTTGCGCACCCCGTATTTGATACCAACCAAAATTTCCTCGATCGGCACACCCCATGTTTGCGGCATCTCGCCACCGTAACGATTAAATTCTTCCTGCAAATCCTGTGGCACAGACGACGAACCATGCATCACCATATGCAAGGACGGCATGCGTTCATTGATCGCTCGGATGACATTCATCGCGAGAATGGCGCCGTCAGGCTTGCGCGAAAATTTATATGCGCCATGGGACGTTCCCATCGCGACCGCAAGCGCGTCCACCTTAGTTGTCTTTACGAAATCAACAGCCTGATCGGGATCGGTCAGAAGTTGATCATGCGACAATGCCCCTTCCGCGCCATGGCCATCTTCAGCCTCACCCGTGCCGGTTTCAAGACTGCCCAACACACCAAGCTCACCTTCAACGGATACACCTACCCGATGCGCCATGTCGGTGACGCGGGCAGTAATATCAACATTATAGGCATAATCAGCAGGCGTCTTGGCATCAGCCCGCAACGAGCCGTCCATCATCACACTGGTATAGCCGTGCTGGATCGCGGAGAGACACGTTCCTTCGTCGTTGCCATGATCTTGATGCAAGCAAATGGGAATGGCCGGAAACATCGCCTCAGCCGCTTCGATCATTTTCGCCAGCATGATATCGCCGGCGTAAGAGCGGGCACCACGAGACGCCTGCAGGATCACCGGCGAATCGGTATGCGCCGCCGCCTGCATGATCGCTTGAACCTGCTCCATGCTGTTAATGTTGAACGCCGGAACGCCATAGCCGCGCTCAGCCGCATGATCGAGCAATTGTCGTAATGTTATTTTGGCCACGAGGCAGCACCTTTCAACATCATGAGCGCCAGATTGGCGCGGTGAATTTCCATATGAGCGACCATCACTGCGCCCGCCGCTTGCGGTCAATCAATTGCATGATCACCGGCGTTAGAATTAGTTGCATTGCCAAATCAAACTTGTTGCCCGGAACGGCGATTGAATTGGCGCGGGACATGGCACTCCCATGCAGCATCGATAGCAGATAAGGAAAATCGATGCCATGAGGATCACGAAACCGAATGATCACCATCGATTCGTCGGCGGTGGGAATCCAACGCGCGACGAACGGGTTCGAAGTGTCAACCAGCGGCACACGCTGAAAATTGATATCAGTTTCAGTAAATTGCGGGCAGATATAATGCACATAGTCGGGCATCCGGCGCAGAATCGTATCAGTGACCGCCTCGGTAGAATAACGGCGCGCCGCGCGATCACGATGGATTTTTTGAATCCATTCAAGATTGATCACCGGCACCACACCAATTTTGATGTCCGCGTGCTTGCCAGTATCAATATCGCCATGCTTCAGCGCGCCATGCAGACCTTCATAGAGCAGAATATCCGTATTGCTCGGTAACGGCTCCCAATCAGTAAAGGTACCAGGCTCGCCGCCATATTCCTCAGCTTCACGCTCATCATGGATATAATGACGGCATTGACCGGTACCCGTTTCGGCATAGGTTCTGAAAATATCTTGCAACTCGGCAAGAATATTAGTCTCCGGGCTGAAATGGCTGAAATGACGATTGCCAGCCGCCTCGGCCTCAGCCATTTTTTGTTTCATCTCCATCCGGTCATAGCGATGAAACGCATCACCCTCCAGATAGGCTGCGGTGATTTTTTCCCGGCGAAAAATCTGCTCAAACACCCGCCGAACCGACGTGGTGCCGGCACCGGACGAGCCGGTGACGGAAATAATTGGATGCTTGCGGCTCACGTCAGTAACTCGTGATCAGACCCAGCCTGACGAAATAACGACCTTGACTTGAATAACGGCGATGGCGCCGGATCATTACCCAAATAGGCCTCACGCACCCGCGCCACCTCATCAGCCGAACCAAACACCAATGCGCACCGTTGATGGAGAGTTTGAGGACAGAGATCTAGGATAGCGTTATGACCATCAGTCGCCGCAGCACCGGCCTGCTCCATGATCATCGCAATCGGATTGGCCTCATAGATCAAACGTAAGCGGCCCGCACGGTAGTTCGGCCGTTGATCGACCGGATACAGATATATGCCGCCGCGTTGCAAAATTCGATAAGCCTCCGCAACCATTGAGGCGAGCCAGCGCATATTGAAATCAACGCCGCGCGGCCCGCTATGACCCTTTTTCAAATCCACAATATAAGAGCGGATCTCCGGGTCCCAATGGCGCATATTCGAGCCGTTGATGGCATATTCACGGGTTTTGGCCGAAACCGCAACATCGCTAACGGTCGCGAGAAACTGCCCGCTTGCCGGATCGAGCGTGAAGATGGTTGTGCCCGCGCCAATCGTCAGCACCAGGGCGGTATGGGGGCCGTAAATCAGAAAGCCGGCAGCCAATTGATTTCTGCCTGGTTGATAAAACGCCAATTCGGGCGCCGCAGGATCAAAATCAGTGATCGGCAAAATTGAGAATATCGTTCCAACAGGCGCCAGCGTGTCCACGTTCGATGAGCCATCCAGCGGGTCAACCGCCACGGCCAGATGCGCGGTCGGGTTCAAAATTTCGGGCTGGTCCGCTTCCTCGGAGGCAAACACCGCGACCGGCGCAGCACGAAGCGCCTCGCGAACAATATCATGCGTCAGCACATCCAATGCTTTTTGACCATCACCGTCGATCGAATCGCCAACGATCGCCGCTAGATTTCCAGCCAGCGGCCCACAGGCCAATAGTTTTGCGATGCGCTTACCCGCCTCGGCAACCGCTCGCACCGCCTCACTCGCGTCACGCAAATGGGGTGACCGGGCGATGATCGTCTCAAGATAGAGTTCGAGTCTCTGATGGTCGGGCAACATTTCCTCCTTTACGTGCACCACCTTCTGGCTCGTGCCGTCGTTCAGGCGATGCAAAATCTCGCCTGACACTGTTGTGACAGATGTTGATAATATAAGTAAAGAAAAATCTTTCACATGCTGTATAATGCATGAGGCTGCGTGATGGGTTGGGTCAGCGCTCCTGTATTAAGAGCGAACAAAATGACCTTTTGATGGAACTCACCGAATTGAGACTAGTCGAATAGCAAAACGGATGGAGTCGCTGCAGCTATTGGTTTGAATAGATCGGAATAATCAAAATTTATGTTTTACGAAAATCGAACAATATTAATGTTACTCGACGTTGTTTGGCTTGCAAATCCACGCTCAGCCCTCGGCTTAATTGCAGATTCACGCGGAGAAATCGGCCTCATCTCTGATCGTTATTGGCATCGGATCGGTCGCCCACAGTCGCAGCCAAACCACGAAAATCGGTCAGCGAAGCTGAATGCCGTATCGCCTGCCGTTATCACCCACACAGCGCCGACAATTCAAATCAAGGAACCCCCATTCGGCGCGTTGCCGATGATCATGCGTTGCTGCGGATTGATCGCCGATGCGATATGAGTGGTGCGGAGATTCTGACCTTGATCATGGCATTCATATCGTCCGCTCAAGGAATCACTCAACAAAACGCGCACAATACGCGTCAAGAATCGCGAGCACCGCCCTCGCCTTGATAACAAGGCCGAGATCGACCATCTCCGCACCGGTGAATGTCGCCACCGTTGCAGAGGCGGGAACCGGCGCGGGCACAATCTCATTGGTTTCCTCGCGGAAAAAAACGGCGGCAACTACGCCGGCAAACCGATAATTCGGCTTGGTTGGCCGCAACGAAGCGCTCTTTGAATGTTCAACCACAAAGACCGGACTACCGCTGGACCCAGGAAACACCGCAGCATCAATCAGAAACTCGTCCCGCCCTTCGAAATTAAGGGCAAGCGGCGTCGCCGTTGTGCCCCGGCGCAGGATCGGCATCAGGTTCACATGATCCCAGATACCGCTTGGGTAGCCAATGAACAGCACGTCTTCGAGCGCATCGAACTGGTCCAGACCCCGCGCCCCCAATATCAGGCGGGAGTCAATCCCATGATAATAAAGCTCCGCCCCCTGCGCATGCGCAGCCGTTTCCAGCGGCGCGAGCGGCACGATCGCGAGATCAACCGCCGGGTCAGGATGCACGAACCACGCCGCCGCAAAATCCTCAATATCGAGCTGGAAACGCTGGCCGATCAGCGGTTTGCCGTCTCGCTTCTGGGTGAACACCAACCCGCCCCGGCGCACGGTCTCGACCAGATGACGGTTGGTAACGATGAACTGCCGCATGCCGGTTCGGTGAAGATGATCGACGATGAAGGCGGTGCCCGTTCCGTTCGTGCCGTCGTCCAGCACAATATCAACCCGCACTGTGTTGAACAGCAACCGCTTGATCTGCGAATCGATCTCCATCATCGAACAGCACGGCCGGCGGCTTTGTTGATCGCCGCGACAGCGTTCTCAGCCGCCTTCATCGCCGCATAGGCTTCGGCCTCGTTGCCCATCATGGTTAGGCGCCCGAACGTGCCAAACGGACGAACATCAACGAGCGTGATGTTCGCCGCTTTTTCCGCCTCATTGGCGGCATAGACAATATAGCCCGCCGGCTCGGTCTCCATAATAAACATAGATTTGCCAGGCAGCAGCATCGAACCTTTGCGCAGTTGGCGGTTAATCAGCGTGGCATGGTCGGGCGTAATCGCACAAATCACCTCTTTCCAGGCAATGCGGCACGGCATGCGCGCATCTTCGGTGGCGCGCAATTCACGCAGCACCACACGCCCGGCTTCGAGCACTTCGCTCTGATTGCGGTAGTGAATTTCCATCGACCCAAAGGCGCGCTCGACCACTTGTTCGCCCATATGCACATTGGTCGCCTTCAGCGCGATGTCCGACAAACGGTGTACCGCCATGCCGGGCGCAACTTCAATCCATAAGCAAGCATCGCCGGGAACCGGCAGGAATCCTTGCGAGGAGGTCGCGAGATATGAGGCGAGTTGGGGTTGCAGCGCATCGATAAAGACGAAGGCCCGCAGCGTAATCTCCGCGTTACTGGTCCCAGACATTATTGCGTCAGCCCCATATAGAGCGCGGGCAACCGTTCGGGCAGTCGCTCAATATGATCGACCACCGCATAATATTTCGCACCAAAAATCCGCGAGACATATTGATCGGCATGCGGATCGAGCGAGATCGCGTAGGTGATAATGCCCTGACGGCGCAGTGCCTCGACCGCGTGCTTGGTGTCATGCCGCAGATATTGCGGGTCGCGCATGTCGTTATCCGCCGGTTCACCATCGGTAATCATGAAGATGATTTTCTTGGCGTGCCGCTGCTGGCCGAGCAGATGGCCGGCGTGGCGCAAGGCCGCCCCCATGCGGGTGGAATAGGCACCCGTCATGCCAGCAAGCCGGGCCTTGACCAAATCATCATAGGGTTGGTCGAAATCTTTGAACCGGTAATAATGCACATCGTGCCGGCCATCGGAACAAAATCCATGTAAGGCGAAAGCATCACCGATCCGATCAAGCGCACCAGCCAGCATCACGGTCGCGGTGCGGGTCAGGTCGAGCACGGTATAATCCTGTCCACGCACTTTGTCGTTGCTCGATTCGGACATATCCAGCAGCACCGTCACCGCGAGGTCGCGAACATGGCGCTTGGATTTGATCATCACCCGTGGATCGGGCTGATGGCCGGTGCGAATATCAATCATCGCGCGGATCGCCGCGTTAATGTCGAGCTCATCACCATCCTCGATATGGCGAATACGCTGCATCCCCTGCGGCGCCATCGCCTCGATCAGAAAGCGCAGCCGCGCTTGCACCGGCTTGTTATCCTCAATGATCCGGTCAATCACCGCGAGATCGCCGGTTGGCGGGGTGCGCTCCAGCACCGCAGCCCAGGTCGGGCGTTCGAGTTGGATCTGATAATCCCATTCGGGATAATAAACCGGCTCGGCAATCGGCGGTTTGCCTTCAAGCTGATTGATGCTGACGCCTTCCTGATCCAGGATATATTCAGTGGGCAGCGTCCAGATTTCCTGAGCATCATCACCGGCAAACTCGACATCGAGATTGTTGATCATCTCCATCAATGACGATTTCTTGCGGACCTGCACCGTATCCCAGGTTGCAGCCAACGCCTCGTCGGTATCATAGGCCTCGCCCCGCCAGACAAAGCTATTATCATCACGATAGATCACGCTTTGGCCGTCGCGGCGTGGATCATATTCAGGCACCGGCACCGAGAGCAGGCCATGCACCAGAGACACGCCGATATTCCAGCTCACCTGATTATCCTCAAGCGATGAGGCGGCGCGGAACTCGGCCACACCCTGCTGCACCCAGGGGTGCGGATCGTGCCAATCAGGATCGAGCAGGGCATAGGCAAGGCGCGCGAACAGCGCGCCCATCCGTGCAGGCGGGGTGCTGACATCCGGGCGCGGGTGCAGTGCCAGCCAGGTGGTGCGCATGTTCGGAAACTGCCTGATGGCGAGTTCCTCGATCCTTGCATCCTCAATGATCTCGATCACCGCCACATGCACCGGCGCCAGCTCTTGCCGTGATAGGGGCGTCTTGGTGAAAACGAGATGCGCAGCACAATGATTAGCAACCGCGCGATAAACCTCAAGTGCTGGAACCGTGGCGATCAAATCACCGGAGGCCTCAAGGATCGGCTGGTCGTCATAAGCATCGGCGATATGGATCACGTGGCGCTCGATATAGGCGCGCAGCCCCTCGCGGTTTTCGTAATCGCCGGCGGTCGGGCGCAGAAAAAAATCACGCCCCCACATCGCACGCAAATAGATGTTGAGCCGCCGCTGAATATCGACAAACAACGTGCCTTTGCGTTCCTGCTGCAACACGGCCAACGCGTCGGGGCTCTTCAGTCCGAAATAGCGCACTTGGCCCTCAAAATCGGCTTTGTAGGCCTGCGCGCCCCAATTCACCCAGCGGCGCAGCCCGCCTAATGTGAGTTGACCAAACAGCCGGTCGAGATTTTCCAGCATCGGCCGCAGCCCGCGCGGTGCCTGCGCCAGCACCACGCCGAGCACCGCGAGATAGCCGCGAAACAGCTCGGCATCCGCGAGCCGGTCGGCGGCGAGCGATGCGGTATCGCAAATCAGAGCGAGAACTTGTCCCGAGGTTTTCGAGGCCATGCTGAGCAGAAAGCTGGTCATGTCGCCCAGCACCTCCTCACCCAGGCTGCGGATAATCGAAGGCATGGCCCCCAAATACGCCACCACCAGCGCCTCGCCACGACCAAGTTGGTGCAGCGCGATGGCACCGCGCAAATAGCTCTCCAGCCCGCGTGACGAAAAAACCCGCGCGGCCTCGGCCCAGCCGGACCGCAGCGCGTGCGCCGCCGCCTCTGGCAAATCGGCGATGATCTCCTGATAATCGTCGAGCGCGATGACCATGCCGCGAGGGTCCGTCCGTGATCAGAGATAGGTGGTGACGGCAGAATCGAGGGCGTTGCGCATATCCGGGTCGTCGGTGATCGGGCGAACCAACGCCACCCGGCACGCAGCGAGCGGATCAACGCCTCGCTGGATCAGCGAACCGGCATAAATCAACATGCGCGTGGAAATCCCTTCATCCAGCCCATGGCCTTTCAGATTACGGGCGCGCTCAGCAATCTGCACCAGTTTTTTCGCGAGATCACGCCCAATGCCGGATTCATGCGCAACGATCTCGGCTTCAACCTCATGCGTTGGGTAATCAAAATCAAGCCCGCCGAAACGCTGCTTGGTCGATTGCTTGAGGTCCTTCATCAACGACTGATAGCCGGGGTTATACGAAATCACGACCTGGAAATCAGGATGCGCGTGGATCACCTCGCCCTTCTTATCGAGCGGCAGAATCCGCCGCGCATCGGTCAGCGGATGGATCACAACAGTGGTATCCTGCCGCGCCTCGACGATTTCATCGAGATAACAGATGCCCCCATGCCGCGCCGCGAGCGCGAGCGGCCCGTCCTGCCAACGTGTGCCATTGGCATCGAGCAGAAACCGCCCGACAAGATCAGAGGCCGTCATGTCCTCATTGCACGCCACCGTAATCAGCGGCTTGCCGAGTTTCCAGGCCATATATTCAACAAAGCGCGTCTTGCCGCAGCCCGTCGGGCCCTTCAACATCATCGGCATACGGGCGCGATAAGCGGCTTCGTAGAGTTCGACCTCGTCAGCGACGGGACGGTAATAAGGTTGTTCGTTGATCCGATAAGCGGATAGCATGTCATTCGATCCATCAAGCGTCGGTGCAGGCGTGGGTGCGGGCGTTGGTCCCGGCGCAGAGGCAGACGCCTGGCTCGCAGCGCGCTGCGGCATTGATCGCGGGTTGGCATGCCGCGCCGAAGCCGATTGGCGCGGGGCATAGGTGCGGTAAAATTGATCGGGGCTCATGGCAAGCTTGGTCCTATCGGTGTCGCAATAATCATGCTGCGTGATAACGGGGTTTAGTCTGGCCAGACGCGGGCGGGGAACAGCTCGCCCGCGCTGGCGGCGGGCGCGCCAGTCGGCTCCAGAACGGCATCCAGCCGGTGGCCCGCTTTCGGCTTGGTGACGTTTTTAGCTGCGGGTGCAGCCACGGGCGGTTTCGGCTCGCGGTTGGCTGCTTTCGGCTTGGCTTGCGGTTCGGGCGCGCCATCCGGCGCGGATTTGGCGCCGATCTGCGATTTCGCCGCCTGCACGCTGGTTTTTAGCTTCGACTTCACGCTGGTCATGATGGCCATACCTCCTCGATAATCGCCTGGATTTCTGCGGCAGCATCCTGCCCCCGATGTCCCATCTGGTAAACCGAGATCCCTTCAAGCGCGCAGGTTTTGTACGCAACGCGCCGCCGCAGGGTCGCCTTGAGCACCGGCAGACCGAATTCGGCCAGACCGTCGCGCATCGCCGCCGATAATGCGCTTTTGGGCTCGATCTGGTTGAGCACCACGAAGGCGCGCAGCTTCGGGTTGGTTTTGCGGGCCTCGGCAATCTCCTGCGGCAGGCGCAGGCTGGCCCAGAGGTCAATCGGCGATGGCAAAGTGGGGATCAGCGCGATCTCGCTCACGCGCAGCGCTTGCTGGGCGGCATGGCTCTCAAGCGCGGGCGGACAATCGAGCACCACGAATTCCCAATCCCGATAGGTTTGCTGCAGGCTGCGCGGTGTCCATGGCCCGACAATCTGCTTCACCGGCGCCGGGAACGGCTTGCTACCCAGGCTCGCCCATTGCCGCGCCGAGCCTTGCAGATCAAGATCAATAACCAAGGTCGATCCGCGCTGCACCAACCCGGCGGCGACATTCATGGCCAAGGTGGTTTTCCCGGCACCGCCCTTCTGGTTGATAACCGCGATGATCCGGGCGCCCATCACGGCCCCGCGCGGGTTGCTGCCAGCGCGTTGATTTTCAGCGCAAACGCGCGTTCCGCCTCCCCCGGCTCCTGCTGATCAACCCCTTCAAGGGTGATATTGACATGGGTTGTTGCGAAATTCAGGTTTTGTGGATGCAGACCGGTTTCCGCGCTCAGCGCGGCCAAATCGTCAAGGAATTGCCGTGTCTCCGCATATTTGGCGAAAGTGAATCGGCGAAACCAGCTCGCGGGGCGGCCACGCGCTTCCCAGCCGTCAGGCGGCATCGTCATGACCTGTGCTCCTCAATGCCAATAAGATGCCGCATTTCTGCCTCCAGCAAATCCGTAAACAGGGCTTCATGGGCCTGATCCTTAACCCGCCGCGCATGGGCTGCGGCTTCGCGGTAAAGCTGCACCGCCTCCGCCTCGATTTGCCGGTTCGCAATCAACAGCCTCGCTGCATCCGGCCCCAGCCGCGGCGGCCTGAGCACCCCGGCGGACGGGGTAACCCCCTGCTCGATCAAGGCCTGCATCAGATGTTCAGCGTGATCGAGTTCTTCCAGCGCATCCGCGCCGAGGCGCTCGGCCAACGCATCATCGCCCCAGAGCCGGGCGAGCACGCGCTGGGCCATATAATTCTGCGCCGCGCTCAATTCGTGGTTGAGTGCGCGGTTCAGCCAGCCCAAGGTGCGCGGATCGGGGCGGATCACCCTGGCATGCCCTCAGCTGCGCACCGTCGCGATCTCAGCGTCGCGGCCACCCCCGGTCGCGTCCGGCTTCTTCGGCAGAATGCCTTCGACCTCGTTATGCACACGGGCAATAATGTGCGCGGCGACCAAACCATCACCAACCCGCTCGCAAGCATCCGCCCCGGCGCGCACAGCGGCATTCACCGCGCCCGTTTCACCACGCACCAGCACGGTCACATAGCCGCCGCCGACGAACTGACGGCCGATGAGGCGCACTTCCGCCGCCTTGGTCATCGCGTCCGCCGCTTCGATCGCGGGCACCAAACCGCGCGTCTCGATCATGCCAAGGGCAATCCCCGTATAGTCAGCCATCTCTTGTTCCTCTGCGTTACGTGAATAAATCGCGATCGTTCAGCTCGTCGCGGCCTTGGGCAGGATCCCCTCAACCTCGTTATGCACGCGGGCGATGATGTGCGCCGCGACCAAACCATCACCGACGCGCTCGCAAGCATCCGCCCCGGCGCGCACAGCGGCGTTTACCGCGCCGGTTTCGCCGCGCACCAGCACGGTCACATAACCGCCGCCGACGAACTGACGACCAATAAGCCGCACTTCCGCCGCCTTGGTCATCGCATCCGCCGCTTCGATCGCGGGCACCAAACCGCGGGTTTCGATCATACCGAGTGCAATCCCGACATAGTCAGCCATGTGTTATCTCCTCTGGAATTTTTGTTGCATGACGCCGGCTCAGGCCGTCGGCACCTTGGGCAGGATGCCCTCAACCTCGTTGTGAACGCGGGCGATGATGTGCGCCGCGACCAAACCATCACCAACCCGCTCGCAGGCATCCGCCCCAGCGCGCACGGCGGCGTTTACCGCGCCGGTTTCGCCGCGCACCAGCACAGTGACGTAGCCGCCGCCGACGAACTCACGGCCAATCAGCCGCACTTCCGCCGCCTTGGTCATCGCGTCCGCCGCTTCGATGGCGGGCACCAGACCCCGTGTTTCGATCATGCCAAGGGCAATCCCGTTATATTCAGCCATGTTTCCACTCCTCAAAAAATAGTGCCGAAAAATCCGCGCGATGATGGGCGGCGCACGGGGTAAGCCCTGTGTTAGCGTCGGTCAGACGCCCTACGTATTGGTTGCCTGCAGGTTTCATGGCGACCAATCATCGATGATGCCGCAGATCGTCAGATCGGTCGTCACCGAGATGTCCGGCATCGCAAAGCGCGCCGCGCTGCCGCTGGTGGTGAAAACCCATTTGCCGAACGGCACACCAACCGGGTCCGTCGCGACGGCAACAACACCCTGCATGTTTTCCAGCACCCGCAGCGATGCCACACTCAACCCCGGAACCCGGCGCGTGCAAACGAGATCATCAATAACGCGCATGATCTCCATCTCACTCCTCCACTTTCCAATGGTCGATAATCCCAACGATGGTCAGATCAGATGGATAGTCCTTCGAGCCCGCCGCTTCGCGCGCGGCGGAGGAACCAACACACACCACCCAATCGCCCGGAATGCAGCCCACCGCATCCACCGCGACGCTCCGCGTGCCGCCAACCCGTTCCTGCACCACCAGCAGCGGCCGATGTCCGAAAGCATCGAGCCGGTTGGTGGAGACCAGCGTTTTCTCAACCCGCATGATCCTCATGAAAAATGTCCTGCCTTGTGGCCAAGGGCTGCATGGGCCGATGGTTCGTCGATGAAGCAGCAAAGCTCAGTGCCGTTGCGGTCACTCACCGCCATCTGGCAATGCAACTGGCCATGCGCTGCAAGAGCGGCATAACGCTCCTCAATCGCGGCCTTGACCCGGCAACAACGCAATACCGCGCGCTCGCGCCCGCCGGGCACATTCGAATCATGACTAAAATGCACCAACACCGGGATCGCGAGGCCATGCGCGAGGTTCAGGCCGGTAAATATCTTGATCCCCACGTCAAGATCAGCGGCACCTTCCTCAACCGTGTCGAGATGAGCGAAATAATACATGTTGCGGATATGCACTTTCGTCGGCGCTTCGCCGGCACAAATAAAATGCTCGTCATGGCCAAGTTCCGCGTAGCGTCCGGCATGATGCTGGATCACATATTCGATCTGCGACAGATTGGCCTCAAGCAACCGTTCCACCAGCGCCCGCATGCCCGCGGACATGCCGCCCTCAGCCTGTGCTGCGACCTCGCGCTGCAAGGCCGCGCGCGCAGCCTGCGGGGCAATGCCGATCGTCGCGCGATAGACCGCACCCGCATCAATGAACCGAGCCGCATCAATCCGTCCCGCGCCATCCGGTGTATGGATACGGATCGCATCCAGATCGGTATCAAGACCAATCAGCAGCGTATCCGGGGCGGCGCCATGGCCATAGGTCGACTCAATCGCGGTGCGCAGCGCATCAAGCCGTTCCAGCGCGGCTTCACAGGCCAGCGCATCGTTGCTGCCATGGGCCGCGCAGCCCTGATGCTGGGGCGACGCCGAGCTGAAATGATACACCGCGATCTTGAGATAATTGCCACTCTCAGACCCTGCGGGCAGGCCCCCGCTAAGGCGGAGGATTTCGCGATGCGACCAGTCATTAATATCGCCTTCAATATCAAATAGTGACCCCGCATAGGCTTTCACGGTGATTTCCGGCCCCGGCGCCATCCGCAATACAAACGGCACCAGCCCTTGCAGTCGGCCATCGGCGCAGGGCGTAATATCGACGGTATGAAAGCCGCAATCACGCAGAAATTCACCGTCAATCGCCTCATCGGCCAGCCAGAGCGCTTTATCAATAACCGCCTGATCGACGCAGAATTTGAAGGTATGCAGCATACAGTGAGCATGCAACCCGCGTATATCGAGGCCGGCGATCCAGGTCTGTGTTAGCTGTGATTCTGGCAGCCTATAACCCAAATTCCGCTCCGCGAGCGCCTGCGCGCGCGGCACGAAATCGGGGGCATATTGAATGGCCGATATCGCCTTGAGCGTGTCGATGACCGCGCCGAACCGGGCACTCACCCGGGTCTCGTAATCATATAACGCCGCGTTCAACGCCTGATCGACCAACGCATGCTCGCAACTCTGCCCGCTGCCCGGCACGCAGACCGGGTTGGGCAGCGCGGACGCTATCCGCAAGGCGGGCCGCTCGATGGGTCGCTCGATGGGGCGCTGCTGGAGCGTGCGCTGCTGGGCCGTATGCTCCTGGGCCGTGCGGCGTTGACGCGTGTTCATCGCGCTCTCACGCCCGCGCCCCGCCGGAGACGGTCACCAGCGGACCACGACCCGTATTGCCGGACGAACCCGTCACCAGATTCGCCGCTGCCGGTGGCTTCTCAACATCGGATGATCTGCGCGCATCCATCAGCGCGCCGCGCGCATTGCCGCGCTGGGAGGGGTTACGCACCGTGCTGGAGCGGCCCTCCGTGCCGGATACCCGGCTCTGTGCCTGCCAGGCATCGCCGGTAACACGCTCGTGGATCTGGGCTTCACCGCTGAGGCGCTGGGTTTTCGCCACCGTGGCGACATTGTTTGCGGCCCGATCACCGCGCGCGTCGTTGCGTGGCTGTGCCGACGCCGACTCGTGATGGCGAAACTCAGGCGTGCCGGTGATCAGACCTCTCGCCTTGTTGCCCGGCCCGGTAATCCGGTCAGCGGCGCCATACGCCGTGCCGGTGACGGCACCAATGGCCGCACGGGTCTCACGATCAGCATCCCAGGCGACGCGCGCGGGTGATCGGATGCTAAAATCGGCAGGGGCCGCCGGTTTATCCGGCGCGGCGGGGCGTTGCCGGAGCAAAAACCGGTTGGACGTCTCTGGCTGAATCAGGCAGTTGGGCGCCCGATTATCAAACCCGATATAGGGCACGCCCGTGACCGCAATGCAGGCGCCGCGCTCATCGCCGGTCATGGTCATCCCACCCGCACCAGGCCGATCACCACTCACCATGGCGGCAGAAATGCTCGCCCGGTCCCGCACCCGCGCCGATTGCGCCTGCACATCATCAGGGCCGCAAAATGATTGATACTGATCCTGACCGATATAAGACGCACCACTCACCGGCACGCAGGCACCGCGCTCATCACCCGTCACTTGCTTGGAGCGCCCAAAGGCGCTGCCGGTCACACGCTGGCCGCTGATCGTCCGGTCGATCCCAACCTTACTAACATGTTGGTCCTGCGGGACCGCCGCACGCCCGCCGGTTTCGATCATGGCCACTTTGCGCGGGCCGCCATCATCGCACAGAACACCAAAATCCTTGGCATTGAAATACTGGCTGCCGGTAACCGCACGGCATGCGCCGGCCTCATCCCCCGTCACCTGGCGTGATCGCACGACCGCACTGCCCGTCAGCGTCTGACCTGCGGGGGTGGACATCACGCTCACCCGCCGCACCGGCGCGGGAACCTCGCTGCGGCACAATTCCTTGAAATGTTCGGCAGAAAGATATTGGCTGCCGGTTACGCTGCGGCAGGCCCCTGGCTCATCACCCGTCACCTTCGGCGCCGACCCGACCATGGTGCCGGTGAGCTTCATGGCCCCATAGGTGTGGGTCACGCCGGTCTTGGGCGGCGCGGTATCGGCGGACGGGCGGCTATACGAGGTGCCGGTGATCGCCCGATCCGCGCCCATCTCGCCGCCCGTGACCCGCGAGGGGCGGCCAACGAGGGTGCCACTGATCGTCTTGCCTTTCGGCGTCGCTTCACTGACCACTTTGGCCGGTGCAGCAGCCGGGCGGGTTGGACAGAATTTGTCATACATATTCGCGGGCAGATATTCAGTGCCAGTCACCGCACGGCAGGAGCCTCGTTCGCTCCCAGTCACCTTGCGGCTCCGTTCGATCATGGTTCCGGTGACCGCATTGCCCGACAGCGTAGGACCCGCCTCAATTTTAGGCGAAGTTTCGGTGAGCGCGGGACGGGTGCGCACGTGAGCACTCGGACGCGTCGCCGCGTGGTTTGCGGTGTCCGTGCCAATCAAGGCGCGGACCTTGCGATGCTGCATCGCGGCTTGCCGTCCGCCTGTCCCCGGGACGATGGCGGTCTGCCCATCCTGGCTGGGCAGGGACGGCGCGATCCGGATCGCCTGTTCGGCGCGCTTGATGCCGGATTTGCCGCCCTGCGACAGGGCCGTGCGTCGGGCGCGGGCCAGCGCCTTGCCAACCGGCTGGATCGCGCGTCCCGCCTGATCCACCGCCAACGCCACCGACATGACCGATGTCGTGTGACGACCGGGGTGATGATCGGGGTGATGATCGGGCGCGCGTGCCGGCGCGGTCTGACATGCGCAGGCGGTTTTATCGTCCGGCGCGGCGGCATTGCAGCCGCAATCATCGAGCGGTGCGGCGCGATACGACCGCACGCCAGCACCAGAGAGTGCGGCCTTGCCCATCTGGCTCAGCGCCTGCCGCCGCTCAAGCGCCGCACGTTTGGGCGCGGTGGAGGGCGCGAAAGCCGCGCCATCACTGAATGCGTTTACCGATGGCGCCGTCACCCGCCCAACGCCGCTCGACGCGTTCGTCAGGATCGGCGACTGCCGAGCAGCCCCGTAGGCCGTCTGGCCGATCTTGGTCTGGCTTGCCTTAACCACCCCTGCCTTACCGTGCTGCGCCATAGCTTGACGGCGCAGCAAAGCGATTTCTCGTCCCGAAAGGGTCGCGGCTGCAGGGTTATCGGCGGCGGTCATGGCAAACACCTCTAAGATTCATGCCCTCATTCCAAAATCGTCTGCGCAGCGCCTGCTTAACGATACACGACAAACGACAGACCTTGGCTTTGGGCGTAGTTATCATAGGCAACGTAGCGGACCAGATGATCCGGGAAAGCGCGATGGCAGGCTTCGACTTCGGCCATCACCGCATCGACCGATTGCTCGCCGAACAGCGGCAATTTCCACATATACCAGAAACTGACATGGGCCGGCGTGCCGCGTTCGGTGTGTTCAACCGCCGGGTTCCAGCCCTGCGCAATGGTGTAGGCTACCTGGCGGCGCACCTGGTCCGGCGTCATCGGCGGTAGATACGAAAAAGTCTCGTATTTTAGAGAAGAATTATAGGCTTCGACGGGCATGGCGATAATCCTTGTATGGATGAAAGGCGAATGGGCTGGCGCCGCTTACCGGTTGGAGATGTCGAGCTTATCCACCGTATCGAACTCGAATTTAATTTCTTTCCAGGTTTCCATGGCGATTTTCAGCTCAGGCGAGTGGGCGGCTGCAGCCGTGAGAATATCCTTGCCTTCGCGTTCGAGGTCGCGCCCTTCGTTGCGCGCCTGCACGCAGGCCTCCACCGCCACGCGGTTTGCATGCGCTCCACCGGCGTTGCCCCATGGATGGCCAAGAGTGCCACCGCCAAATTGCAGCACCGAGTCATCACCAAATATCGTGACCAGGGAAGGCATGTGCCAAACATGGATGCCGCCCGAAGCGACCGCGAATGCCCCTGGCATGGAGCCCCAATCCTGATCAAAGAAAATGCCCCGCGACCGATCTTCCGGGATAAAAGATTCGCGCAGCAGATCAATCCATCCCAATGTCGAAGCCCGATCGCCTTCAAGCTTGCCAACCACAGTGCCCGTATGCAGATGATCGCCGCCGGACAGACGCAATATCTTGGTCAGCACCCGGAAATGAATCCCGTGATGCGGATTGCGGTCGATCACCGCATGCATTGCGCGATGGATATGCAGCATCATGCCATTATTGCGGCACCAATTGGCAAGGCCGGTGTTAGCGGTGAAGCCGCCGGTGATGAAGTCGTGCATGATGATCGGCGAACCGATCTCCTTGGCATATTCAGCGCGCTTATACATCTCCTCAGGCGTCGGCGCCGTGACGTTCAAATAATGGCCCTTACGCTCGCCGGTTTCGGCTTCGGATTTATGGATCGCTTCCATCACGAAGTCGAAACGCTCACGCCAGCGCATGAAAGGTTGGCTATTGACGTTTTCATCATCCTTGGTGAAATCAAGACCACCGCGCAAGGCCTCATAGACTGCGCGACCATAGTTTTTTGCCGATAGACCGAGCTTCGGCTTGATCGTGCAGCCGAGCAACGGTCGGCCATATTTATTGAGTTTGTCGCGTTCAACCTGAATGCCGCAAGGCGGGCCGCCGCAGGTTTTCACATAAGCGATGGGGAAACGCACATCCTCAAGGCGAAGCGCGCGCACGGCCTTAAAGCCAAATACGTTGCCCACCAACGATGTGAACACGTTAACAACGGAACCTTCCTCGAACAGGTCGATCGGATAGGCAATGAAGGCATAAAAACAGGTGTCATCACCCGGCACGTCCTCGATTCGGTAGGCGCGGCCTTTATAGTAATCAAGGTCGGTCAGCAGGTCGGTCCACACGGTGGTCCATGTGCCGGTAGAGGATTCGGCTGCGACGGCGGCGGCGGCTTCTTCCCGATCAACCCCGGCCTGCGGCGTGATTTTGAAGCAGGCCAAAATATCGGTGTCGAGTGGCGTGTAATCCGGTGTCCAGTAGGTGTGTCGGTATTCCTTGACCCCAGCACTATATTTTTTTCCACTCATCTCATACGTCCTTGTCAGCAATAATGTTGTTAAACGCGACAGTGATCCTGTCGGCGTTGGCAGACCATGGCAAACGTTCCAGGCACGAGCCTTCAGACAAAGGGATGATCAACACTGAACGGACCGTTTTCTCTCAACCTGGGTGGGGTAGACTTTTTTCTCTTGACCAACCACGATACGTCATACAGGGCTAAGACGATCATGGAAAATATATAATTCTTATGCGAGCGATCACGGTTTATGAATACTGAAATCAAACCGCGCCCCAAAGCACCACGGCGGCGCAACTTCACCCTGCGCCAACTGGCGCTGTTCGAGGCTGTCGCCCGCACCGGCAGCTTCACGCGCACCGCCGAAGAATTGCATCTGACGCAGCCAGCCGTCTCCAACCAAATCAAACAGCTCGAAGACCAGATTGGCAGCCCGCTCTTCGAGCATATCGGTCGCAGAATTTCGCCCACCGAGATCGGGCGCGAGCTGGCGGCGTTCTGTCGCGACATCGCGCAGCGGATCGATGAATTCGAAAATATGCTCGATGATATCAAGGGCCTACACCACGGCGTGCTCAATGTTTCCGTGGTCAGCACGGCGGAGTATTTCTCGCCCTACCTGCTCGCGCGATTCTGCGCCCACCACCCCGGCATCACCGTCAATCTCGACGTGACCAATCGCGACGCGGTGCTGAAACAATTGGCGGACAACGCGCCGGACATGGCGATTATGGGCGTCCCCCCCGAAGGGGCGAATCTGGTCTCTCAGTCATTCATGCCCAACCCCCTGGTGGTCATCGCGGCTCCCGATCATCCGCTCTGCGCGATGCGTAACGTGCCGATCAAGCGCGTGGTCAAGGAGCGGTTCATCATTCGCGAACCCGGCTCTGGCACGCGCGACGCTTTTGAACGCTTCCTGCATAGAAATGGCGGTCGCCTGCAGAATTCCATGGAGATGAGCAGCAACGAAGCGATCAAGCACGCGGTGATGGCGGGATTAGGGCTCGGCGTGGTTTCGCTCCATACCTTGGAGATGGAGCTGAAACTCGGTCGTCTCGCGATCATCGATTTGGTCGATTTTCCGCTCGAACGCCAATGGTATCTGGTCCACCGGCAAGGCAAACGGTTCAGCGTCGCCGCCCAAGCCCTCAAGACCTTCATTTTGACCGAAGCCGCTTATGTCGTGCTGCCGACCCTGCCACGCCGCCAGGTTGGTGCGAAGGCGAAGCCAAAAAATGGCGGGTCCATTCACATCACTGAATGATAATGCAAAAAATTATTAATTTTGTTTTTTTAATTTCTCGCATATAGGTTGCGCGGCTTTCAGTCTGGCACCCGCTTGCACGCCAAAACCCGCTTGGCAGAAAGCTCATATAACGAATCGCTTGTACTGAAATCAATAAGGTCACGGGCAAATAATAATTATGGAACGTCTTGTCTTTCTCTTGATTATCCTGGCCCTGATTCCAGCCGCCCTGATCGGCTTTGGCCGGTTCGGACGCCGTGCGGCAGCGATCAGCATCGGCTTTAATGTCGCCATCTTCGTCGTTGCCATTGCTTTACTGGCCGCCAAACTCGGGGGCGCGCCAAACGGCGTGCTACACTTGAATCCAGTATGGGGCAGCGTTCAATTCGACCCGCTGGCGGCGTTGCTGTCGGCGGTGATCTCTGGAATCAGCCTCATCGTCCATATTTATTCGCGTCGCTATATGATCGAGGAGTCGGGCTACAGCCGGTTCTTCGCCCTGCTCGACCTGATGACTGCGTGCCTGTTGCTGATGGTCTGTGCCGCCGATCTTTTGACGTTGATCATCGCGTGGAACCTGATCGGCCTCGTGTTGTTCTGGCTGCTTGACCATCGCCTAGCCAGCCCATCCGCCTATCGCTACGGATTCTGGACCTTCATCACCTACCGCTTTGGCGATCTGCCTCTGGTGCTCGCCGCCCTGATCCTCCACCGGCTTTTCGGTTCATGGTCAATGGCCGTGGTCTTCGCGAAAATCACGGCAAATCCCGGCATAACCTTCGCCGGCGGCTTGCCGGTCGCCGGAACCGTCGCAACATTGATCGCCTTGTCCGCTTTCGCGCGCTCCGCGCAGTTTTTGCTCCATACCTGGTTGCCCTACACGATGGACGGCCCCACCCCGGTCTCGGCGCTGATGCATGCCGGTATCGTCAATGCCGGCGCCTTCATTATCAACCGATTCGCGCCGGTGTTCGTTGCCACGAGTGTCGTTCTGCACGGGGTGTTCGTGGTCGGGCTGATCACCGCGGTCACCGGCTCATTGCTGATGCTCGCGCAAAACGACATCAAAAAATCCCTCGGCTATTCCACCATGGGGCAGATGGGCTTTATGATCATGGAGTGTGGCGTTGGTGCCTTTTCGTTGGCAATCTTCCACCTCATCGCGCACGGTCTGTTCAAAGCAACACTTTTTCTCAGCTCCGGCAGCGCCATCAACCAGGCCCGCGCGGATGATGGCGTGCCCAAAAGCGAACTCTACACCTTCGTCGTCGAGCGCCGCGCCACCGCCTACCGCCAGCCCTGGCAACTAATGGCGCTAGTCACTCTTGGTGTCCCCGCCATCATCCTTTTCATCGCGCATTGGCTGATCGGCGCCAATACCCTGGTCGAGCAAGGGGCGATTGTGCTGCTGTTCTTTGGTTGGATCACCGGCGCGCAACTCCTCTTCGCGATCCACCGGATGGATACCGAAGATCCATGGCGCATGGTCAGCCTCGCCATCGTTTCGCTCGTTATCATTGTGCTTGGCTATACGGTCATCAGCCACGCATTCAACCTATTCCTCTACCCGAACGTCGCATTCCGCCGCGCGATTTTCAGCGCCGCCGCGATCAGCCCCATCGCGTTCGATGCTGTGGTTGTTCTGGTGACGCTCGTCATCGTTGCCGGCTGGATTCTCACCTATCGCGCAACCCATCAGGACAAGACCGTGCGTGAGCGCGACACGCGCTTTTGGCTGATTTATTATGCCCTGATTTCGCGGGAGTTCTACATCGCAGACCTATACGCCGCCGCGTCGCGCGGGCTGATCACGGCATCCCGGCAGGTCAATCTATGGCTGCGGTGGGTATGATATGAAGCTGATTGCCGATGTGCCGACCGCAATCTTCCTGCCGCTGTTCCCGCTCAGCGCGCTGTTCGTGCTATTATTCTGCCGGATCAACGATTTCCGCGCGCGCGCCCTGCTGGTCCTGATCTGGCCGCAAATTGGCCTGATGCTGGCGAGCGTCGCGGTGCCATCGCGCGCCTTGCGGATCTGGGCGCTGCTCACCGCTTTGCTTTACGCTTGGCGCGCACTGAGCGTGCAGGAACTCGACCGATGGATCGCTTTTATTGCGGTCTCCTCATGGTCGCTCCTGTGGATCGGCTGGGGTCCGCTCCATGATTTGACCAGCCTGCGTGTGCTGGCCCTCGGCTTCTCAATCAGCCTCCTCGCCCCCATACTGATTAGCGCCCTGCTCCAGCGCCGGGTTGGCATCGCCTATGCCGGATTGACCCACGGCCTGCCCGACATCGCACCGCGCCTCGCCGGATTTCTGGTGGTCAGTGTTCTCGCGGCCGTCGCCACACCGCCATTCCCATCATTCTTCGCACTTCTCGGTATTCTGCAGCAAGCTGACCTCGGCATGGCGGCAGGTATCTGCGCCGTCTGGCTGCTCTGGTCCTGGACCGCGCTGCGGCTCCTTGAAGGGTTCATCACCAAAAGCTGGAAACTGCCCCGCCGCATCACCGATCTCGACCGCACATCCAGTCTGGTCATCGTACTTGGTCTGGTCATGATCTGCGGGCTGGCGCTGGAGATGAGTTGGCGATGATGACGAATACGGGACACGCACCATGACCCTGCCTCTGGCCGACACGTTGAAGCTGCGCGCCATGATCTACGTCGCTGGCGAGCCGATCGCCTATTTCTGGCCGATGCGCAATTTCATTCATCACAATCCGCTACACGGGCTAGAGGGCCTCGCATTCGAGGATGCTGTCAAACGCGGCGAAACTTTGTTTCGGGCGCGCGGCTTTCTCAAGCGCCAAGACTATCAGCGCTATCGGGCCGAGGGCACGATCAACGAGGCGGAACTCCGCGCCGGGGTTAACCGTTTCATCGCGCGCCACGATCTGCCGACTGAAATCGACTGGGACCGGGCATTCCACCACCTGCTGGTGAGCATCGCTGATCCCGTCGCCCTGCCGGTCGAAATTTGCACCCCCGCATCCATCCGGTCCGCGCTGCGCGGTGAACCGATCACCGAGATGCGGGTTGATGAGACAATTCTGATCACACGGATGCAGGCGCAACTCGGTGGCGACACGCCGCTGTGCGACGTGATCGATGCGCTCTATGGTACCAAGATTAGCGAGACGCTTGATGATCTGCTGATCAAAACCTGCCTTGATTTTTTCGATGAAGGCCAGTCCACCATGGCGATGCCGGGCCGCGAGCAGGGGTTTTTCCGCGCCTGGAGCCGCCTTGTGCGGCATAATTTCAAAATGTTCCTCCGCGGCCTTTCGATCGACAAGGTGCTGCACGGCATCGAAACGCCCGAAGCCATGATCGCGCGGGCGATGCGTCTGCAGGGCGTACCGGAGGAATATTGGGTTGGCAATTTCACCCGCGAACTCGCGCGGCTGCATGGCTGGGCGGGGTTCATTCGCTGGCGTCAGAATGCCAAAAACTATTATTGGGCGCAGCAATACCCAGCCGATCTGGTCGATTTTTTGGCGGTGCGTGAAGCGCTGGTGCTGGCCCTGCTGCAGGAGCAGCACCAGCCGGGCATGCCGGCGTCGGTGCCGGACCTGATGACGATGCTGGATCAGCGCCCGCACGAGGTTTTTCTTCGCTTGCACTATCACGCGGGCAAGGTGCTGCCCGCTTGGGCGCATCGGATTCATGATGCGATCCTGCGCGGCAGGGCGTCTGACATTCAGCTTTTGTTTGATCGCTACACCAAGCTTGTGGCCGCAGATGAGGCGCAGCGATCCGCCGCTGCCCTGAAAGACTGGGGTGACGCCGCTGGGATCACCCAAGCTATTCGGGGTCTCGATGAGGCCGGGTTCGAGAGCGTGCTCACCGCCTTGCGCGCGTTCGAAGCCGAAGAGGGCATGATTTGGCTGCGCGCGATGGAGGCGCATGCCATCGATTTGTTCGTTCGCGGTATCGACACCGCGCCGCCAAAGCCGCGTGACAAGCGGCCATTTGCGCAGGCGCTGTTCTGCATCGATACACGCTCCGAACGGATTCGCCGACATTTCGAAACCATCGGAGATTACCAGACCTTCGGGATCGCTGGATTTTTTGGGGTGCCGATCAGCCTGCTGGAGCTGGGCAAAGGCAACGAGGCGCATCTCTGCCCGGCCATCGTCACGCCGCGCAACCTTGTTTTGGAAATGCATGTCTCGGCGCCGATGGATGAAAGCGTGGCGGGGGTCTTGGTTGAGGCGCTGCACGAACTCAAGAATTCGATTCTGACGCCATTCGCCACGGTCGAAGCGATTGGGTTGCTGTTTGGCTTTGATCTGATCGGCAAGACGATGGCGCCCGTTGCTTACCATCGTTGGCGCGGAAAATTATTCAGCGACCCGCCGCCGACAAGGCTCTTGCTTGATAAATTGAGCCGCGAACAGGCCGATTCGATTTTGCGCGCCGTGCAGCGCGAATTGATCGTCAAGGCGATCCAGCATGAGCGCGGCCTGCCCACCGAGCGCATTTCTGATGAGATTGTGCGCGATCTGCGCGAAGTTGCTCTGCGCCGGCTTGAGCCTAGTGAGGCCCTGGCGCAGGCCCTCGGGCTGAACCGCGACGGGCTTGATGCTTTTATCGAGCGGCTACGCCGCGCCTACCGGATCAATCGGCAATTTAGCCGAATCCAGCTTGAACGTCTGGGCCGGATTGGGTTCTCGCTCGGTGAGCAGGCGCATTTTGTTGGCCAGGCGCTGCGCTCGATTGGTCTGACCGAGGGGTTTTCGCGGTTCGTGCTGCTCGTGGGTCATGCCAGCGTGTCAGATAATAATCCCTACGAATCGGCTCTTGATTGCGGGGCCTGCGGGGGTGCCAGCGGCAGCCATAATGCACGCGTTTTGGCGCAGATGGCGAACAAGGTTGATGTGCGCCGCCGGTTACGCGAACAAGGGATCGACATTCCCGAAGACGTTGTGTTTCTCGGCGCTCTGCACAACACGGTGACCGATGATATTACCCTGACTGATCCTGAACTGATCCCGCCTGCGCATTTGCTTTATCTTGATCGGCTGCATAAAGGGCTGATCGCGGCTAGCCGTTTATGTGCGCAAGAACGCATCGCCACCCTGTTGCCTGATACGGCGAAGCGACCGAGCACGGGCGCGGCCCGACGGATCGCGCTGCGCAACGCGGTTGATTGGTCCCAGGTTCGCCCTGAATGGGGCCTGTCGCGCAATAGTTATTTTGTTATCGGTCGGCGGCATCTTACCCAGAAGCTCGAACTTGAGGGGCGCGCCTTTCTGCATTCCTATGATTGGCGAATTGACCCGAAGCGACGTTTGTTAGAGTCGATTATCACCGGGCCGCTGGTGGTGGGGCAATGGATCAATATGGAGCATTATTTCTCTGCGGTTGATAACGAAACCTATGGCAGTGGCAGCAAGGTTTACCATAATGTCGCGGGGCGGTTTGGCGTGATGAGCGGCAATCTTGGCGATCTGCGCACCGGCTTGCCATCGCAGACGGTGCTGCGCGATGGCCGCCCCTATCATGAGCCGTTGCGGCTGATTACGGTGATTGAGGCCCCGGTGGCGCATGCCCGCGCGGCGGTGGAAGGCGTGGTCGCGGTTCGGCGGCTGGTGCAAAATGGCTGGCTCCGTTTGCTGATTATTGATACTGACGACCGCTTGCTGAGCCTTTATCTCGAAGGTGGCGAATGGCGTGACCAGACGCTCGACATGATAAACCTGCAACCTCTCGCAACCGGGGAACGGATGACCGCATGAATAATTTCCAACTCAGCCCGCTGAAAAAACTCGAAATCATCCTCGAAGGCGAACATCTCGCTTTCGCCACCGACCTGCTCGACCGGGCCAATGTTAAAGGCTACACGATCGTGAACCATCTTTCGGGCAAAGGCAGCCACGGGTTTCACGAAGGCCACGTGATGTTCAACGAAGATTCGGTTCTGGTGATGCTGATCACCGCCGTCCCCGAAGACTTGGTCCGGCCCCTGGTTGAAGGTTTCCAGCCGTTCTTCAACCAACATTCCGGCGTTATTTTTGTCTCGGATATCCAGGTCAGCCGATTGGTCAAGTTCACGGATTAGTTTTTTTGTTTCTGATCCGTAACGATTAGAGCATAACTCTCCGCCTAGCGCTCGAAGTTGATTTTTGGGCTGGGGCTGGGCGCGTAGATGTGGCCGGGCAAGGTGGGACGTGGCGGTGGCGGCGGGTATTTTTGCAGAAAATATTCGTAGAGCGTTGGCTCTGGTTTTTTGCTCCGCCGCGCTGGTTTGCGCGCCGGTTTTTGCTCCGGTTTTTGCGCTGACTGGCGCGGTTTGCGGGGTAATTTGAGGTAATCGGGGAGCGGGATCGCG
>JBMFWT010000023.1:0-42330 GCA_049964975.1 Acidiphilium sp.
CTTCGCCTGCGTTGTCATCGGCTACGGGCTTTTGGTCCTGCAGGCGCGCAGTTGGCTGCTCAGCCCCGATAAAGAAACCGCCTACCCAAAATCGATGGTGCGGTTCCAGCTCATTTTGCTCCTACTCGGATTTTGCTGGGCGATCATTCTGATCGTCGCAATCCGGGTGGGCACCCCCGATCAGCGCGGCATGATCTATGCCCTCGCCATCGCGCTGATCTCCACCACCATGATCTCCGGTCCGGCGCGCTACGCATTATCGTTTTGGGCGCCCATCACGCTTGGCGCCTACGTTGCCTTCATTGCCGACGCCCCAACCTTCTTCATGCCAATCCTGATCGCGCTCACCGCCTACAGCCTGCTCAGCCTGTTCTCGATCCTGTCGCTCAATGCCAAAATGTTCGAGCGCGAATTGAACCTCGTCGAAGTCGCCAATCAGCGCGACACGATTGGCCTGTTGCTGCGCGATTTCCAGGAAGGCAGCGGCAGCTTCCTCTGGGAGAGCAACGCCAATCTGCGGGTCGCCCAATTTTCCGACCAGATCGACCTCACCACCGGCCATATCGGCAATGTGCTCGCCGCCATCGCCACCCCGCCCGGTGCCGCCGAACCCCTGCAATCCTCCGAATCCCTCAAACAAATCGCCGTCGCCATGCGCGAACGCGCCCCGTTCAAGGATGTGGTGATCCGCGCTTACACCAAATCCGGCGCGCGCTGGTGGTCCATCGCCGGCAAACCGGTCTTCAACGACGATCAGATTTTCACCGGTTATCGCGGCCTCTGCACCGATGTCACCGAGCGCGAAGATTACCGCCAGCGCATCGAGTTCAACGCCAACCGTGATTATCTGACCAAAACCTATAACCGCGCCGCCTTCACCCGTATCCTCGCCGAATTATGCACGCCGCCCATCCTGTCCAACACCGGCACGCCGCAAACCAGCGCTCTGCTCTGCCTGGATCTGGACCGTTTCAAAACCGTCAATGATAATTACGGCCACGCCATTGGCGACCGCCTGCTACTCGCCGTCGCCGGGCGCATCGGTGCCTGCGTGCGCGGTCAAGATCACGTATTTCGCCTCGGTGGCGATGAATTTGCGGTGCTGCTCCCCCAAGCCAGCGAGGCGGAGGCCATCGCCGTGGCGCAACGCCTGATCAAAGCCCTCATCGAGCCGTTCCGCCTGACCTCGCTGGCCACCAGCGTCAGCGTCACCATCGGCGTCAGCATCGGCATCGCCCTGACCCCCACTGACAGCAACAACCCCGAAATCCTGCATCATTGCGCGGATCTCGCTCTGTATCGCGCCAAATCAACCGGCGGCAATCATTGCTGCTGCTATGATGCCGCGCTCGATGATCGCCATAGCCGCAATCAAACCCTGCAACTCGAACTCAGCCGCGCGGTCGAGCGCAACCAGCTCTCTTTGGTGTTTCAGCCCATCGTCAATTTACAAACCGGCGCCATCGTCGCCGCCGAAGCGCTGCTGCGCTGGACCCACCCGGCCTTTGGCAACATCCCGCCGGATCGTTTCGTGCCCATGCTGGAGCAAATCGGTCAGGTCAGCATGGTCGGCCATCTGGTCAAAGATTGCGCCTTTCGCACCGCCGCCCGCATCCGCCCGGATATCGCTATCGCGATCAATCTCTCTGCCCTGCAACTCGCCGATCCTGATTTGCCCGCCCGCATCGCCGAAAATCTCGCCCGCAACGCGCTCCCTGCCCCGCGCATCGAGTTCGAAGTCACCGAAACCTCGCTCCTCGATGATGATCCGCAAAAACTCAGCATGCTGCACGCCATCCGCGCCCTTGGCTGCCGCATCGCCCTCGATGATTTCGGCACCGGCTATTCCTCGCTGCGTCTGCTCGACAAATTCCCGTTCGATAAATTGAAAATCGATGGCTCCTTCATCCATGACCCGGCGGATTCGGATCGGCGCACCCATATCCTCGCCTCCATGATCGAGCTGGGCCACAAGCTCGGCATCACCGTCACCGGCGAGGGCATCGAAACCGCCGAGCAAGCCGCCCGCCTCGCCGCCTTGGGCTGCCATGATGGTCAAGGCTTCCTGTTTTCCCGTCCCATCCCGATGGATGAGTTCCGCGAAAAATTTAGCGCCGAAGCCACCGCCCCGGATCACCCAATCCTCAGCCGCCACACCGCCGGGCTGCGCGCCGCCCGCCCCAGCGCATAGGCCAGCGCGCCAAACCCACCCACAAAAAACCCAATCGGCCAGTTGGTCTGATACGATAACGCCAGCGCCAGCCAAACAATCGCCAGCGCCAGCCCCACCGATAACACGAGGCCCAGCCAAGGCCGATCCGTCAAATTGCGCGCCGCCGAGGCTGGCCCCACCATCAAGCTGAACACCAGCAGCGCCCCCACCACCGGCAGCGCCACAATCTCCGCCAACGCCAGGATCATCAAAAACATCAGATCCATCCGCCCCGGCGCAATCGCCCGCGCCCGCGCCAATTCCGGGGATACGGCACTGAGCAAGAGCGGGCGCAACAGCATCAACGTCGCCCCCGCCGCGAGCGCGCTCAGCCCGGCAATCGGCCAAATCGCCGCCCGGCTCACCCCCAAAACCTGCCCGAATAACAGCGCATCCACCATCTGCGCATAATCATGGCCCAAACTCAGCAACAATGTGCCAATCCCCAGCAGCAACACCAAGGTCAGCGCGGTCGCCACTTCGGGCCGGCCCTGACGGCTAAAACCATGAATGCCCAGCACCCCCAGCCCCGCAAACACCACCAGCCCGGCAATCTCATTCACCCCCAGCAGCGCCGCCGCCGCCGCCCCTGGAAACGCGCTCAGCGGCAGCGCATGCGCCGCGAATGAGGCACCGCGCAGCACCACGAAATACCCCACCAACCCCGCCGTCGCCGCCACAATCGTCGCGACAATCCAGCTATTGATCATGAAGCTGGAAAACATGCTCAGCCCGCCCGCCTGCTCAGCCCGGTCAGCGCATAGGTCACGGCAATAATCGTCACCACAAAAAAACTCACCGGCCAGCCATGCCCCGGTATCCAGTAAAAACTGTCATAGGCCAGAAAAATTCCGCCCCAGGTCGCACCCAACCCCACGCCCGCCGCAATCGCAATCGCCGCCCCGGTGCGCCGCGCCAGCCGCAACCCGCATGCCGCCGGCCCAATCAACAACGCCGTCGAGAGAATCGCCCCCACAATCATCGCCGAGAGCGCAACCGCCATCGCCAGCACCAGCGCATGGGCCAGCCCCACGGCGCGCACCCGCACGCCGCGCAGCGCGGCTAAATCCGGGTCCAACGCAATCAAAAGCAAGGGCCGATACAGCGCCAAATTCGCCACCAGCGCGAGCAGCGCAACAGCCAGGGCGAGCCGCATGGTCCCCGGCGCAATGGCAAAAATCGAGCCGAACAACACACTCACCGCCGCCCCGCCGGTCGCCGTGCGGGTCACATCGAAATATAAAAACAACGCGGTCAGCCCCAACCCCGCGCCCAGCACAATCCCGGTCACCAGATCGCGCTCACGCACCGCCCGCGCGCCAATCGCCTCCATCCCGCCCGCCGCCAGCGCCGCCATCGCAAAAAACCCGATCAGCGGTTGCAACCCGAACAGCAACGAGGCCGAGCCACCCGCGCTGCTCACATCGGCCAGCGCATGTCCGGCAAAAGCCTGGCCCCGCAACACGGTAAACACCCCCACCAACGCCGAAACCAGCGCCGCCCCGCCACCCACCGCCAGCGCCACCTGCACCGGCCCGTTCGCAAAAAACCCAGTAAGGAGCGATGTCATGGAATCGGCGTCACATGCACCGGGTCGCACAGCGCCTGGGCATCCATTCCCTCCGCGCCACCGGCAGCCACCACCAGCACCCGCCCATGCACCCGAATCACATCGATATGATAGCCATAAAGCCGGCTCAGCACGCCCCCGCGCACCACCTCCGCCACCGTGCCGCTCACCGCGCGCCCATGCGCCAAATAGACAATCTGATCCATCACCGGCAGCAGCGGGTTCATGTCATGCGCCGAGAGCAGCACGGCAATCCCCTGCTTCACCGTCAGCCGATGCAACAGCGCGACCACGTCGGCAACCGAGCGCAAATCCAAATTCGCCAGCGGCTCATCCAGCAGCAACAGCTTGGGTTCGCGGATCAGCGCATGGGCAATCATCACCCGTTGCTGCTGCCCGCCGGACAAATCCCCCACCCGCTGATCGGCAAATCGCTCCGCATCCACCGCCGCGAGCATCGCCGCCACACGATCGCGCCGCGCCGCATTCGGCCATGGAATGCCAAGCCGGTGCCCATCCAGCCCCAGCCCCACCGCATCGCGCGCCCGCAACGGCATGAATGGATCGAACTGAATTTTCTGCGGCACATACCCTATCGCCTGCCCCATTGCCTGCCCAATTGCCGCCCCGGGCTTGCCGCCCGCGCAGCGTATGTCGCCGCCGCTCGGCGTCACCAACCCCAGAATACTGCGCAACAACGTGGTCTTGCCGGACCCATTCGCCCCAATCAGCCCACAAAATTGGCCCGGCGCCACCGAGAAACTCACATGGTCCAGAATCGTTCGCCCGCCGAGCGCAACACTCAACCGTTCCACCGCAAGGGCAGGGGCCGTCACGGCGCGGGCAGCAGCGACCGGGTCGATTGTCCCGCCGTCACCGCTTGTTCCAACGCCTGAGTTTCCGCCAGCATCCATGATTGATAATCATAACCCGGCGTTGGCATGGTCTCATAGACCCCCACCACCGGAATATGATTTTGCACCGCCAGAAGCAGGAACGAGGCGGTCAGCGGGTCGGTCACCTGCTGGTTATAGACGAAAATTTTCACCCGATGATCGCGGAACAACGCATTTTCGGTCGCCACATCCTGCGGTGAGGGATCGGTGCCGTTCATAATCGCCGCCTGCAGCGCCCACGGTGTTTCGATTTTCGCGCCCATCGCTTGCAGCAAATAATCACCCACCGGCTCGGTCACCGCAACGGGAGTCGCCGAATGCTGCGCCTTGAACGCCGCAATCGCCGCCTGCCAGGGGCGCAGCGCACGGTCAAAACGCTGCACCCGTGCGGCGAAATAGGCTTTATGGTTCGGCTCCAATCGGCTCAGCGCCGCGCCAATCGCGCCCGCCACTTTTTCCATGGTCTGCGGGTCATACCAAAGATGCGGGTTGCGGGTGTCATCGGGCCGGTGCAGCAGACGCTGCACATTAATCACCACACGTTGCGGGTTGGCCGACGCCGCCAGCATCTTGTCCGCCCAGGCATCATACCCCAGCCCATTTTCCACAATCAGCGAGGCGTCGGCCAGCTCCGCCGCAATTTTCGGGCTGGCCTCGAAACTATGCGGATCGGTGTTGGGATCGCTGATGATCGCGCGCACAACCACATAGCGCCCGCCAATCTGCCCGATCACGTTGGCATATTGGTTTTCCACCCCAATCGCCCGGATCGGTGCCGCCGCCCGTGCCGGCATGATCCCCAGCACCGCCGCCATCAAAGCTCCCAGCGTCAACAGGATGTGATGGTTCAATGAAAACATCGTGAGCCTCCAAGCGTCTACCTGTGAACAGCGAATGATATAAAGTATCATTTGGCACAACACAACAATTGATACAATATATCATCTCACATTTCCCGGCGCGGCCGGTGAGGAGCAACAATGATCCCAGGCGGCGCGCGCCTCATCATCGCCACTCTGGTTCCTCTGGCGCTCGGACCCGGTCGCGCCCACGCCCAAAGCGCCCTGCTCGGCACCATCGGCGGTCTGCGCCCGGCCCTCGCCGTGCATGGCGTCACGCTTGGCCTCACCGATACCGAGAACGCACTCGCCAATATCAGCGGCGGCGTCAAACAAGGTGCCACCCTGCAAGGCGTCACCACCGCCACCCTGCAAATCGACACCGGCAAAGCCTTTGGCCTGCCCGGCGGCACATTCTATGTCAGCGCGCTGCAAATCCATGGCAGCAGCCTCAGCCCCGGCTATCTGAATGATCTACAAACCGCGAGCGGCACCGAGGCGAGCAATGCCACCCGGCTTTGGGAATTATGGTTCGATCAATCATTCGATCACGGTGCCGCCGACCTTAAAATCGGCCAGCAAAGCATCGATCAGGAATTCATCGTCAGCACCAATTCCGCTTTGTTCGTCAACACCATGGCTGGCTGGCCCCTGGTCCCCTCAGCGGATCTTTATGCCGGCGGTCCGGCCTATCCGCTGAGCGCGCTCGGTGTGCGCCTGCGCCTCAAACCCACCAAAAACCTGACCCTGCTCGCTGGTGTCTTCGATGATAATCCGCCCGGCGGCCCCTTCGCCAACGACCCGCAATCGCTCGATGCCGGTGGCACCAAATTCAACCTCACCACCGGCGCGCTCAGCATCGCCGAGGCCGATTTTTCCACCCGCCTCGCGGGCCTGCCCGGCACCTATCGGCTCGGCTTTTGGGTTGATACCGGCGCCTTCCCCAACCAGACCGGCCCATTCCCCGCCTTCCGCCAGCATAATGACAGCCTCTATGGCGTGGTCGATCAAACGCTCTGGCACCAGCACGGCAGCCCCCGCCAGCTCAATTTTTTCGCCCGCCTAATGGGCGCGCCGCCGGATCGCAACCTGATCAGCTTCAGCGCCAATTTTGGCTTGACCCTCACCGACCCTCTGCCCGGTCGCCCGAACGACACTGCCGGCATCGATATCGGGATCGGCCAAATCAGCGGCGACCTGATCAATCGCGAGCGCGCCCAAGCCCAGCTCGATCAAGGCACGCCCGGCCAAATCGCCCCGATCCAGGGCAGCGAAACCCTGATCGAACTCACCTATCAGGCCCAGCTCACCCCCTGGCTGCAACTCCAGCCGGACCTGCAATATATCCGCAATCCCGGCGGCGGCATCGCCAATCCCGCCGCCCCGCGCCAAAGGCTGCAGAATGAATGGGTGGTCGGCGTCCGCACCAACCTGACCTTCTAATCCGCCCCCGCTTGCAGCCAGCCCGTCCGCCCGCTACCCCGTAGCTATGATAGGCTGGCTCCGCATGATCTCCCGGCTGATCCTGGTCCTGCTCTGGACCCTGATCCTCCTGCCAATCCAACTCTTCCTGATCAACCGGGCCGGGGAGGCCAAAGAGCGCCTGCCAATGACTTATTGGTCCGGCGTCGCGCGCATCCTCGGCCTCACGCTGGAGGTCACCGGCACCATCGCCCACGACCCGGCGCGCCCCACCCGCCCGATCCTGTTTGTGTCCAACCACACCTCGTGGGTCGATGTCATCGCCCTGGGCGCTGTCCTGCCCGGCTGCTTCATCGCCAAAGGCGACGTTGCCAAATGGCCCGGCATCAGCCTGATCGCCCGCGCCGGGCGCACCATTTTCGTCAGCCGCGAGCGCGGCAATACCGGGCGCGAACGCACCGCCCTGGAATCACGGCTCGATGAGGGTGACAATCTGATCCTGTTCCCCGAAGGCACCACGTCGGATGGCGCGCGCACCCTGCAATTCCGCTCCAGCTTCCTCGCTTTGGCCGAGCGTGACATCGCGCCGCTGATCCAGCCGGTCACCATCGTCTATGACCAGCTCGATGGCCTGCCCATCTGTCGGCGCAACCGCCCGCTGATCGCCTGGTATGGCGATATGGACATCGCCTCGCATTATGCCCGCCTGGGCCGTCATAATTTGCGCGCCCGCATCGTCCTCAGCCCGCCGCTCCCCGCCAGCCTGGGCCGCAAAGCCCTCGCCACCACCCTGGAAGCCACCATCGCCCGCCGCGCCGCCGCCCTGCGCCAGCATCGTTTCATCGAAACATCATCGCCAGCACCCCACCCCGCCCCCGAAAAAGCTTGACAGACACGGGGCCGAATTCCGACATTAGTAACAGCCGAATTCCCGGCCTGAACAAAGGGTGCGCTTGACCGATTTCGCTCCGCGTTTCATCCACCGGCTGATCTCCAGCCGGATTGGACCCAAATGACCCTCCCAGCGCCACCGCGCCCGCTTGCCCGCGAGCCTGCCCCCATACCCAACACCCGCAGCCTCCATGTCATGACCTGGGGCTGCCAGATGAACGCCTATGATAGTGGCCGCATGGCCGATATTTTGCGCCCGCTCGGCTTCGCGCCGGTCCCCACGCCAGATGCTGATCTGGTGATCCTCAATACCTGCCATATCCGCGAGCGCGCCGCCGACAAGCTCTTCTCCGAGCTGGGCCGCCTGCGCACCCTCAAAGAAGCCCGCCCCGGCGGCATGCTCATCGCCGTCGCCGGCTGCGTCGCCCAAGCCGAAGGCGCCGAAATCCTCGCCCGCGCGCCCTATGTCGATCTGGTGATGGGCTCACAAGCCTATCACCGCCTGCCCGCTCTGCTCGAAGCGCTCGCCCTGAGCGGCGCCCCGGTGATCGACACGGATTTCCCCGCCGAACAAAAATTCGAACATCTGCCGAGCGACCAAGCCAGCCAAGGCCCCATCGCCTTCCTCGCGATCCAGGAAGGCTGCGATAAATTCTGCACCTTCTGCGTGGTGCCCTATACCCGTGGCGCCGAACAAAGCCGCCCCGCCGCCGCCATCCTCGCCGAAGCCCGCCGCCTGGTCGCCCTCGGCGCGCGCGAAATCGCCCTGCTCGGCCAAAACGTCAATGCCTGGCACGGCGATGGCCCGGACGGCAAAAGCTGGTCACTCGCCCGCCTACTCGCCGCCCTCGCCGAAATCAACGACCTCGCCCGCCTGCGCTACACCACCTCGCACCCGCGCGACATGAGTGCGGATCTGATCGCCGCCCACCGCACCAACACCAAACTCATGCCGTTCCTGCATCTGCCGGTGCAATCGGGGTCGGACCTCATCCTCGCCGCGATGAATCGCCGCCATAATGTCGATCTATTCCGCCGCATCGTCGCCGAACTGCGCGAAAACCGCCCTGACATCGCCCTGTCGAGCGATTTCATCGTCGGCTTCCCCGGCGAAACCGATGCCGATTTCCAAGCGACAATGCGTCTCGTCGCCGAAACCGGCTTCGCCCTCGCCTATAGTTTCAACTATTCCCGCCGCCCCGGCACCCCCGCCGCCGATGCGCCAGACCAAGTGCCCGAGCCGGTGAAAAACGCCCGCCTGCACGAGCTTCAAGCCCTGCTGCGGATCCAGCAAGATGATTTCAACCGCGCCCAAATCGGCCAACAATTCGACGTGCTGTTCACCGGCCCCGGTCGCCATCCCGGCCAATTCGCCGGCCGTTCCCCCTATCTGCAACCCGTCATCGTCGAAGCCACCACCCTGCGCACCGGCCAAATCGCCCCGGTGCGCGTCACTGCCGCCAACCCCAACTCACTGATGGCGATATTGGATCACACCCACCACCGAAGGGAGCACCAAGCCGCTTGAGCCAGATCCTGTCCACCGAAGCCAAACTCGCCCGCACCGTCACCTTCGCCGACAATGCGCTGCTCTCCATCCTGCTCGGCGACCATGATCGCCATTTGATGCGCATCGAACAGCGTCTCGGTGTCCGCCTCGCCTGCCGGGGCAACCGCGTCTCGATCACCGGCGAAGCCAGCCGCGTCGAAGCCGCCGAAACCGCGCTCGCCTCGCTCTATCAACGCCTCGCCCGTGGCGAAGCCATCAGCGTCGCCGAAGTCGATGCCGCCGCCCGCTTGGTCGATCCCGCCGCCGATCCACGCCTGCCCTTGTCCGATCTCCCGGCCATTCGCACCCGCAAAGGCGCGGTCGGCCCGCGCAGCCCCGGCCAAACCGGCTATATCGAACTGCTCGCCAAGCATGAAATGGTGTTCGCCCTCGGCCCCGCAGGCACCGGCAAAACCTATCTCGCCGTCGCCCAAGCCGTCGCCATGCTGATCTCCGGTCGCGTCGACCGCATCGTGCTGTCACGCCCCGCTGTCGAAGCCGGCGAACGGCTCGGCTTTCTCCCCGGCGACATGAAAGAAAAAGTCGATCCCTATCTCCGCCCGCTCTATGACGCCCTGCAAGATTTACTCCCTGGCGATCAAATGACCCGCCGCATGGCCGCTGGCGAAATCGAAATCGCCCCGCTCGCCTTCATGCGCGGTCGCACCCTCGCCCACGCCTTCGTCATTCTCGATGAAGCGCAAAACACCACGCCGGTGCAAATGAAAATGTTCCTCACCCGCATGGGCGAAGGCACCCGCATGGTGATCACCGGCGATCTCTCGCAAATCGACCTGCCGCACGGCGCACGCTCCGGCCTCGCCGATGCGCTCGACACGCTCGAAGGCGTCCCCGGCATCGGTTTCGCCCGCTTCACCGTGAGCGATGTGGTGCGTCACCCCCTGGTCGCCCGCATTGTCGATGCCTATGACCAGCGCATCGCCGCCCAGCAGGAGCGCGCGCGCGGATTTTAATGGACCAGCCGCCCCCCGAACCATCCCCTCGTCTCCCGCGCCCGGCTTGGCCGGTGCGCGGGGACATCATCATCGCCGAGCCGCGCTGGCGCCGGGTTACCCCAGCGCCCGAACGCCTGATCGCCCGCGCCCTCGCGTTGACCAACTGCCCCGCCACCGTCATCCTCTCGGATGATCGCACGGTCAAACGCCTCAACGGGCGGGATCGTGGGCGCAACAAACCCACCAACGTGCTGACCTACGAAGCCCCACCGGAAATCATCCTCGCGCTGGGCACCATCCTGCGCGAAGCCCGCGCCGCCCAGCGCTCGCCCGCCCATCATCTCGCCCATTTGGTCATCCACGGCGCCCTGCATCTCGCCGGCCATGATCACCACCACCCCGGCGAAGCGATCCGCATGGAACGGCTGGAATCCCGCCTGCTCGCCCAACTCAAAATCCCGAATCCTTGGAAGCCACAAGCCGCGTATGATGGCGAGGCGCCATCATGAACGCGCGCAGGGTTGGTGTGGCGGCTGCGCGCCAAATATCCGCTCATGATGGCGAGACGCCATCATGAGCGGCTCCTGGTTCGGCAAACTTCTCAGCAAAATGCGCGAACAACCCGATTTGCGCCAGCAAATCGGCGATCTGATGGAAGAAGCCCAAGCCGAAATCGGCGCCCAAGGCGGCGGCACCGGGCTTGACCCGCAGGAACGCGCTTTGATCGCCAACGTGCTGCGCCTGCGCGGCACCGCCGCCGATGACGTGATGATCCCCCGTGCTGACATCATCGCCATGCGCGCCGATGTTAGTCTCGATCAAGCCATCACCCAAATCCGCCGCGAAGGCCATTCGCGCCTGCCAGTCTATGGCGAGCATCTCGATGACATTCTCGGCATGGTCCATATCAAAGACGTCATGGCCTATGCCGGCCCGCCTGAAAATTTTTCCCTCCGCGCCATCCTGCGCAAACCCTTGATGGTCGCCCCGCAAATGCCGGTGCTCGACCTGCTCTGGCAAATGCGCCAGCGCCGCACCCATCTCGCCCTGGTGATCGATGAATATGGCGGCGTCGATGGCCTGGTCACCATCGAAGACCTCGTTGAGACCATCGTCGGTGACATCGATGACGAACATGACGAAATCGAAGGCCCCATGCTGATCGAACGCGATGACGGCAGCGTCGATCTCAATGCCCGCCTGCCGCTCGAAGATTTCGTCGCCCGCTTCGGTGACATCCTGACCGAAGAAGAACGCCACGCCGACATCGACACCATCGGCGGCCTCGTCTTCACCCTCGCCGGCCGCGTCCCCACCCGTGGCGAAATTCTGCGCCACCCCTCCGGCATCGAATTTTTGATCCTCGACGCCGACGCCCGCCGCATCCGCCGGCTCCGCGCCCGCCAAGTGACCGCCAGTTCCCCCTAACGCGAAAGCCCCAACCCACCATGCGCGAACGCAAACCCATTCCCCCCAATTCAGTGCTCTACTCGGTGTTTGTGCCATCCGGCCAAAGGGCACCTTCCGGTCGCGCGGGCGCGTTGGTCGCGATGGGCCGCTACCGCATGTACGGATCGCTCGCGGTGAGTATCCCGCTAATCGCCTTCATATTTTTTTCAATTGTGCTGTCAACCACGGATCGTTATAACCAGTTGCCACTCCAAGGCTACGGCATGGTTGCAGTCTGGCTCGGCGGCATCGCGCTGATCGGCCAAATCATCTGGTTTATTACCACCATTATCCGCGTAAGGCGCAACCCAGAGCGGGGTAAACTCCTGATCGCGGCAGAGCAAGCAGGCCCGAAACTAACCCTGCTCTACGCTGTTGCCTTGTTCATTACGGGCCTCGACACCGGCAATCTCAACGGTTTCACTGCCATTGGCAGCTTCACCGTCGGCGGCATCGATCTCTTCCTCGCCCTCCTCTGCTGGCTCGGCATCCGCGCCGGCCTGCGCGGTCGGCAATAGCGCGCCGGGTCGCCCACAGTCGATGATTTGCGCCGGAATCAGGCAATACCCTAACGGAGCGACGGCGGCGGTGGCCTTCAGTGGTTCACTGCCGATAACTCCGCCTTTCAGCCTATCGGTGACCCGTGAATCAGCCCGAGTTTGAGGTAATTCTCACCAAGGCCCTGGACCGAACAGAACAGCGCATGGTGGAGCGGCCCGACTTGACGCCTCTGGTATCGATCCAGAAGCAATTGGAATATCTGATTAAATTCAACAATGGTCAGATCGATGGCGGTCGCCTGAAGGATATTAACGTCGGTTTAGTGGCGGTCAGGGAGATTGAGAATTGGGATGATGAGTTGGCGGAGCTGCTTCATAAAATCAATGCAGAAGCTGATCGCCTTAAAATCGCAGACGCACTCAGCCGCGCTTGAATCGGGGTCTAGCGCTGTAGCTGTGTTAGCGTGGTCCCTGAATAAAAGATTATGGAAAAATTTACGATTTTACACAACTTTAAACGCACAACCGTCAGAACAAAACGCTTTCACCCTCACCCCCCGGAAGTCTCGTTCGGCCCATCGCCAAAATCCGTGGCCGCCGTCGGATAATACCGCGCAATCTCCGCCGCGTCCGCAAGTTCCCATTGCGAAGCTGACGCGTCCGGATCGAACCACCGCACCCGATGCAACGTCACAATCAATAACACCGCCAGCCCATAAACCGGCCCCGCCAACACCAAAATCGTGATGAATTGCGCCCGCGTGCCCAGACTGTCCGCATCAAGCGCTTGCACCAGCACGCCCATCATCACCAGCGTTTCCAGCACCGCCAAAACATGGCTCACCCGCCAAAATCGCCGCAAATCCGCAACGTGCCCATAACGAAACCATAACGGCACGCGCCGCAACACCGGAAATCCCAATAGCACCAGCACCGGCCCAAAACCGAAAACATCAACAGCAAACCAGTGTTGCGCCCCGCCGAGCCAATAGGCCACAGCCGCACTCAATATCGGCGGCAACAGAATATAACAGCCCAAATACCCCCAAAGCAGTCGCCGCATCGCACCAAAAGGCGGCGGCCCTGATCGATCACCCATAGCGCTCCTTCCCTCCGCCTTGTTGCATACACCCCATCCCTCCACATAAACTAACATCACGCAAAATCCCTCTTTCGCACCCCCCGCCCTCTATGCTGTTATGCTGCCATGCCCTGGATGCCACCACCGCAACCCGTTCTGCTCACTGATCGGTTCAGCTTCGTCATCAAGCTGATCTTCATGGCGCTCGGCAACCGGAGCAAAACCTCGCCGGTCTCCGGCCCGTTCGCCTTGCTGATTTTCCGCCGCATCTGCGCCCTGCGCAACCGGTTTTTCGCCACCCTCGCCCGTGGCCCCAGCACGCCGCGCCCACCAAGCGCGCCACGCCCCGCCCGAACCACCATCCCCCAATCAAACCCCACCCCAACCGCCACCCAATCCACCACCCAAACCGCCCCGCTGCGCCTGCCCACCCGCTTCGGCTGGCTGTTGCGCCTTTTCCCGCAATCCGAAATCGCGACCGCCCGTGGTCAGCTCACCACCCTGCTCGATGATCCGGAAATGCTTGCGCTCCTCGCAACCCACCCCACGCTGGGCCGCAGCCTGCGCCCGCTCTGCCGGCTGCTCAGCATCACCCCGCCCGCTACCCTCTGCGCTGCGCCACAGCGCCCGCCGCGCGCGCCAAAGCCCCGCAAAACGCCCACCCCGCGCCGCCACAAACCCCAATTTTTCGCGCAAGCACAGCCCGCAATACAAGCCAGCCGGTTCACCGCCCCCGGCCCGCCACCCAAAATTTTCGCCTGATTTTTGCGCCGCCGCCGCACGCTCAATTCGTTGCGGAATAAAAACGAAATAGCGGCGAAACTGAGATTAACCGCCGGTCACGCTCATATGCCGCGCCACCGCCGGCTTGCGTCCGGCCCGGTCAATCACGAAATCATGGCCCTTGGGTTTGCGCGCAATCGCCGCGTGAATCGCCGCCTCCAGCGCCGCATCATCGCTATGGGCGCGCAGCACCGCCCGCAAATCCGCCGCATCCTCTTGCCCCAAACACATATAGAGCGTGCCGGTGCAGGTCAGCCGCACCCGGTTGCAGCCCTCGCAGAAATTATGGGTCAATGGCGTAATCAGTCCCAGCCGCGTGCCGGTCTCGGCCACATCATAATAGCGCGCCGGCCCGCCCGTCACATAATCGCTGGCCTGCAAGCGCCAACGGCGCGCCAACCGCTCGCGCACCAGCGATAGCGGCAAATATTGATCAGTCCGGTCGGCATCAATCTCACCGAGCGGCATCGTCTCAATCAGGCATAAATCAAACCCATGCTCGCCGCACCAGGCCAGCATCCGGTCAAACTCATCCTCATTAACGCCCTTCAGCGCAACCGCGTTGATTTTCACCGCCAACCCCGCCGCCTTCGCCGCCATCACCCCGTCCAACACCTGCGGCAACCGGCCCCAGCGGGTAATCGTCGCAAATTTTTCCGCATCCAGCGTATCAAGGCTGACATTAATCCGCTTCACCCCGCTCGCCGCCAATTCATCGGCAAACCGGGTCAATTGGCTACCATTGGTGGTCAGCGTCAGCTCATCCAACCCCGGCTTCCCAGGTTGGGGCCCAATCTGGCGGCCCAGCCGGTTCACCAGCGCCATCACCCCGCGCCGCACCAACGGCTCGCCGCCGGTCAGCCGCAATTTGCGCACCCCAAGCCGCACAAACGCCAAAACCAGCCGCTCCAACTCCTCAAGCGTGAGCAATTCCGCCTTCGGCAGAAAATTCATGTCCTCCGCCATGCAATAAACACAGCGAAAATCGCATCGGTCGGTTACCGAAACGCGCAAATAACTTATCGCCCGGCCAAACGGATCAATCATGAGCAAACCCACTCCATCCCCCTATCTTGAGCACGCCACCGCCAAACGCAAGCCATATTCCGCATCGCGCAACCAAGCCATGCCGATAAATCGATGAAAAACATCTTTATACCCTTGACCCACCGGCCTTGCCCGGACCATATCGAGCCGATCATAGCCGCAGCACGGCCCGATTGGTGTGCGTTGCGGCGCTTTCCTGAGGTTTATCATGTCGTTGCCCCTGATGCCGAAAGCCACCGCTGTATGGCTGATCGAAAAAACCGCCCTGACCTTTGAGCAAATCGCCGCTTTCTGCGGCATGCACCCGCTCGAAATCCAGGCCATCGCCGATGGCGAAGTGGCGCAAGGAATTAATGGCTATGATCCGGTCGCCAACAAGCAAGTCACCGCCGCCGACATCCATCGGTGCGAGGCCGACCCCAATGCCCGGCTGACCCTGCTGGAATCCGCTCTGCCCGCCAATAAACGCGGCAAGCGCGGTCACGGCGCGCGCTACACCCCCGTCGCCAAACGGATCGACCGGCCAGACGCCATCGCCTTCGTGCTGCGCAACTACCCGCAGGTGCAAGACGCACAAATCGTCAAATTGCTCGGCACCACCAAAGACACGATCCAAAAAGTGCGGGACCGCAGCCATTGGAACAGCGCCAACATCAAACCGCGTGACCCGGTCATCCTCGGCCTGTGCAAGCAATCAGACTTGAATGACGCCGTGGCCGCCGGCAATGCCCGCCTGCTACGCGAAGGCGCGCCCTTGCCCGAGCAACCACACACTCACCATGAGGATGAGGCGGCGTAGATCAATACTGGTTTAGGTTGAATCGACAGATTCAGCCTAAACCAACGAAATTGATCGGCAAACAAAGAGTAGAGCGTGATTGATGATAACCAATCACGCTCTAAACCGCCTCATCTGTCATTTCACTTGGTTCACTCAGCCTTGCTTGTCCGAGCGTAACCGTTGCATCTCTTCTTTGAGCCGCAATTTTTCCAGCTTCAAACGCGATAGCTCACCAGTGTTCGGTTGCGGGCGGCGATCTTCCGCCGCAATCAACGCTTCCAAATTAGCATGACGACCTTGGAGAGACTCAATCCGCGCCTGAATGCTCATATGTGATCTCCTCAGATCCGCGCCGACCAATCGGCGACGGGAGCAAAAATCATAATCCCTGATCGCCTCGCTTGTCACGCACCAAATCGGTCATCCCCCGGCCATAAAAAACCTGACCACCCCGGATAGGAATAAAGCCACCGCTTGTGATAGAGACCGATTATGCTGACCGATACGGACACCATGTTGCGGCACTTGCACCTCCTGCGCAGCGAACACCGTGACCTCGATACGGTGATCACGCGCCTGATCGATCAATTCCCAATCGATCAGTTGCAAATCCAACGCCTCAAAAAGCGCAAGCTGTTGCTCCGCGACCAAATCACCCGGCTGGAAAGTCGCCTCATCCCCGATAGCATCGCATGAACCCGCCTCCTGTGACCGGCCCCCTGGTCGGTATTGTCATGGGCAGTCGCTCCGACTGGCCCACTTTGCGCGAAGCCAGCGCCATCCTCACCCAGCTCGGCGTCCCGCACGAAACCAAAGTGGTCTCCGCCCATCGCACCCCGCTGCGCATGGTCGAGTATGCCCAATCCGCACGGGCGCGCGGCCTGCGCGCCATCATCGCCGGCGCTGGCGGCGCGGCCCATCTGCCCGGCATGATCGCCTCCCTCACCCCCTTGCCGGTGCTCGGCGTGCCGGTCGAATCCGCTTCCCTGCGCGGGGTCGATAGCCTGCACTCCATCGTGCAAATGCCCGGCGGCATCCCGGTCGCCACCTTCGCCATTGGCCGCCCCGGCGCCATCAATGCCGGCCTGTTCGCCGCCGCCTTGCTCGCTTTGGCCGATCCCGCCTTGGCCACCCGGCTCGATGCCTGGCGCGCCGCCCAAACCGCCGCTGTCCCCACCGACCCGGAAGAACCGCTCCCCCATCATGGCTAAGACGCTGGCACCCCTCGCCACCATCGGCATCATCGGCGGCGGCCAATTGGGCCGGATGACCGCGATGGCCGCCGCCCGCCTTGGCTATCGCAGCCATATTTTCGCGCCCGAAGCCGACTCCCCAGCCTTTCAGGTCGCTGGCGCGCACAGCATCGCCGATTACGAAGACGAAATCGCCCTCGCCCGCTTCGCCGAACAGGTGGATGTGGTCACCTTCGAGTTCGAAAACATCTCCGCCGAAGCCCTCGCCATCCTCGCCGCCCATCGCCCGGTTCGCCCCGGCCCCGATGTGCTGCGCATTAGCCAGGATCGCCTGCTCGAAAAAACTTTCCTCAACAGCGCCGATATTCAAACCGCCCCCTGGCGCGCCATCACCAGCCTTGATGACCTGACCCACGCCATCGCTGCGCTCGGCCTGCCCGCCGTGCTGAAAACCACCCGCCTCGGCTATGACGGCAAAGGCCAGTTTTTGCTCCGCAGCCCCGCCGACGCCGCAACGGCCTTCGCCCAGCTCAACCCCAAACCGCTGATCCTCGAAGGCTTTGTTGATTTCGCCGCCGAAGGCTCAGTCCTGGTCGCGCGCGGCCCCGATGGCGATACCAGCGTGTTTGACATGGTGGAAAACCGCCACCGCGATCATATCCTCGATCTCACCTTGGCCCCAGCCCCCTTCGCCCCGGAAACCCGCGCCGCCGCGCAAGCGATGGCCCTGCGCATCGCCGAACGGATCGATCTGGTCGGCCTGCTCGCGGTTGAATTTTTCATTGATCGCACCGGCTCGGTGCTCGCGAATGAAATTGCTCCCCGGCCCCATAATTCCGGCCATTGGACGCTCGATGCCTGCCCGGTCAGCCAGTTCGAAATGCAGGTCCGCGCCGTCGCCGGCCTGCCGTTGCCGCCGGCCCGCCGCCATGCCGATGCGGTGATGAAAAACCTGATCGGCCCGGATGACATGGCACTCTGGCCCACCATTCTCGCGACCGATGGGCTGATCCCGCATCATTACGGCAAGCGCGAAAACCGCCCTGGCCGCAAACTCGGCCACGTCACAATCCTGTTCCCGCGCAACGCCCTCCCCGGCGAATTCGGCATCAAAGCCGCCCTCGGCCCGCTCGGCACTCCCCCAGAACCCTGAAATCAAGGGTTGGTTCGGCCAGCCCCCATGCCTACATAAGCCATGATGACTGACCAAGCTTGGCCGGCCAAACGACACAGTGATGAAGCCGTTTTCCTCGATATTGACGGCACCCTCCTCGACCTCGCAGCCACCCCGCTCAGTGTGCGCGTGCCCACTGGCCTGCCCGCTCTTCTGCGCGCCCTTGCCCGCGCCCACGGCCAAGCGCTCGCGCTGATTTCTGGACGCAGCCTTGCCGACATCGATTTTCTGCTCCCCCCGGCGGCTCTAGCACCCGGCCTTGCGGTCGCGGCCGAGCATGGCGCGATCCTGCGCGACGCCCATGGCACAATCATCCGATGCATCGAGCCTCCCGCCGCCTTGCGGCATCTGGCCCCGGCCTTGCGTGCAGCCATCGCCGCGTGCCCTGGCACCCTGCTGGAGGAGAAAAAATTCGGCTTTGCCCTGCATTGGCGCGCCGCCCCGCATCATGCTGATCATCTGACCCGCGTCGCCACCACCCTGACCGAAGCGCAGCCAAACCTAACGCTGCAACCCGCCCATCAAGCGCTCGAAATCCGTGCGCAAGGCCCCAACAAGGCCGATGCCCTGACCGCCTTTTTGCAGATCGACCCGTTCCGTGGCCGTAAACCGCTTTTCATCGGCGATGACCTGACCGATGAACCAGCGATCGCCGCATCAATCGCGCAAGGCGGGCGCGGCCTGCATGTCGCCCGCGATTTCCCCAACGGCCCAGCCAGTGTCCGCGCTTGGCTCGCCGCCTCACTGTCGGAGCCCGTCACCGATGCCTAACCCCGCGCATAATCTTGACTTTGCCGTGATCGGCAATGGCGCCATCGCCGCCTTGATCGATCGTGACGCTACCCAGCAATGGTGCTGTTGGCCACGCCTGGATGGTGATCCGGTGTTTCACGCCTTACTCAGCACCGATGCAACGCTGGGCCGCTTTGCCGTTCATCTTGATCGGCAAACCCACACCACGCAGCGTTATTTGCCCAATACCGCCATTCTCGAAACCATCCTGCATGACGATGCAGGCAACGCCCTGCGCGTGCTCGATTTTTGCCCGCGCTTTCGCAATTTTGGCCGCATGTTCCGCCCACCGATGCTGATCCGTCGGCTCGAACCAGTCCGTGGCCGCCCCCGGGTGACCGTTACCATCACACCCGGTTTCGCCTATGGCGAATTACACCCCAAACCAATTCTCGGCAGCAACCATTTGCGCTTTCCTGGTCCCGATTTCGCACTGCGCGTGACCACCGATCTATCCCTGGCCCATCTCGCGCATCAGCGCAGCTTCACCCTGGCCAATCCAGCAACCTTGTTCATCAGTAATGACGAACCGCTGGATCAAGCGACCGACATGGTGTTCAACCGGTTTTTCACCGAAACCCAATCCTATTGGCAAAACTGGGTTACCGATCTGAACATCCCGTTTGACTGGCAGGATGCGGTTATTCGTAGCGCCATCACCCTAAAACTTTGTTCCTATGATGATACCGGCGGCATCGTCGCCGCACTCACCACCTCGCTGCCCGAAGCACCCGGCTCCGGGCGCAACTGGGATTACCGATTTTGCTGGCTGCGCGATAGTTTTTTCACAATCGCTGCCCTGAACCGCCTGTCTGCCACCCGCACCATGGTCAATTATCTCGGCTTTGTGCTCGATCTGGTGCATGGGCATGACGGCGCCGAAATCCCGCCCTTATTCGCCGTCGCCCCTGGCATGGCGCTCGATGAACAGATTGCGCCGCATCTGCCCGGCTATCGGGGCGATGGTCCGGTGCGGATTGGCAATGCTGCTGCCGGCCAGCGGCAAAATGACGGATATGGTGCCATCATTCTCTCGCTTGCTCAGCTTTTCGTCGATCAACGCCTCACGGTGCGCGGTGATGATGCGCTCTATCAGCGGCTCTGCCCGTTGGGGGATATCGCCGAACGCGTTGCCCTCGAACCCGATGCCGGGATTTGGGAGTTTCGTGGCCGTGCGCGGGTGCATAGTTTTTCCGCGGTGATGGGTTGGGCGGCGTTATCGCGCCTTGCCTTGATCGCGAGTGCGCTGGGCCGCTCAGCGGACGCCGCACAATGGTCCACCCGCGCTGCTGCATTGCGGGCGACCATCATGGCCCGCATTGTTACGCCGGAGGGTTGGCTCTCCGGTGTGCTCGATCAATCGGTGTGTGACGCATCAGTTCTAATACTCCCAGAACTGGGCTTCATCGATGCTAAACATCCCACATTTCTGACGACGCTTGATGTGTTCAAAAGCCGCTTGATGCGTGATGGCTTTATGCTGCGCTATGATGAGGCCGATGATTTCGGTAAACCCGAAACGGCTTTTCTGCTCTGCAGCTTTTGGTATGTGAACGCCCTCGCTTTGGCGGGACGGCGCGATGAGGCGTTAGAATTGTTTGAACGGATTCTCGCGGCCCGCAATCATGTTGGTCTGCTCTCGGAAGATCTCGCACCAGCGCGCGAAGAGGCGCCTGCGCAGCTCTGGGGCAATTTCCCACAAACCTATTCGCAAGTCGGCCTCATTTTATGCGCCACGCGCTTGTCACGCAGCTGGGAGGATGGGTTATGGCGCGCCTCGTAATCGTCTCGAACCGCGTTCCCGATCCGAGCGAGCGCGCCGGCCCGCGCGCGGGTGGGTTGGTTGTTGGGCTTGCCGAGGCGTTGGTTCCCGGCACGCTGTGGTTCGGCTGGTCCGGTCGCCGTGCGGAGACAACCTCAACATCCGCAACAATCACCGAAACCTCTGATTTGACCTTCGCCACCATCGATCTCGGCGAGGCAGATTACCGGGCGTTTTATCTCGGTTTCGCCAATTCGACGCTCTGGCCCTTATTTCATATGATGCCCAGCCTCGCCGTGTTCGATCGTGCCGATTATGCAATTTATCGGCGGGTCAATGATGCGTTTGCCGAGGCTTTGCTCGCTTTACTGCGCCCGGATGATTTGATCTGGGTGCATGATTACCAGTTGATCGGTGTCGCGGCATCGTTGCGCGCGCGGGGCGTGACCAATCGGATTGGCTTTTTTCTGCATATCCCGTTTCCTGCCCCTGCCGTGCTCGATATTTTGCCACCCGCCACCGAATTGCTCGAGTCATTCCTCGCCCACGACGTGATCGGCGTGCAAACGGACCGTGATCGCACCTTGTTCGCGGATGCGGTGCGCGCGGCCTTCGGTTATCCAATCACGCCCGATCACCGTATCACTCACCAGGGTCACAGCGCGCAGATTATTGTGGCACCGGTCGGCATTGATGCGCAGGCCTTCAACGCCATGGCGGTTCGGGCGTCGCAGCGCGTTGAAACGCGCCGGATGATCGATAGTTTGGCAGGCCGCGCCTTGATGATTGGCGTGGATCGGCTCGACTACACCAAGGGCCTGCCTGCGCGCTTTGATGCTTATGAGCGTTTTCTCAGCCGCTATGCCGAGCATCGCCGCACGCTCAGCTTTCTGCAAATCGCCGCCCCCTCGCGTGAGGAGGTGGAGCGTTATCGGGCATTGCGTGAGGAGTTGGATCATAAAACCGGCTCCATTAATGGAGCCTTTTCCGATTTCGATTGGGTGCCGCTGCGCTACATGACCCGCACGGTTGGGCGCACCTTGATCGCGGGCTTTTACCGAACGGCACGCATTGGCTTGGTGACGCCGCTGCGCGATGGCATGAACCTGGTTGCCAAGGAATATATCGCCGCACAAAACCCGCTTGATCCCGGCGTGCTGATCCTCTCGATTTTTGCAGGTGCCGCCGAGGGATTACCGGAAGCCCTGCTCGTCAACCCGTTTGATATCGATGCCGTGGCCGAAGCGATCCACGCCGCCTTGGTAATGACTGTTAATGAGCGGATCGACCGCCATGCCGCGTTGCTGACCCGTGTCACGGCAGAGTCGGCGCGGGCCTATTGTCAGCGATTCGTCGCCGCACTGACCCGCGTCACTCATCCGCCTTTGGTGCCGCGCGCGACCAGCGGAAAAAACGCTGCATAGGGCAAGCTGCGTAAAATCCGCAGCGGTCGCGCCAAGCCTTCGGGAAAGGCAATCAGGAATTGATCGCGCGCCAAGCCCTTCATGATCGCTTGCGCGGCAGCGTCAACCTCCATTAAAAACGGCATCGGAAAGCTGTTTTTGGCGGTGAGCGGGGTTTTCACAAATCCGGGGCAAATCGCGGAAATGGCAACGCCATGCTGATCCAAATCGAATTTCAGCGATTCCGCCATCGCAATCATCCCGGCCTTGGTCGTTGAGTATGAGATCGATCCTGGCAAGCCAGCCAGCCCGGCGAGTGATGCGACCAGCCCGATTTGGCCGCGCCGCCGTTCAATCATGCCCGGCATCACCGCTTCCAGGCAGTGCGCGGTGCCAATCAAGTTCAATGCCACTTGCCGTTGCAACCGCGCGGCCTCGAATGTCTCGGCGGTGTCGCGCTCATAGGTGCCGGCGTTCAGAATGGCGCGAGCGATCTTGCCCTCCGCCGTGATTTTGGCCGTGGCGGCGCGCACCGCTTCGGCATCGGTCACATCGGCGGCAGCCACAATCACCCGCCCCGGATGTTGCGCCGCTAACGCTTGCAATTCAGGCTCGCGCCGGGCGGTGACGCCAACCCGCCAACCCGCTGCAAGATGCGCCTGCGCGACCGCCAAGCCAATGCCGCTTGAGGCGCCGGTAATCCAGGCGATGCCATCCGATGGCGTTGTTGCATTCATATTTTTATTCCTTGATCGATATGGGAGAGTAATTCCGCCGCCCGCGCACGCAGGGCGCGTTGCTTGTCGGTCGTCATTTTGTGCCAGCTCCGCACCGGCATCGCCATCCGTGGATTTTCGGCAAAACGTTCACCGTGGCGGGCGATGAAATCCCAATAGAGCGCGTTGAACGGGCAGGCGTTCGGTCCTGTCGCCTGCTTCACATCATAGGCGCAGCATCGGCAATAATTGCTCATCCGGTTGATATAAGCACCGGACGCCGCATAAGGTTTCGAGCCGACAATCCCGCCATCGGCATGCAGCGCCATGCCCCGCGTGTTCGGCATTTCCACCCACTCATAAGCATCCGCATAGACCGCCAAATACCATTCATCGACCTGATCGGGGTCAATGCCGGCGAGCAAGGCAAAATTGCCGGTAATCATCAGCCGTTGAATATGATGGGCATAAGCGTAATCGAGCGTTTGGCCGATGGCCGCTTTCATGCAGCGCATTGCGGTGTCACCGGTCCAGTAAAATCCTGGCAAAATACGGTGGGCATTGAGCGCATTCAGCGTCGCATAGCGCGGCATATGCAGCCAATAGATGCTGCGAATAAATTCCCGCCAGCCCAAAATTTGCCTGATGAACCCTTCAACCGCATTGAGCGGCGCGCGTCCGGCGTGATATTCCTGCTCGGCGCGTCGGCAAATCTCTAACGGATCGAGCAGGCCGAGATTGAGCGGTGCTGAGATCAGCGCATGAAACATGAAAGGCGCGTCTGCCGACATCATATCTTGCCAATCGCCAAAGGCGGGCAAGCGCGTTTGCAAAAAATCGGCGAAATGCCATTCGGCCTCTGCCGCCGTCACCGGGTAGGCAAAATGCGTGATTTCGCCGATATGGTTGGGAAATCGCTTGGCGACCATGCCTAACACAGCCTGGGTGATCGCATCAGGCGTGCTGCGGCGCGGTGGCGGTACGGTAAGGTCGGGCGCAAAACCTCGGCGATTTTCCGAATCATAATTCCAGCGCCCGCCCAGCGGCGCATCACCCTCCATCAGGAGCCGATGTTTGCGCCGCATCTCCCGATAGAAAAATTCCATGCGTAATTGCGAACGCCCTTGCGCCCAGGCGGAAAATTCATCGATGCCGCATAAAAATCGCGTATCGTTGCGAATCTCGCACGGCACGCCGCAGGCCGCGCCAAGCCCCTGCATCAAGGTCAATACCCGCATTTCCCCTGGCGCGGTCATGATCAATCGCTCAGGGCGCAAAGCGGCGCAGGCCCGGCGCACCTCGCCGGTCAAATCCCCGCAATTGTCGGGATCATCAAGCGTCACGTAGCGAACCTTGATCCCGCGCGCGCGCAATTCGTCAGCAAAATGGCGCATCGCGGACAGCACCAAAGCGATTTTTTGCCGGTGATGCGGCGCGTAGGTGCATTCCGCCATCATTTCAGCGAGCATCACCACATCCTGCGCCGGATCGAGCCCATCAAGGGCAGTGATCCGATGCGAGAGCTGATCGCCCAAGATCAGGCGTAAACACCCCATGCTCAGCTCAGGATCGGTTCATAGGTAATATGGCCACTATGATCAAATGCGAGGCCTTGCCAGCGATTTTGCTGATCATAGTAAATGGTCAAATGCAGCGAGCCGGATAATTTATAGGCCTGCGCCCGCACCGTGCCGGTGGGCAGGGTGGGCAGTGCAAACCAGCCAAGATCGGTCACGGTCGGGTGATCGGTATGTCCGGTCTGCATGTTGATCATCGGGCCTTTGAGCAAGGCCTTGTTCCAATAGGTGAGCGGCAGCGCATCCGGCGGCGCCACATAGGGTTTGATCAAATTGCCGCTGATCGCAACGCCGTTGGCCCGGCGCGCGACTTGCACGCGATGCAGCGTGCCATTGGCATCGATCACGCTTTGCGCTGCGGCAAACTCCCCCTGCGCCCAATGTTCGGTGATCGCCGCGCGATAATTGAACATTACCACATCGAGAAGTTTGACTTGCAGGGTGACGTGGTTATCGATGCGCAGATGATCGCCGGTTTCAACGAATTGCAAAACTTGCTCGCCAATGCGCGTGCCGTTGCGAAACACCGCGAAAGCGAGGCGTTTGGATGCGGGCACCGGCAGCGTTGCGTTGGCGGTATCGGCGGCCAATGCCGGGCGGGTGAGGGCGGCGGTCAGGGCGGCCATCGGCACCATCGTCGCACTCGACGCGATAAATCGGCGGCGATCCATCATCAGCTTTTCTCCCGTTCAGTGTGAGCGTGATTCCAGACTACCCTTTGTTGCGCAGGCGCGCCCGCCCGCCATCAACGCCAATGACTTGACCGGTGATCCATCCGGCTTGCCCTGAGAGCAAGAATTCCGCAAGAGCGGCGGCGTCGTCCGGCTCGCCGAGCCGGGCAATCGGGTGCTGGGCGGCAATCGCTTTGGCCATTGCCGGGTTGTCGGTCATCGAGGCGGCAATTTTGCTGCGGGTTAGGCTGGGCGCGATGCAATTCACCCGCACCGGCGCCAATTCCGCCGCCAACGCCACGCTCAGCCCTTCGACGCCGGCTTTCGCCGCGCCAATCACCGTATGATTGGGAAAACCCGATTGCGCGGCCACCGAGGAAAACAGCACAACACTCCCCTCAGCCGCGCGCAACCCCGCCTCGGCGGCGGCCACGGCGCGGGCGGCGCCGATCACATTCAGGGCATAGGTTTCGGCAAAATCTGCCACGCTGGCGCGCTTCAGCGGCTTCATCACAATCGAGCCGACGCAATAGGCCAAGCCGGCGACGCGTGAGCCCGCCGCCGCGACGGCGGCTTGCAGAGCCGCATCATCGCGCACATCAGCCACCTGATGGCTGGCGCCGAGGCTGCTCGCGAGCGGCGCCAAGGCCGCCTGGTCGCGGGCAATCAAGTGCAAGGCCTGCCCCGCGGCCGCCAGCCGCCGCGCCAACGCGCTGCCAATCGCCCCGGTAGCACCAATAATAATCATCAAATCCTGCATGTCTCACTCCTTGACCGACGATAAATAGGGTGTACCCGCTAGATCGCGAGGGCCAGACCGGGCATACATCATTTTTGTCACTCGGATACCACCAACACGATGCACCAGCTCCTTTTGATGCGCCACGCCAAAGCCGAACGCGCCCGCCCCGATTTGCCCGATTTTGAGCGCGCCCTCGCGCCATCCGGCATGATCGCCGGGGCGAATATGCGGCGAAAATTGCAATCTCTGGGTGTTGAGCCGGATGTGGTGCTGGTCTCATCGGCAAGGCGCACCCGTGAGACGCTGGAGGCGGTGCTGGCCTGGGATAATGGGGCGAATATCGACATTATTGATAGTCTCTACATGGCGCCGCTGGCCCGATTGCTCGATATGCTGGCCGGCCTGCGCGAAACCGCCCGCAGCGTGTTGATCGTCGGGCATAATCCCGGCATCGGCGAATTGGCCTGGCATTTGGCCGCGCGCGGCCCGGAGAGCGAGGCGAAAACCAAGCTCAATGAGGGGTTTCCAACCATGCGGGTCGCGGAATTTCTGGTCCTGACCCCCTGGCACGCAATCAGCCCCGGCACCACGCGCCTGCAAAGGGTGATCGATCCGGTATAATACCGGTCAGCGCGTCCGCTGACCGGTATGCACGCAGGGTTGGTGTGGCGGCTGCGTGCCAAAATGAAAGCTAATACCAGTCAGCGGTTACGCTGGCTGGTATAAGAGTTATGCTGCAACCGCGAAGGTTGCGCAGATCGGGGGTTCGGGCCTATCTTGCTATCGGACGCCCGGGCCAACCCCGGTGCCATGCTCGAACAGGGGATTAGCCATGGACAAGGTCAATAACGCCGATCACGCCACCCTCACGCTTCCCGGATCGAACCGATCAACGCAACTCAAGCTTTTATCGGGCACGCTGGGGCCGCAAGTCGCTGATATTCGTAAGCTTCAGTCCGAACTCGGCATTTTCACCTTCGACCCTGGCTACGGCGAAACCGCCTCGTGCGAAAGCAAAATCACCTATATCGATGGCGATGCCGGGGTTTTGCTCTATCGCGGCTACCCGATCGAGCAGCTCGCCGAGAAATCGACCTTTCTCGAAGTGGCCTATTTGCTGATGTATGGCGAGTTGCCGACCAGTGCTGAGTTCGAGACCTTCTCCACCGGCATCACCCGCCATACCATGCTGCATGAGCAAATCCGCCGCTTCTGGGAGGGTTTCCGCCGCGATGCGCACCCGATGGCGGTGCTCTGCGGCGTGGTGGGCGCGATGTCCGCGTTTTATCCCGAAAGTGTGAACATCAACGACCCGCGTGAGCGTGAAATCAGCGCCTATCGCCTGATCGCCAAAATCCCGACCATCACCGCCTGGGCCTATAAATATTCGGTCGGCCAGCCCTTCATGTATCCGCGTAATGATTTGTCCTATGCGGAGAATTTTCTCTATATGATGAACGCGGTGCCGCCGGAATCCTATCGGAAAAACCCGATCCTGGAGCGGGCGATGGATCTGATCATGATCCTGCACGCCGATCACGAGCAAAACGCCTCAACCTCAACGGTCCGGCTCGCCGGCTCCACCGGCGCCAACCCGTTCGCCTGCATCGCCTCGGGCATCGCGGCGTTGTGGGGGCCTGCCCATGGCGGGGCCAATGAGGCGGTGTTGAAAATGCTTGAGGAAATTGGCGACAAGAGCAAAATTCCAGCCTTCATCGCCGAAGTCAAAGACAAAAACAGCCACACCAAGCTGATGGGGTTCGGCCATCGGGTTTATAAAAACTTCGATCCGCGCGCGAAAATCATGCAGCGCACCTGCTATGAAGTGCTCGGGGAGCTGGGCGTCAAAGATCCGCTGCTGGATTTGGCCATCGAGCTTGAAAAGATCGCGCTCAATGACGATTATTTCGTCAGTCGTAAACTCTATCCCAATGTCGATTTCTATTCGGGGATCATCTTGAAAGCCATGGGTTTCCCCACCACCATGTTCACACCTTTGTTCGCCTTGGCGCGCACCACCGGCTGGATCAGCCAATGGATGGAGATGATCGAAGACCCGCTGCAACGCATTGGCCGTCCGCGCCAGCTCTATACCGGCGCGCCGCAACGCGATTATGTTGACATCGCTGCCCGCTAACCCTAACGGAAATCAATAGCCTCATGTCGAACCTGTTTTTGCCGCTCCGCGTCGGCGCTTTTACCTTGCGCAACCGTATTGTCATGGCACCGCTGACCCGCGCGCGGGCGGGTGATGTTCGTATTCCTAACGCGCTGATGGCCGAGTATTATGCCCAGCGCGCCTCATCGGGCATGATTTTGTCCGAAGCCACTTCGGTCACGCCGATGGGTGTCGGCTACGCCGCAACGCCGGGCTTGTGGTCTGAGGAGCAAGTGGCCGGCTGGCGGTTGATCACCGAGGCGGTGCATCGCGAAGGCGGGCTAATTCTGGCGCAGCTTTGGCATGTCGGGCGGATTTCCGATCCGATGTTCTTGGATGGTGCTCTGCCGGTGGCGCCGAGCGCCATTGCCGCGTCTGGCCATGTTAGCTTGGTGCGGCCTGAAAAGCCCTTCGTCACACCGCGCGCGCTCGATCACGCGGAAATCCCCGGCATCATCGCTTCCTATCGCCGCGCTGCCGAAAATGCGCAACGCGCCGGCTTTGATGGCGTGGAGATCCACGGGGCGAACGGCTATTTGCTCGATCAATTCTTGCAAGATTCCACCAATCAGCGCGATGATGACTATGGCGGTTCGGTGGAAAACCGCGCCCGGCTGATGCTCGATGTGACCGATGCCGCGATCAGCGTTTGGGGTGCGGATCGGGTGGGTATGCATCTCGCGCCGCGTGGCGATGCCCATAGCATGGGCGATTCTGATAAATTGGCGACATTCGGCTACGTGGCGCGGCAACTCGGCGCGCGCAAAATCGCGTTTATTTGCGCACGCGAACATAAAGCCGCAGACGCGATTGGCCCGCAGCTCAAATCGCTGTTTGGCGGCGTCTATATCGCCAATGAGGGCTATGATCAGGCGAGCGCAGAAGCCGCGATTGCCGCGGGCGAGGCGGATGCGGTGGCATTCGGCAAGCTTTATATCGCCAACCCCGATCTGGTCGAGCGGTTCGCGGGCAACCTGCCGCTCAATCCGCCGAACATGCAAGGGTTTTACCAAGGCGGCGCCGAAGGCTATACCGATTACCCCATGGCCCAGAAGGCCGCATAACCGGCCTCGTTCTGGCCGCATCGGAGGAAAGATGAATTTCAAAGGCCAGAAAATTATCGTCATGGGCGGCAGTCGCGGCATCGGCCTCGCCATCGCCCATGGCTTTGCCGCACGCGGTGCCGATGTCGCGATTTGCGCGCGCGGTGCCGCTGGGCTTGAGGCGGCACGCAAATCTCTGGCCGAGCACCGCACCAATATTTTCGCCGCCCCCTGCGATCTGGCGGACGCGCAGCAAATCGCTGGCTTCATCCCCGAAGCCGCCGGTGCGCTTGGCGGCATTGATGTGTTAGTAAATAACGCGTCGGGTTTTGGCATGACCGATGATGAAACCGGCTGGGCGGCTTCTTTGAATGTCGATGTCATGGCCATTGTGCGTGCAAGTCAAATTGCCATGCCGTTCCTGGAGACTTCCGATTTTCCGTCAATTATCAATATCGCCTCGATTTCCGGCCTGCGCGCGTCAAACCGCAGCGCCCCCTATGCGGCGGCGAAGGCGGCGGCAATCCAATACACCACTACCCAGGCGCGGGTGCTGTCACGGCAACGGATCAGGGTGAACGCGATCTCGCCCGGTGCCATCGAGTTTCCGGGCGGCGTTTGGGACCAACGCAAGCACGATAACCCCGCCCTCTATCAAGCAACCCTCGCCTCGATCCCGTTTGGCCGGTTTGGCACCGCTGAAGAAGTCGCCGAGGTCGCGCTCTTTCTCGCCTCGCCCGCGGCACGATGGGTCACCGGCCAGAATATCTGCGTGGATGGCGGGCAATTGCTCGGCGCCTATGTCTGACCCCGGCGCCGAGAGGGGCAAAGCCCCCATCGGCGTTGCCCTGTCTGGCTCGGGTTTATTGCTCGGTGCGCATATCGGCGCGCTTCAAGCGATTGCCGATGCGCATGTCGAGATTGCCGAAATCGCGGGCACCAGCGGCGGGGCGATCATCGCGGCCTGCTATGGCGCGGGCTTGAGCATCGGAGCGATGCGCAGCCTGTATCTCACGGCTGATTTTCGCGCGTTAGTGCCGATCAGCGCCGGCCCGATTGCGCTGCTCCGGTTGTTTTTCACCAAAGGGCTGGTCAATCCAGAGCCGTTTCGCGCCTGGTTGACCAACACGCTCGGTGATAAAACCTTCGGTCAAACCCGTGTTCCCTGCACCATCTTGGCCTCCAATCTGAGCACCGAAACGAGCCAAATCTGGAGCAGCCGCACAACCCCGACAGCGCCTTTATCCGAGGCGGCGTTTGCCTCGGCGGCTTTTCCGCTGGTATTTCCGCCGGTTTGTTATCAGAACGCCTATTTGCAGGATGGCGGGCTTTATGATGATATTCCAGTGGACATGCTCACCACGCCCGATAAAATCGCGGTCATGGTCGGTGGCCGCGCCCGCCCGATCGATGGAGTGCCGAGCCTGCTGGGCTTGTTGGTGCGCGATATCGAAATATTATTCCTTGCTAACAACGAACATGTTCTCAAAAATGCCGCCACCAAAGGCACCGCCATCGCCTATGCCGAATGCAAGGATATTCCAATTTTCGATGTCAATATCACCGTCAAAACCCGCGAATTTCTGATCGAGTCCGGCTATCAAGCCGCAAAATCAGCCCTCGCCACGCTTGATCGTGAGCAAACCGCCTGAGCGGCGTGGGCTTAGACCACGCGATTACCCGGCGCGCGTCCGGCTAATATCGCCTCAATCCCGTCTAACGCGAGCATGCCCATCGCCACCCGCGTCTCCAACGTGGCACTGCCAATATGCGGCAGTAGCACCACATTCTCTAACGCCAGATAGGCGTGCGGCACTCTCGGCTCCTGCGCGAAAACATCAAGCCCCGCAGCGGCAATCTGCCCCGAGCGCAATGCCGCGATCAGCGCATCATCATCAATGGTCGAGCCGCGACCGGTATTTACCACAATCGCACCGTGCTTTATCTGCGCGATGCGCGCTGTGTTCAGCCAATGAAGCGTCGCCGCTCCGCCCGGCAAATGGATGGAGAGCACATCGCAGGAACGCAGAAAACTCGCTTCATCAGCGATAAACACGGCACCGTCCGCCTGCTCGGCCTCACGGCGATTATGATAAATAATCCGCATCGATAGCCCGCGCGCCATCCGCGCAAGCGCCAAGCCGATCCGTCCGAGCCCCAAAATACCGAGTGTTTTGCCCTCCAGCGTGCGGCCCATCATGAAATCGGGCGTCCAACCGCGCCAGCCGCCCGCCCGCACCAGCCGTTCCGCTTCGCCGGCCCGGCGCGCCGCCATCAGCATCAGGGTCAGCGCCAGTTCGGCAGTCGCGAATGACAGCACATCCGGCGTGTTGACCACCGGCAAACTCCGCGCGCGCGCTGCCTCCAGATCAATATGATCGGTGCCCACCGAAAACGTCCCTAACACGCGCACTGACGGCGGAAACCGCCCAATGATCGCCGCGTCAATGCGATCTGCGGGTGTCACCAAAGCGGCATCGGCATCCTTGAGCGCCGCCAGAAACACCTCCGCGTCAAAGGCGCCGGTTTGATCTAACATGATCGGGTGATACTGCGCGGCCACCCGCGCCATCACGGCTTCAGGCAAAGTTCGGGTCACCACCAATTGTTTCATCCGCCGCGTTCCAATGCTTCTAACGCCTCAATCGTATCAAAATCCCGCAACACCGCATCATCCGCCATCGCGACTTCCGCAACGGCCTCGGCGTGTTGCGCAAACAGGCTGCGCGCTCCTTCATCGCCATTAAGTGCCGCCATCAACGGAAAAAATCGCCGATCCCACAATACCGGGTTGCCGCGCTTGCCGCGATGGGTGGGCACAATAATGGCGCGGCCTTCATCCGGATCATAGGCCGCGATGATCTGACGCAGCGAAACCGCGTCAACCAGCGGCATATCGCCCAGACAAATCAGTGCGGCATCAATCGCCTCGGGCAACGCCGCAATCCCCGCCTTCAAACTTTCAGCCAACCCGGCTTCATAGTGTGATGCATGCACGAGCTGAATGTCACGCCCCTGCACGCTTTGTTGCACCAAGGAGGCCGCGTGGCCGGTCACCACAATCACCGGGCGCACGCCCGCCGCGAGTGTGTGATCGACCGTGGTTTCGATCAATGTGCGCCCGTCGCGCAATTTTGATAATAATTTATGGCGCGGCGCGGCGCGGGAGGATTTGCCGGCGGCCAAAATGATCGCCGCAATCCGCGGCATGTTACGCGGCCGATCGCGCACCTGCCGACGCGCTGGCCGTGCAGCAAAATCCTTCAGCAAACCGCCAACGCCCATCTGGGCAATGGCCGCAGAATCAAGCGGTTCATCGGCAAAGGCGCGGTCTAACACAAAATCAATACCATTGAGCTTCGGGCTCCGCGCACAACCCGGCAACACAATCGCGGGCACACGGCCAATACGGCCAAAACACAGCAGATTGCCTGGATCGACCGGCATACCAAACCGCTCAATCATCCCGCCCGCCGCAACAATGGCACCCGGTGCGACATCGCCCCGATCCGTAACGGCGGAAGCCCCGGCAATCAAGAGGAGCTCGGCGCCATCCGCCAGTAGTCGCTCGACGGCAGCGGCAATCGGGCCGGTCTCATGGGGCTCAATGCGCGGGGCCAGTAAATGGCCGCCACGAGCCTGCACCCGCGCTTTGGTGACCGCAATCGTTGCGGTAATTACACTATCTTTGACATGCGGCAATTGCGAGAGCACGAGCCCAACGCGCATCGGGCGAAAGGGCCGCACCAGCAGCGCGGGCGCGCCGGCCAAATGCTGGGCTGCGCGCTCTAACACGGTTTCAGGCACCGCAAATGGGATGATTTTAAGCGTTGCCACCATCTCGCCCTCGGTCAGGCGCGTGGCATCAGGGAGCGTCGCGAGGGTAATCGCCTCATCCAGCCTATTGAGCGCGGTAATCCGGCTTGGTTGCAGGACCAGAATCCCGGCATGCACAGCAAAAAGATTGACCCGCCCATGAACCGGCGCGCCTGCCCGTAATCCTGTGCCGGCGAGCATCACGCCCAAACGGCGTGCCGCCTCCGCCTCGGGGCAATCGCCCGATTCTAACATCGCGACGCTGATTTTCTCGATCCCCGCCGCCTTGATGGCGGTGAGATGCTGTTCGGTGAGAAGGGTGCCTTTGGCGATTAACCCACTGGAGAGCCGCAGCGAATGCGCCAAAACGGCACCGATCAACGTCGGCGCGGGGGCGCGGGTGGCAAAGATCACGCGCCGCGCTCGCGCCGTTTGCCGCGCCGTGCGCCGACCACTTCGGCAATCACCGAGATTGCAATTTCGGGAGCCGTGCGCGCGCCAATATCCAATCCGACGGGTGCGGCAATGCGGGCGAAGGCGGCCTCATCAAAGCCAAGCGCCCGCAAGCGATCCAGTCGCTTGGCGTGGGTGCGGCTGGAGCCGAGGGCCCCGATATAGAACGCATCCGAGCGGAGCGCACTGATCAAGGCGGGATCATCTAATTTCGGGTCATGGGTGAGCGTGACAATGGCGGTGCGGGAGTCCGGCTGCAACGCCGCTAACGCTTCATCGGGCCAGGCTGTGTCAATCCGCACACCGGGGAATCGCTCGGGTGCAGCAAAGCCGGTGCGCGGATCAATTACCGTCACATCAAACCCAGCGGCAACCGCTAACGGTGCTAGAGCCTGCGCAATATGCACAGCCCCCACCACCACCAAGCGCGGTGCTGGGTTGCGCGCTTCGATAAACCAAGACTCCCCGTCAATCTCCACAACGCCAATGCGGTCAGCGCTTAAGGCATCAGCGCCAGCCTGATTGATCGCTGGTGGCGCCGCTTGATCGGGCAGCACAAAGCCCGTGCCATCAGCGAGCCGCACCGCATAAGCAACCGGCTCGCGTTCGGCGGCGGCTTGGCGCAGCCGGAGCAGGTGGGCATGAATCATGTTAGTTTCTCAACCAGAACACTCACCTGCCCGCCGCAGGCCAGCCCAACCGCCCAGGCGGACTCATCGCTCACGCCATAGGTCAAAACCTGGGCAATGCCGGTCTTCATCACCTCTAAAGCGGCATCGGCAACCGCCGCTTCAATGCAGCCACCGGAGACCGAGCCTTCCATCTTGCCGGTTTCGGTGAGCGCCATACGGCTCCCCGCCGGGCGGGGTGAACTGCCCCAACTTTGAATAACCGTGGCAATGGCAATTGTTTCGCCAACGGCACGCCAATCGGCGGCGATGCCCAAAATATCCTCAGCACCACGCACCGGCAGCGCTCTGTGATCAGTGGTCATAGCTGGCACTCCTTGATGGCAAGCGGCCGCGTGCAGGCGCGGGGCGCGACAGGGCTTCGATCAATGAACGTAAACTCGCGAGGCTATGCACCGGCCTGAACTCATCGACATGCGGTAACATCGCTTTCGCCCCTTGAGTGATAGGTGCAAAACCGGAATAACGTAGCAACGGGTTCAACCAAATCAGTCGTCGTGATGAGCGGTGCAGCCGTGCCATGGCTTCCGCCAAGCCGGCAGCGCCATCACGGTCCAGACCATCGGTGACTAACAATACAACCGCCCCTTGCGCCAGGGTGCGCCGCGCCCAAAGCCGATTGAACTGCTCGATCGCTTCGCCAATCCGCGTGCCGCCCGACCAATCAGGCACAATGCCTGCCACCGCCTCAAACGCGGCCTCAGGATCGCGCCGTGCCAATTGCCGGGTAATGTTGGTCAATCGGGTGCCGAATAAAAACACCGTGACGCGGTCGCGATCATTGGCCACAGCGTGTAAAAAATGCAGCAGAATTTGCGCATAGCGGGCCATTGAGCCGGAAATATCGCACAGCACCACCAAAGGGGGTGGTTTGCTGAGCGGCGCACGGCGGCTGAGATCGAGGATTTCGCCTGAATGGCGCAGCGAGCGGCGCAAGGTCGCTTTCAAATCAATCGCCGTTCCGCGCGCGGCGGCGCGGGTGCGCCGGGTGCGCCGTTCATCAAGCGGCAAGCTGAGCCGGGCAATCTCGGTTTTGGCATCATTGATTTCGGCGGCGCTCATCGCCTCGAAATCCATGGTTTCCAATTTTTCCTGGGTGGAGGCGGTGAGTTGCGCATTAATCTCACGCTTTTCATCAGTGTCTGGCGGGCGCTCGCGTGATTTCGCGGCAGACATCGCCTCGGCCAACCGGCGCGATCCGGCAGGGGCTTTTTCCTGGTTGGGCGCACGGCCTTCCATGGCCGCCAGAATTTCGGCAAAACGCGCCGCATCAGGATTACGCCAGAATAAATCAAAAGCCTGGTCGAACAGCAATTCATCCTCATGGCGGCGCAGCATCACTGCTCGCAGCGCCGCGCGCAGGCTGCGCCGATCACTGATATCGATCGCGCTGAGGGCCTGCACCGCGACGATGGTTTCACCCGGCCCGATGCGCAAGCCGGCCCGGCGCAACAGCCGGGCAAAATGCATCACATTCGCGCCCAGCACCCCCTGATCCGGCGCGAGTGGGGCGCTGGTCATGCTGCGCTCATCGCCTCCGCGGTGAGTTTCTCGATGGCCTCGCCTTGGAGTTTTTCGATGTCATCTTGATATTTCAGCAGCGCGCCAAGCGTATCCTGCACCGCCCCCGGCGCGAGTTCGTGCGCGTCTAACGCGGCAAGGCACGAGGCCCAATCGATGGTTTCGGCAACGCCGGGCTGTTTGAAAATATCCATCTTGCGCACTTGCTGGACAAAACTCACCACCTGCGCAGAGAGTTTGGCAGGAACCCCCGGCGCCCGCGCCGCAAGAATCGCCCGTTCGCGCGGTGCATCCGGATAGCCTACCCAATGATACAGGCAGCGCCTGCGGATCGCATCATGCACCTCGCGCGTGCGATTGGAGGTGATCACCACAATCGGCTTGATGGCCGCGCGAATGGTGCCAAGCTCCGGGATGGTGATTTGGAAATCGGCAAGCAATTCCAGCAAAAATGCCTCGAACGGCTCATCGGCACGGTCAAGTTCATCAATCAGCAAAACCGCTGGGGGCAAGGCCGGATCAATCGCTGAGAGCAGCGGGCGGGTGAGCAAATAATCGCGACTATACAAGCCCGCAGCCAAGCTTTGCCGACTGGCCCCATCGGTTTCAGCAAGGCGAATCGCCATCAACTGGCGCGCATGGTCCCACTCATAGGCGGCGGCGGCCAAATCAAGCCCGTCATAGCATTGCAGCCGCACCAGTCGGCGGTCCAATCCGGCGGCGAGCACTTTGGCGATTTCAGTTTTGCCGGTGCCTGGCTCACCTTCCAAAAACAATGGCCGCCCCATCGCCATCGCCAGATGCACACTGGTGGCCAGCGCGCGGTCAGCCAAATAATTCTGCCCGCGCAACAGGGTTTCGGTATCCGCAACGCTGTGGGGTAAATCGACCATCAGCCGAGGAACCGCCAGAGCACGATGGCGATGACGGCAATTGAAATTACCATCGGGATCCAAATCCCAATCGGCAAGCCCGCGACTTTGGGATTGCTCGGGTCCGGCGCGTTCGGATCGTGGCCGTGATCATCATGACTGGCGGCGTGGCCCGCCGCATGGCTGTCAGTAACGACCGGCGGCTTGGGTGCCACGCGCTCGGAAAAGCGGGTGAAAAATGTCTCGGCGAGCGATTTGGCGACCGAATCAATCAATCGTGATCCAACCTGCGCCATTTTCCCGCCGACTTGGGCGTTGACCTGGTAGGTTAGGGTGGTGCCGCCCTCGGTCTCGGTCAAATGAACATCCGCCGAGCCTTTGCCAAAACCGGCGCCGCCGCCTTGGCCTTCGCCGGTAATTTTATAGCTTTTGGGCGCATCAATATCCGATAGCGTCACTTTACCGTTGAATCGCGCCGAGATCGGCCCGACTTTAACGGCAACAACCGCTTGCAAATCGGTATCGGAGAGCTTCTCGATGGATTCACAGCCCGGAATACAGGCTTTGAGCGTTTCGGGGTCGTTCAAAGCGGCCCAAACGACGGTTCGTGGTGCGGCGATCAGCCGCTCTCCATTCATATCCATGCTCTGCGTCTCCATTGCGCTGGCGGCCATCGCGCCGCCTCCCGCAATAGGATAGTTTGCCGTTGGCCGACATGCAAACCTTGATGCAAATGTGACACTCATACCGCTCCTGCCCTTTATCCTGGTGCTGCTCAGCTTTGCGCTGCTGCCCAGCTTGGCGCCGCGCCTGTGGCACCGTCGGATGGTGTCCTTGACGCTGGGGCTGGTGGGGCTTGCGGTGATCATCGCCGTGGTTCTGCATGGCCCGGTTGCGGCGTTTGCGGGGCTGGCGCGCACGACATTCGAGGATTTTGCACCGTTTATGGCGGTGCTGATGGCCCTGTATGTGCTGAGTGGCGGAATTTTGATCGCCGGCGGCCCGTTTGGGCGGCCATTCGGCAATGTTTTGCTCCTCGCTCTTGGCACCATGCTCGCGAGTGTCATCGGCACGATCGGGGCCTCGCTGTTGCTGATCCATCCGCTGCTCGCTGCGAATGCGGCGCGGCATGAGAAGCGCCATTTGGTGATTGGGTTTATCATTCTGGTCGGCAATGTTGGCGGCGCGCTCTCGCCGCTGGGTGATCCGCCGTTGTTATTGGGATTTTTGCGGGGTGTGCCGTTTTTCTGGCCGACCACGCATTTGCTGGCGCCGATGCTGGGGATCACCGTGCCGGTGCTCGCTTTGGTGTATGGGATTGATCGTCGGTTGGCTGCGCGCGAGACGCTGCCCGCTGCACGCAAGCTGGTGCTGCGCGGCGGATTGAACGGGGCGATGCTGGTTTTGTTCGTCGCTTCCATCGCCGTCAGCCCGCTCTTGCCCTATGGTCAGGCGGGGCTGAGCTTCTTGGCGCTGCTGCTAATCGGGATTTCCGAGGCGACCAGCTCAAAGCGGGTGCGGGCGCGCAATCGGTTCGCTTGGACGCCGATGCGCGAGATTGCTGTGCTGTTCTTCGCCATTTTCGCAACGATACCGCCGGTGTTGCAGGCGGTGTCACGCCTGCCGCTTGGGCGCGATCCGGCCTTGTGGTTTTGGGCGTCGGGCATTTGCTCGGCGCTGCTCGATAGTGCGCCAACCTATTTGATGTTTTTTCAGGCGGCGGGGCCTGATCTGGCGCGGCTGCTCCCATCGTTTTCGGCGGGCTCCGTGCTGTTTGGCGCGCTGACCTATTTGGGCAATGCGCCGAATTTGATGATCCGCGCCATCGCGGCGCGAAGGGGCGTCAAAATGCCCGGTTTTCTGGGCTATGCGCTGGTGGCGAGTGCAGTGCTGGTGCCGATTTTGCTCTTCGAAACCCTGGTATTTTTTCGATAAATTCGGGCCGTTTCAACGCGATTTCGGGAAATTGGCGAACACCGCGCGATTTTTATTATCCTCCATCAAAACCCGGAAGCCTTGCAGGGTGGTGAAGCCAAGCTGGGTCGGCAGTTCGGCGATCGGGTCCATCTCGATGCTGGCATAGGGGGCGCTGGCGAGTTTTTCCCATTTGCCCGCGGGTTTTTTCGCTTCGAGCTGTGCGACGGTGGCTTTCAGGATCAAGCGCACAATGGCCTCTTTCGGCGCGGAGGGCTTGGTCAGGCTCGGATGGCCCGCGATCATTTGCCAGCCATTGGCGAGCGCCCAGTTGGTGAGGTCTTCTGCGGTCATGGTTTCGTTCCTATTCCGATTAAAAATCAGGCGGCATGGCCGGCGGCGACGCCGCTGGCCCAGGCCCATTGGAAATTATAGCCGCCGAGCCAGCCCGTGACATCCACGGCTTCGCCAATGGCGAACAGGCCGGGGACAGAGCGGGCTTGCATGGTTTGCGAGGAGAGCGCGTTGGTGTCGATCCCGCCGCTGGTGACTTCGGCTTTGGCATAGCCCTCGGTGCCGGTGGGTGTGATGGGCCAGGCTTTCAGCGATTCGGCGAGGGCGTTGAGCGTGCGGTCCGGCAGAGTAGTCAGCGGTGCGGCGGCGATGGCGGCGGGGGCGAGGGCGGTGGCCAGCCGGTGCGGCATGGTTTCGCTCAGCGCGGTGCGGAGCGCCATTTTCGGGTTGGCTTGTTTGGCGCGGCGCAGAAAATCGGGCGGGCTGTTGGGCAGCAAATCGAGCATGATGGTGCCCCCCGGCCGCCAGGGTGTTGAAATTTGCAGAATCGCCGGGCCAGATAGGCCGCGATGGGTGAACAGCAGGGCTTCATCGAACGCGATTTTGCCGGCCTTCGCGCGCACCGGCAGCGAAACCCCGGCGAGTGGTTGGGTGAGGCTGAGGATCGGATCGCCGAGGGTGACGGGAACCAGGGCCGGGCGCGGCTCGATCACGGGGAGTGCAAATTGGCGGGCGACCCGGTGGGCAAAATCGCTCGCGCCGAGCTTGGGGATGGATAATCCGCCGGTGGCGAGGATCAGAGACTCGGCGCGAACCGGGCCGGTGCTGGTTTCCAGGTGAAATTGGTCCGGCTTGCTGATCGCGCTGATGGTGGTGTTCAGCCGGATGATGACCCGGGCGGCTTCGGCTTCGGTGCGCAGCATCGCGACGATGGCGCGGGCGGAGCCATCGCAAAAAAGCTGGCCGAGGGTTTTTTCGTGCCAAGCGATGCGGTGTTTTTCGATCAGGGCCAGAAAATGCTGCGGGGTGTAGCGGCTGAGGGCGGAGGTTGGGAAGCGATGGTTGGTGCCGAAAAATCGGTTCGGGGCGGTGTGGAGATTGGTGAAATTGCAGCGCCCGCCGCCCGAGATCAGGATTTTTTTGCCCGGCTCGTCGGCATGGTCGAGCAGCAGCACGCGCCGACCGCGCTGACCTGCGGTGATGGCGGCCATCAGCCCGGCGGCGCCGGCGCCGATGATGACGATATCCGTGATGGTGGGGCTGGGCTGCAATGCGAATGACCTTGCTATTTCGAGGGGCTTGGTAGCACGGTTGGTGCAGGCTTGTTATGGGGGTGAGATGGCAGGGCAGATCGGGGTGCAGGCACGGCTGGACGCGGCGGCGGCGTTATGTGTGCGGCGCGGGGCGCGATTCACCCCGCTGCGCCGGGCGGTGTTTGAACTGGTGCTGAGCGCAAGCGGGCCGGTGACGGCGTATGAGTTGCTGGAGCGGTTACGCAGCTTGCATCGTGGTGCGACGCCGGCGACGGTGTATCGGGCGCTGGAATTTTTGCTGGCGGCGCGGCTGGTGCATAAGGTGGAGAGTCTCAGCGCGTTTATTCCTTGTATTGATGATGAGCAGCATGACCATGCCGCCCAGTTTTTTATTTGCGCGCGCTGCGGGGCGGTGGCGGAAATCGAAGATCCGGCGATGGCGCAGGCGTTAGCACAGGCGGCGGCGCGGCTGGGGTTTATGGTGTCGGCGAGCATGGTGGAGGTGAGCGGGGTTTGTGCGGCGTGTGCGGCAGGTTAGATTTCGGCTGAGGCGGGGGCGGGGCGGAACAGGCGCAGTAAGGTTGCGATCAGGGCCAAGGAGCGGCGGCGGGCAAAGACCAGCAGGGTGGCGGCGAAGGCGGCACCGGCGGCACCGCCGGCGAGGAGCAGGGTGCTGAACGGGTCGGTGCCAGCGGGGATGGCGCGGGTGACGATTTCCCCGGCGAGTCGGGCGATCAGCAAGCCGAACAGCGGGGCGATTAGGAGCGAAAAGATCGGTTTGGCGGAGCGGCCCAGGCCGATGGAAAAAGCGGGCAGCAATAAACCGGCAGCGAGCGCGCCGCGCGCCGCCAGGGTCCAGGCCAAGGCCATCAGCCCGAACGGGGCGGCGAACCAGGCGGCGGCGGCGATGGTTGCGGCATTCAAGGCGGCGAACAGCGAAACCAGGCCGGGGCGCTTGAGGGCGGTGAGCATGGGATTGACGAAGGCATAGAGCGCGGCGGCGGGCACGATCAGGCTCATCGCGCCAAAGACCGGGCCGGCGGCGGCCCAGCGTTGGCCAAACAGCAAAATGGTGATCGGCGTGGCGGCGGCCCCGGCCACGGCGGCGGCGCCGAGCGATAAAATGGCTAGCGCATCGCAAAGTTTTTTCGCGATGGCAAAGCGCCGATCCGGGTCATCGCGCACGGCGACGAAGACCGGGAGAAACACTTTACTAGTGGGAAAAATTGCCAGTTCTTGCAACACTTCGGCGAGGCGTTGGGCGATGCGAAATTGCCCGACCGCGACGATGGGCAGGCGCGCGCCGACCAGCACCACATAGCCGGTATTGGCGATGTAATCGACAAAGCCCGCCGCCATCATTGGCAGATTAAACCGCAGCGCCGCACCGATGCGCGCCAAGCCCGGCGGGACCGGCGGATGCCAGCGCGCCACGATGGAGGCGGCGACGGCGTAAAAGCTGATGCCCACGATGCGTTGGGCGATCAGGGCCGGCAGATTATAGCCCGAATACACCAAAGAGAGGGCGACGATGCCGCCGAGGAGGGTGCTGCCGAGCGACATCAGGCTGAGGGCGCGGAACCGCATGATCTGGGCGAGGCGCGCGGAGGGCACGATCAGGAAGGCGCCGATGAAAATATTCGCGGCCAAAGCGCGGGTGACCCAGGCCAAAGCCGGGTCGCCATACCAGTGGGCGATGGTGGGGGCGAGGGCGAACAAAGCGATGGTGAAGGCCAGGGCCAGAATGATTTGCGCCCAGAACGCGCCGGCCTCTACCGCGCGGTCGCCGGGCGAGGCAATCACCTGCTCGCCCGCGCCGCCGGAGGTGATCATGCGGCCAATTTCGGAAATGGCGGACGCGATGGCGACGATGCCGACATCCGCGATGGTGACGTGCCGGAGCAAAATGGCGAGCACGGCCATGCCCACGCTGCGTTCGATCAGAACGGTCGCGAGATTCCAGGCGGCACCACGGGCTGCACCGCGTCCGAGGCTCATGTTGGGTGGCTCATCGGCGTGCAGATAACCATTGATTCTGGCGCGCCGATAGCCCCCACCCTTTACGAGCGCGGCGGCGCCCTCTAGAACGCCTTGGCATACGCCGTGTACCCCGGCGGAGGGGTGGCCGAGTGGCCGAAGGCGGCGGTTTGCTAAACCGTTAAACGAGTCAAATCGTTTCGTGGGTTCGAATCCCATCCCCTCCGCCATACCCCATCAATAAGCCATTGATAATACACGATAAATAATCATTGCATATATGTCGGGATACATAAGGGGCTACTATCCCAGAGCGAACCAATGCGGATTGGTG